>SYOX01000282.1 GCA_005804885.1 Pseudomonadota bacterium
CCGCGGTCGTACTTGCGCGCGATGTGCGCCAGCATCCGGACCTGCGCCGTGCTCAAGAGCCCGGAGGGGATCGCGACCCGCAACATGTAGGCGTGTAGCTGGATGTAGAGCCCGTTCATCAAGCGCAGGGGCCTGAACTCATCCTCGGTCAGCTCGCCGGAGTGGCGCCGCGCGACCTGATCGCGGAACTCCGCCACGCGCTCGTCCACGATCCGCTGATCGATCTCGTTGTATTGGTACACGGTCAACCCCCTCCAGGCTGGACCTGAAGATTCCCGATGCTGTTACTGTAGAATCGAATTTGATTCTACATCATGTCTGTAGGGTTTTATGTAGCGACGTTGCGTCGACAAGTCAACGCCAGCGGTCGGCGTTGGCCTGCGAGACAGGCGGTCTGCGGGCCTGGATGGGGGGGGAGGGGATTGGGGGGAGGTGTGGAGGTCAGAGAGGGGGGAGGGGTTTGCTGATCAGGGGACGGGAGGATTGCTGGGGGCGTCCTGGTCCTCGGGGGTGGGGGGAGGGGCGAAGGTGTCGGCTTTGATGAAGACGCCGTCGATCTCGGGGGTGCTCAGGCCGTTGACGGGACCGCAGCCGGGTTTTTGTTCCTCGGTGTTGGTGCGGCGGCCGATGCAGTCGTTGTTGACGATGACCTGGATCTTGGCGCCATCGGCGGGGATGGTTTCGGGGAGGTCGAGCTCGGACCCATCCAGCTTTGTGAAGAGGGCGCGGAAGGCCTCGTAGGAGGTGATCATTTCGAGGGGGGCTTCGGCGTCTTCGGTGCGGGTGGTGAGCTTGTAGATGCGGCCTTCGATGAGGACGAGCTCGTAGCCGTCGCCGACGCTCAGGAGGGCGGGGCGAGGCTTGGGGGGAGGGGGAGCGTCATCGCTGATGGTCGCGGAGCCGGGGTAGGTGGCCATGAAGGCCTGGAGGTTCATCCAGTCCTGGTCGGAGAGTGCGGCGGCGTCGGAGAAGTCGTCCATGGTGGTGTGGACGCCGAGGTCGGCGGTGCGGACGGCGAAGTCCTGCCAGGTGCCGAAGGCGCCGTTGCGCGAGAGGGGGAAGGTGGAGAGGTAGACGAAGGGTGCGCGGCCCTCCTTGGTGTACATGGGTTGGCCCTGTCCGTCGGCGCCGTGGCAGGAGGCGCACAGGGCGCCGAAGGTGGCCTTGCCGTTTTCGACCACGGCGGCGGCGTTGAGCTTGACGGCGCCGAGGTCGGGGCGTCCTTGCTTGCGGGCGGCCTCGGCCTCTTCGGCGAGGATGTCCATGGCGAGGGCGACGGGGATGGCGGGGAGCTTGGGGTTGCTCAGCTCGACGCAGGCCTCTTCGATCTGCTCGGGGGTGGATTCGGCGCGCTTGGGCTCGGGCATGAAGTTGCGGACGTAGTGGGCCAGGGCGAGGCGCTCGTCCTCGGGGAGGCTCTCGAAGCCGGGCATGTTGGTGCCTTCGAGGCCGTAGGTGAGGGTGTTGAAGATGGCGAGCAGGGAGGTGGACTTCGTGAAGTTGTCCTGGGCGAAGTTGCGGGGCTTGGGGTTGAGGACCATGCCGGCGGGGCCGTTGCCGTCGCCTTTTTCGCCGTGGCAGGAGGCGCAGTTGAGGGCGTAGGAGGGCGCGGCCTTGTCGAGGGCCTCCTTGGTGGGCAGGAGGCTGGCCTCGAGGCGGGCCTTGACGGCGGGCTTGCAGGAGGCGTCCTGGGCGCGGGCCGAGTTGGCGGTCAGGGTGAGGGTCAGGCCGAGGGTCGCGAGGGCGAGCGCGGCGGATGTGAGGGTGTGCGAGTTCATGGGGGAGTCCTCGCTCCTACTGATGGTGGTCCAGCGCCTCGTGGAGGCGCGGATCCTTGGTGGGGATGATGTTGATGCGCTCGAAGGTCTTGCCGACGACGAAGGCGAAGAGGCCGGCGAAGCCGAGGAAGACGAGGATCTCGAACCAGGGCAGCTCGGGCGAGATGATGGGGTGGGCGGCCTCGGCGCCGTGGGCGGCCTCTGCGCCGTGTCCGCCGATGGCGGGCTCAGGAGCGGGGGCGACCCACCAGTAGACCTCGAAGGCGCACATGAAGATGATCCAGGCGCAGATGGGGACGAGGCCCTTGCCGCGCTTGACGTTGCGGGGCAGCAGCAGGAAGAAGGGGACGATGAACTTGCCGATGGCCATGAAGACGGTCAGGTTCTCCCAGCCGTGGTGGAGTCGCGCGTTCCAGAAGATGGCCTCTTCGGGGAGGTTGGCGTACCACATCAGGAGGAACTGGCAGAAGGCGATGTAGGCCCAGAAGGCGGTGATCGCGAAGACCAGCTTGCCCATGTCGTGGATGTGGTTCTCGTTGATGAAGTGGGTCAGGGTGCCCTTGCGGTGGAGCAGGACGACGATGATGGTGGACAGGGCGAGGCCTGACTGCCACATGGTGACCCAGATGTTGACGGCCCACATGGTGCTGAACCAGTGGGGGTGGAGGCTCATGACGAAGTCGACGGAGAACATGGTCAGGCAGAGGGCCATGGTGACGATGAAGAGGGGCGAGATCTTGCCGTTGAGGCGGCTGAGGGCGTAGCCGCCGACCTCATCCTGCTTCAGGGAGTTCTTGAAGAGCCACAGCCCGAGGCCGGTCCAGAAGCCGAAGGCGATGATCGTGCGGATGATCATGCCTGGGGTGTTGAGGTAGGGGAGCTTCCGGGTGATGAGGGCGTCGTGGTACTGCTCGTGGGGCCACTCGTAGACGCTGTCGATCCCGCCGAGGCAGAAGATCAGGCCCAGGACCGCCGCGGGGACGAGGAAGGGCGTGAAGGCCTCGGGGATGCGGCGGACGGTGACGCTCCAGCCGGCGCGCGCCAGGTGTTGGATGGCGGCGAAGAAGGGGCCGGAGAGCGCCAGGAGGGTGAAGAAGACGAAGCCGATCAGGTAGGCCTTCCAGACTCTGGCGGGGTCATGGAGGGCGAAGAGGCCGACGATGAAGGTGACAAGTCCGACGGCGGCCAGGACGAGCGAGGTCGTGAAGAAGGCCGCAGGCAGCTTGACCTTGGGCGGTGCCTCAAGGTGTTGGAAGTTGTCGTGAGCGTGACTCATGGATCTTGATCCTCGTGCGCTTCGAGCTTCACTGCTGGGGCAGACGCTGGACGTCGGCGGCGGTGGGGTTCTCGGCGCGCTGAAGGGCGCGGAGGTAGTTGACCACGGCCCAGCGCTCCATGGGTTTGAGCTGGTTGGCGTAGCTCGGCATCACGTTCTGGCCGTTGCTGATGATGTGGTAGAGCTCGCCGTCGGTGGCGGCGCGCAGCTTTCGTGAGGTCAGGGCGGGGGGCTTTGAGAACTTCGGGATGATGGTCCCGTTGCCGAGGCCCCGCTCGTCGTGGCAGACGACGCAGTAGGTCATGTAGAGGTCCTGGCCGCGCAGGAGGCTCTCCTTGTCGATGGCGACGGGGTTGGTCAGGGCCTTGGCGAGGTTCTTGTCCTGTCGGACGGCCTCGGGGTAGGCGATGTGCGTGCGTGGCACGGTCAGCGGCGCGGGCATCATCGACTCCTCCTCCTGGGCCTTGAGGTGAGCCTGATCGTGCATGTCGTCGACGGGGTTGAGCTCCATGAAGGTCTCATCGCCGTGGGCGGGGATGCCGATCTCGAGGAACTTGCGCTCCTTGCGGCAGCCGCCGAGGAGCGTCGCCAGCCCGAGGGCGGCGATCATCAGGGCGAGCGCGGTGCGTCTCATGCGTCGAACCTCACTTCCCGGATCTCGAGGGGCTCAAGGCCTTCGAGGAACTCACGGATCTTGTCGGGGTCGTACTGCGGGTCCTTGGCGTCGATCCACAACACGAAGCGATCCCGCGTGATGCGCCAGTCGATGATCTTCGGCTTGAGCGAGGGAAGTCCGCAGGCCAGGAACATCGTCAGCGCGGTGATGATGCCGGCGAAGAGCACCGACAGTTCGAAGGTGACCGGCATGAAGCTGGGCCAGGGGAAGAAGGGCTTGCCGCCGATGACGATCTGCCAGTCGACGAACATCGTCCAGGTCTGGATCGTCAGGGCCGTGGTCAAGCCCATCATGGCCGCGGCGAAGGTGACCCAGGGCATCCAGCTGCGGCTGAGGCCCATGGCGTCGTCCATGCCGTGGATGGGGAAGGGGGTCAGGACGTCCCAGTGGACGAAGCGCTTGTCTCTGGCCCTGGCCGCCGCGTCGAGGATCTCGCCGGGGTGCACGAAGAAGGCCGCCATGCCGTCGGCGGGTCCGTTGGCGGCCTTGAAGGGGACAGGGCCGCTGCGGTGGCCGCCGTGGTGGGCGTCGGCGTGGTGGTGGCCTTCGTCGCCGTCTTCTTCGGCCTCTTCGTCGCCGCTGTCGTCGCCGTCAGCGTCGTTGTCCTCGGGCGGATCGCCCTGGTCGCTGGCTTCGGCCTGGTCGGCGTCGCCGGATCCTGCTGAGGCCTCGGCCTGCTCGGTCTCTTCGACCTCGGCCGCCGCTTCGGCGTCCTTGTTGAGCTTGTCGTCGGGCTTGTCAGCCATGGTGGGAGCCTCCACTCTTGTAGACCTTGCCGGACGCGGCGTCCGGGTTCATCCAGACCTTGACCTCGAAGCCTGCGATGGTGGGCAGGACTCTGCAGAAGAGCAGGAAGAAGGTCATGAACCAGCCGAAGCTGCCCAGCGTGATGCACCAGTCCATGGGCTTGAGGTTGTAGACGCCCCAGGAGCCGGGCAGGTAGTCGCGCTGGAGCGAGGTGACGATGATGACGTAGCGTTCGAACCACATGCCGATGTTGACGATGATGCTGATGACGAACATGACGGCGATGTTGCGGCGCATGCTCTTGATCCAGAAGATCTGGGGGAAGATGGCGTTGCAGGAGAACATGATGGCGTAGGCCCACCAGTAGGGACCGAAGGCTCTGTTCTTGAAGACGAAGCCCTCGAACTCGTTGCCGGAGTACCAGGCCATGAAGAACTCGGTGGAGTAGGCGAAGCCGACCAGCATGCCGGTGAGCATGATGATCTTGTTCATGGACTCCATGGTGTTGATGGTGATGTAGTCCTTGAGGTTGAAGACCGAGCGCAGGATCACCATCAGCGACACGACCATGCCGAAGCCCGAGAAGATGGCGCCGATGACGAAGTAGGGCGGGAAGATGGTCGCGTGCCAGCCGGGGATGACGCTGGTGGCGAAGTCGAAGGACACGATGGTGTGGACGGAGAAGACCAGGGGGGTGGCCAGGCCGGCCAGCATCAGGTAGGCGGACTCGTAGTGCCGCCAGGAGCGGTTGGAGCCGCGCCAGCCGAGGCTCAGGATGCCGTAGATGGTCTTGCGCAGCTTGCTCCTGGCCCGGTCGCGGACGGAGGCGAGGTCGGGGACAAGGCCGACGTACCAGAAGACGATGGAGATGGTGCCGTAGGTCGAGATGGCGAAGACGTCCCAGGCCAGGGGCGAGTTGAAGTTCATCCACAGGGGTCCGCGGCCGTTGGGGATGGGCAGCAGCCAGTAGGCGAAGTAGGGTCGCCCGACGTGGATCAGCGGGAAGGTCCCTGCGGTCATGACGGCGAAGATGGTCATGGCCTCGGCCGAGCGGTTGACGGCGGTGCGCCACTTCTGCCTGAAGAGGAAGAGGATGGCGCTGATGAGCGTGCCGGCGTGCCCGATGCCGATCCAGAAGACGAAGTTGATGATGTCGACGCCCCAGCCGACGGGGCTGTTGATGGCCTGGGTGCCGAGGCCGGTGGCGAAGAGCATCATCACGGAGGTGATGAAGATGAGGGCGACGGAGACCGCTGCGCCGAAGGCCATCCACCACAGCTTCGTGGGGAACTGCTCGGTGTGGCGGATGACGTCGTCGTCGACGTCGCCGTAGGTCTTGCCGCCGGTGACGAGGATCTCCCGATCGCCTCTGGGGCCGCCGAGAGGTCCAGCGCCGTCGGTGTAGATCGATCGACCGGTGAGTGTGTTTGTTTCTGTCGCCATGCTCTACGCTCTCGTGCGCGATGACTCTGGCCGCGGCCAGGGTCTCTTGCGTGCCGCGTCGCCCCTCAAGGGGGAGGTGCGGCGTGGCTCATTCCTCATGCCTTGGCGGGCCCGGTGTTGCGAACCCGTGTCAGGTAGCGCACGGCGGGCTTCGTGCCGACCGCGCTCAGGACCGTGTAGGCTCGCTCGGCGTTGAACTTCGCGGTGACGGGCGCCTTCTCGTCGGCGATGTTGCCGAAGTCGATGGCGCCGGCCGGGCAGGTCTGCTGGCAGGCCGTCTTGGGAGGCGGCCCGTTGATGCCGAGCTTCTTGGACACCTTCGTCGACTTTCGCAGGCGCTGGACGCAGAAGGTGCACTTCTCCATCACGCCTCTGGAGCGGACGGTGACCTCGGGGTTGAAGTGCAGCGCCTGGGGCCATCGGGCGTTGAGGTTGGCCAGCTCGATCACCTCGGGGAAGACCTGGGAGATGAACTCCTCGCTGCGGTCCTTGTTGTAGTTGTACCAGTTGAAGCGCCGGACCTTGTAGGGGCAGTTGTTGGCGCAGTAGCGGGTGCCGACGCAGCGGTTGTAGACCTGCTCGTTGAGGCCGTCGTCGGAGTGGACGGTGGCGGCGACGGGGCAGACGGTCTCGCAGGGGGCGTTGTCGCAGTGCTGGCAGAGCATCGGCTCGAGGAGCATCTCGGGGTTTTCGAGGTAGTCCGCGGCCGCGATCATGGGGGAGACCTTGAGCATCTCCTGGACGTAGTCGGCCTTGCCTTCGACCTTGGGCAGGGCGAAGTAGCGGTCGATGCGCAGCCAGTGCATCAGGCGGCCTTCGAGCAGGCCCTGCTTGCCGACGACGGGGATGTTGTTCTCGACCGAGCAGGCCACGGCGCAGGCGGCGCAGCCGGTGCACCTGGACAGGTCGATGGTCATGCCCCACTTGAGGTCGGGGTACTTGTGGTCGCCCCAGAATTGCTCGCCGCCCTCCATGTGAGCGCCGGAGGTCTTGTCCTTGGCGTACTCCTCAAGGGAGGTGTGCGGGACGATGTGGCGGTTGTGGTCCAGGACGTGGACGACGCCGCGGGCCATGCCGAGCTCTTCGAAGGCGCCGGTGGCCTTGAGCTTCCCGCCGAGGCCGTGGTAGCGCGGCCCCTCGGCGCCTGCTCCGGCCAGCGCGAAGGCGTTGAGGCCGACGCCCGAGCCGACGACGCCGGCGTGGGTGCGGCCGTAGCCGAGCTGGATGGCCACGACGTCGTCGTGCATGCCGGGGATGATCATGACCGGCAGGGAGAGGGCGCCGGCCTCGGTGCTGATCTCGACCACGTCGCCCAGCCGGGTGAGCCCCAGATCGGTGAAGCGCTTGGGGGACAGGCAGGCGCAGTTGCCCCAGCTGGTGTGGGTCAGCGCGTCGGGCTGCTCCATGAGGAAGGGGTTGCTGGCGCCGCGGCCGTCGTAGACGGTGTTGTTGGCCCAGAGGTCGACCTCGACGCTGCCGGAGGGCTTGTCGGGGCGAGCGCCGGAGATGTTCTTGAGGGCGGAGGCGGCGAAGGTCGAGGGCTTTCGGCCGCCGGAGCGGGCGGTGAAGGCGCCCTTGCGGGCGACGGCCTCGAAGAAGGCCAGGCCGCCGACGGGAGATCCGAGGGTCTTGTGGATCTCGCCGCTCCAGTGGGCCTTGAGGAAGAAGTGCCAGGGCCCAGGCGAGGGGCGCCGCTCGGGGTCCTTGTAGGCAGCGCTGGCCTGGATGGCGGCGTCGAAGGTGGCCACGCCGAGGGCCTTGCCCCAGGTCAGGAGGCTTTCCTCCAGGGAGCGGGTCTGGTGCAGGGGGGTCATGCCGGGCTGCTGGAGGCTGTAGATGCCGGCGACGTTCTCGCTGTCCCCCCAGGACTCCAGCCAGTGGGAGGCCGACGCGATCCAGTCGGCCCGGACGGCGGTCTCGGTCAGCAGGGTGTCGACGGCGATGACGGTCTTGGCCTTGCCCATCGCCTCGGCGAACTTGAGCGAGGGCGGCGCGTCGTAGACGGGGTTGAGCCCGGCGACGATGAGGACGTCGATCTGACCGGCGGCCAGCTCGGCGGTGAGCCTGGCGACGTCGCTCCAGGAGGAGCCGCTCTCGAGCGTCCGGGCGTGATCGACGGTGGTGCCGACGGCGCCGAGCAGCTCGTTGATGAGCGCCACGACGGTCTCGAGGGCGGAGCCTTCGGGGCCGGCGCCGGCCCTTGCGGCCACGGCGAGCCCCTTGGGGCCTGCGGCGGCCAGGGCGGCGGCGGCGTCCTTGATGGCCTGGGGGGGGAGGCCGACGGCGGCGCCGGTCTTGTCGGCGCTGTAGCCGCCGAGGGTGGCCTTGACGGTCGGGTCGCTGGCCAGGGGGGAGTTGACCCCGCTGGCGACGAGCTCGGCGGCGACGGCCAGCGCCACATAGAGGAGGTCGGAGGTGCGCACCCGGTGGCGCAGGTCCGCGGCCGAGCCGGTCAGGGTGCGGCGCCCTTCGAAGGCGATGAAGCGCGACATGCCGGCGCCGAGGTCGGGGTCGCGGCGGCTGGCGAAGGCCCGCGTGTAGTGGACCGAGCCCTGGAGGCTGTCGAGGAACTCGGCCCCGAAGGAGACGATGGCGCCGGCGGCCTCGAAGCGGTAGTTCGGGGCGAAGGCGTCGCCGTAGGCCGTCTTGTGGGCGTCGAGGGTCGCGGAGGGGGCCAGGGGCTCCCAGGTGGTGAGGCTCGCGTCGCCAAAGCCGCCGAGGAAGGCCGCGATGAGCGCCTTCTGGGCGGGGCCGGTCATGGGGCTGGTCAGCAGGCGGACCTTGCCGCCCTTGGCGGCCTTGAGCGCCGTGACGACGGCGGCGTCGAGCGCCTCCCAGGTCACGTTCTTCTTGTCGAGGTCTTCGCGGGTGAGCTTGGAGGCGTCGCCGAGGCGCGCGATCTGCATGGGGGCGCGCAGCCGGTCGGGCGAGTAGACGTCCAGGGGGGCGGCCTGCCCGCGGGCGCACAGGCCCCCGAGGCTCAGCAGGTGGTCCGGGTTGCCCTCGAGCTTGGTCACGCGGCCTTCGCGCACGGTCAGGAGCGCGCCGCAGCCGGCCGAGCAGCCTCGGCAGACGGTCGTGTAGGTGTTGGGCACCCCGTGGTAGACCTCCTCGGGGCGGTCCACGTAGGGGACGATCTTGTCCTGGGGGACATTGCAGCCGGCGGCGGCCGTCAGGCCCGTCGCGGCGGCGGCGGCGGCGGCCACGCGCAGGAACTCGCGGCGGTCGAGGGCCAGCGGATCGGACTGGTCCGGGAAGTGGATGGTGATGCGCCCACTGTCCAGGCCCTCTGCGTCAGCCTGCAGCGTCTGGAGGCTGTCGGCCCACGCGGGCAGCTTGAACTCGTCGCGGCTGTTCTGGCTCATCCGGGTACCTCGGCATCCTCAAAAGGGGACCCTGACCAGGCGCTTCGGGCGCCGGGCCTCGTCAACGGTGGCAGGTCGTGCAGTTGGTGGGCGCGAAGTTCTCGCGGTGGCAGTTGACGCACCAGCCCATGTTGAACTCGTTCTGCGTCGACACCTTCTCCATCGTGTTGACCTGACCGTGGCAGTTGGCGCACACGCCCTGAATCTGACCGGGCTTGTCGTTGCCCTCCTGGGTACGGAAGGCCGCGACGTGGGGCTGGTGATCGAAGTAGACGAAGTCCGGCAGGTCGTGGACCTTCGTCCACTCGATCTTGCGGCCCTCGTCGTAGGCCTTGCGCAGCTCCTGGATCATCGGCTTGTCCGTTGAAACCATGCTGTGGCAGTTCATGCAGATGTCCAGGCTCGGCACCGAAGAGTGCCGGCCCATCGCGGGAGAGGTGTGGCAATACTGACAGGCGATCTCATGCTGGCCAGCGTGCAGGTAGTGGCTGAAGCCAAAAGGCTGCTCGGGCTGATAGTCCTTCCTGGGCCGCGTGCACCCCGAGACGATCAGGGTGAGGGCGGCCGCGAAGAGAACCATCGCGAGCAGGTTCCGAAAGATGGTGTGGTTCATAGGTCCTGTGCACCTCTCGACCCTGCTCGCTTCATGATTACTCGCCCTGGGCTTATGGTTGAGTGCGAGGGCAGAGCATCCTCCCCGTGGTATTTTAAGTGGGAGCGTGCGGATCGAATGTCAGGATGGCCACCCCGATTCCGGGGCCATCGAAGGCGCCCACTTTCTTACACAGAGGCAGCGGCTTGTCAACAACGAACCTCGCTCGGTTCGTCGCCCTCAGGCCTGCCCCTGGACCCCCTCCGGGCCCGGCTTCATGGACTCAGAAGGTCCATGAAGCGCTCCCCGCGCAGCGTCGCCCGTCGAAGGTGGTTGCGCGCGGGGAGTGCTGGACGTATGATCACCCGACCTGCGAGCGATCTCCGAGCACCCCAAGCCCCCGACGAGCCCCATGTCCCAGACGACCTCCCCGACAGACGTCATCCGCCTCGACGGCGTCGAGACCCACAACCTCAAGAAGATCGACGTGCGCATCCCGCACCGCGCCTACACGATCATCTCGGGCGTCTCGGGCTCAGGCAAGTCCTCGCTGGCCTTCGACACGCTCTTTGCCGAAGGCCAGCGGCGCTTCGTCGAGTCCCTGTCCACCTACGCCCGCCAGTTCCTCCAGCGCATGGAGAAGCCCCCCGTCGAGCGGGTGCGCAACATCCTGCCCGCGGTCGCCCTGCGCCAGAGCAACGCCGTCACCAACGCCCGCTCCACCCTGGCCACCCTCACCGAGCTCTCCGATCACCTCAGCCTCATCTTCGCCCACATCGGCACGACCACCTGCCCCGACTGTCAGAAGGTCGTCACCCGGGACACCCCCGAGTCCATCGTCGAGGCCCTCGGCGCCCTGCCCGAGGGCGCCCGCCTCGTCTTCGTCGCCGAGGTCCGCGTCCTGGACGTCCAGACGCCCCAGTTCGTCCTTGAGCGCCTCGCCGCCGAGGGCCACCAGCGCCTCTGGCTCGACGGCGCGCCCGTGCAGCTGGCCGACGCCGCGCTCGAGAGCCTGCTGGCCATGACCTGCTTCCCCGTCCTGGTCGACCGCGTCAAGGTCTCGCGCGACGGCGTGATGCGCCTGCGCGAGGCCGCCGAGCACGGCCTGCGCCTGGGCGAGGGGCGCCTGCGCGTCATCGACGTGAGCGACAAGGAGGCCTTCGTCGAGCGCTCCTTCCGCGACGACTTCGCCTGCAATGGCTGCGGGAGGGCCTTCATCGCCCCGATCGCGCCGCTCTTCTCCTTCAACTCCCCGATCGGCGCCTGCCCCGAGTGCTCCGGCTTCGGCCGCGCCGCCGGGATCGATCCCGACAAGGTCGTCCCCGACGGCCGCCTGAGCCTTGAGCGCGGCGCCGTGGCCCCCTTCGAGACGCCCAAGCGCGCCGCCCAGAAGCGCAAGCTGCTCCAGAAGGCCCGCGAGCGCGGCGTCCCGACCGACATCCCCTTCCAGAAGCTCGCCCCCGAGGACAGGAAGTTCGTCTTCGAGGGCCACGGCCGCTACAAGGCCGTCCGCGGCTTCTTCGACCGCCTCCAGGCCCGCCGCCACAAGCCCCAGGCCCGCATCCTGATCGCCCGCTACCGCGGCTACACGACCTGCCCGTCCTGCGAGGGCGCGCGCCTGAGCGCCGACGCCCGCGCCGTGACCGTCGGCCAGCTCCCCCTGTCCCGCTTCTACGCCATGCGCGTCTGCGAGGCCCTGGACGCCTTCAGGGCCCTCGACCTGACCGAGGGCGAGCGCAAGCGGGTCGCGCCGCTGCTCGACGAGGTGCTCTCGCGCCTGATCTACCTCCAGCAGGTCGGCCTGGGCTACCTCCACCTCGACCGGCAGTCCCGGACCCTCTCCGGCGGCGAGGTCCAGCGCATCCAGCTGACCTCCTCGCTGGGCCGCACGCTGACGGACACCCTCTACGTCCTCGATGAGCCCACCGCCGGCCTCCACGCCCGCGACACGCTCAAGCTCCTTGAGGTCATCGAGCGCCTGCGCGACATGGGCAACGCCGTCGTCGTCGTCGAGCACGACCCCGACATGATCCAGAGCGCCGACTGGGTCATCGAGCTCGGCCCCCGAGGCGGCGAGCAGGGCGGCCAGCTCATCTACCAAGGCCCGATCGGCGGCCTGTCCGACGCCGACACCCCGACCGCCGCCGCCCTGCGCCGCCGCGGGCCGACCCTGGCCACCCTCGACGGCCCTCGCGGCTTCAACCCCGACGACGACCCCTGCCTGGCGATCGTCGAGGCCAGCGAGCACAACCTCAAGGACATCACCGTCCAGATCCCGCTGGCGCGCCTGACCTGCGTCACCGGCGTCAGC
>SYOX01000283.1 GCA_005804885.1 Pseudomonadota bacterium
ACGGAGACGCCGCCGGCGCGCTGGCCGCCCTCGACGCCGCCGCGCCGGCCGCCGCCGACGCCGCCCTGGCCGCCCTCCCCTCGACGCCCGACGCCCCCCCCGACAAGGTCGAGGACAAGGCCGAGGACAAGAATGACCCCGTCAAGGACCCCGCGCGCGACAAGCCCGTCGCCGACCGCCCAGAGGCCACCGGCGGGGGCTTTGACAGCGCGATGAAGCGCGCCGAGCAGCACCTGAACGCAGGCCGCAGCACCGACGCCCTGCGCGAATTCTCCAAAGCCGCCGACGAGCGCCCCACCAACATCAGCGCGCTCTACGGCAAGGGCCGCGCCTACCTCGCCATGGGCCGCCCCGACGCCGCCATCAGCATCTTCAGCCAGGCCCTCCGGATGAGCCCCGGCAATGGGCTCGCCCTGATGGGCCTCGCGGACGCCTACCGGAAGAGCGGCCAGAACCAGCAAGCCATTGAATCTTATCGAAAATTCCTCGCCATGTACCCCAGCGGGCCCAGCGCCGAGCGCGCCCAGCGCAACATCGAGATGATGAGCGGCGGCGCACCCCGCACCCCCACCGATCAGGACGCGCCTGAGGACGACGCCCCCGACGACGCGCCGCCCCCGAAGGACCCCGGGGACGAGCAACCCGAGGCTCCCTGAGCCGCGCTGCCAGGACCCGCGATGCTCAGCGCGATCTTGAGCCTCTCCATGTTCGCCGCCGTGATGCCCTGCGTCACCTACCTCGTGGCCGTGCGCTGGCTCGGACGCCTTGAGCGCGAGCCGCTGCGCCTCATCCTCCTGGTCGTCGCCTGGGGCGCGATCGGCGGGACCTTCGGCGGCCTCATCACCGCCTCGGCCATCGAGGACGCCATGGCCTTCTTCCAGCCCAGGCTCCTGCTCGACATGATCTCCTATGCCCTGTACGTCCCGGCCGCCGAGGAGATCTCCAAGGGCATCGTCCTGGTCGCGCTGGCCGCCACGCCCCGGATCGGCCACATGACCAGCGGCCTCGTCTACGGGCTCGCCGTCGGGCTGGGCTTCGCCATCACCGAGAACATGATCTACGCCATCCACGTCTTCCAGAACAGCGGCCTGGAGGGCTGGTACGTCAACCTCGTCATCCGAACCCTCTTCACCTCCACCGTCCACGGCATCTGCAGCGCGATGTTCGGCTTCTGCCTCGGCTGGGCCAAGGTCCGCGTCCCCGGGCAGCCTCGCCCCCTCCTCGGGCTGCTCACCGGCCTGTCCATGGCCTTCTCACTGCACGGCCTCTGGAACGCCGTCATGTTCGTCGGCATCGAGACCGACAACCCCATGTTCTCCATCGTGGCCTTCGTCTCGACCCCCTTCCTCGTCCTGATCCTCCTGATCGTCACCCACCTGTCGCTGCGCGACGAAGGCCAGATCATCGCCGACGAGCTGCTCGCCGAGGCCGCCTCCGGCCTCATCCCCGCCCACCACATCCCGATCCTGGCCTCGCCGCTGGCCCGCCGCCGCCGCGACTGGCTCGACCCCGGCGTCGACGAGGCCCGCTACGCGGCCCTGGCCGGCCAGCTCGCGCTCAGGCGCCGGGCCGGCGACGACCAGCTCGACGCGCTGCGCGCCCTGATCAGGGCGACGCTGGAGCGCTGATGGGTTGGATACGGAATCGCGTTCGAACCACTGTCATCTTGGGCATCCTGGTGGCCCAACATGGAAGTGGCTTGAGCGTGGTTCCCGTATGACTCCGGTCGGTCCCTCAAACCCATCGACGCTCCAAGGGGAGGCGGGATCTTCAGGCTCAGCGCGGCGTGATCGTGTGGCCGCTCTTGGCGTGCTTGGTCTTGAGGTAGAAGAGGTTGTGGGGGTTGGGCTCGATCTCGATCGGGCACCGCTCGGCGATCTCGACGCCGTACTGCGCCAGGCCCTTGACCTTGCTGGGGTTGTTGGTCATCAGGGCCACCGAGGTCGGCCGCAGCAGCTTGATCATCTCCGCGGCGATGTCGTACTGGCGGAGGTCGTCGTCAAAGCCCAGGTGCTTGTTGGCCTCGACCGTGTCCAGCCCCTGCTCCTGGAGCGCGTAGGCCCGGATCTTGTTGGCCAGCCCGATCCCACGGCCCTCCTGTCGCATGTAGAGGATGAAGCCGCGCTCGAAGGCGCCGACCGACTCCTGGGCCCGCTCAAGCTGCTCGCGACAGTCGCACTTCAGAGAGGCGAAGACGTCGCCCGTCAGACACTCGCTGTGCAGGCGCATGGGGACCTGGGCGTGGCCCCAGATGTCGCCCTTGACCATCGCGACGTGCTCTTTGTTGTCCTTGGAGTTCTTGAAGGCGAAGATCGTGAACTCGCCGTAGCGGGTCGGGAGCCAGGCGCGCGCGAAGAGCTCGACGCGGTGTCCCGTGGAGGTGACGCTGAACTCTCCGGGCTGGGGTCCGTCGGTGTGGCGCGAGGGGGTCGCGCCGTCGAGCGAGCCAGAGGGCTTGAAGGCAGTGCTCATCGTTGAATCTCCGCGTGATCGTCGCGGGCGCGGCCGCGTCTTGCGGGGCGCCCACCCGTAATGCACGCGAGCAGGAGCTGCTCGCCCATTGCGGACTCTAGGAGCTTTCTATTCGATCCGGTCGTCGATTTCAAACCGGACCTTGGCCCTGGTCACAGGACGCCCTGAGGATAACCACCGCGCGGCCGTCTGCAAGCGGGGCATCCTCTCCGCAGCGGGGAGGGAGCGAGGTCGCAGGCGCGGGCCTCAGGCCACCCGTTCAGCGCGACGGGAGAAGAAGGCGTCGGCGCCCTGGAGGGTCAGCTCCAGGGCCTCGACGACGACCGGGATCATCGCCTCGGGGCGGTCGCAGAGCGCGGCGTAGTAGGTCTGGCGATCGGTGGCGTGGATGATCGCGGGGGGGTAGCCGCCGCGCATGAGGCAGCCGTTGAGCAGCAGGCGGCCTGCGGTGGCCGAGCGGTGGTCAAAGGGCCAGATGGACATGAACTCGTGGTGGATCAGCGCCGCCGCCATGATGGGGTGGAGCTGGGCCAGCATCTCGGGGATGGCGTCGACGAGCTTGCGCAGCCGGTAGGAGATGCTCGGCGTGCGCGTGATCTCGTGACAGTAGGGCATCATCGGCCCCTCGGTCTTGCGGTAGCGGCCTGCCTGCTGGCTGTCGACCGGCAGGAGGATGGCGTGGAAGCGCTTGATCTCCTCCAGCCCTGGCGCGCCCCTCTCCTCGGCGAATTGCCGGGCGAGGTGGATGCCTTCGAGGGTGTTGCGGATGCCTTCGAGCATCTCGCCGTCGCAGTGATGGCGAGGGGGCGCGTTGGAGAGCGCCCGGCTCATGTCGCACTCGGTCAGCGCGACGCCGTCCATGGCGTAGTCGTGGAAGAGGAGGGAGAGGTTGATCTTCTGGTGGAAGCTCTCCCAGGCTTGAGGGGACAGGTTTCGGAGTGTGCGATAGAGCGCAACTCTCCTGTCAAGATCCATATTGATCAGCTGCATGAGGTCTCCCTGCCATGTGCCCCCTTTCCCCGAGGGGGCGTGCCTGCAGGCCGGTTCCCCAGGCTCTCCAGACGCTCACAGGCCAGACAGGTTTTGGCCGCAACTTGCAGCTTGGCATAGCGTAATGACTATCATGGAGCCGGTCAAGGCGCCGGCTCGCTGAAGAGGGCGCGACGCCCACCAGGAGGTTGCCCGTGAACGAGGACGCTCCCCGGCTCCCTGCCCTGCCCACGCTGAACACCGAGCGGCTCACGCTGACGATAGGTGGCCCTGAGGACGCGACGGGGATGGTGCGCTTCTTGAGGGAGAACCGCGCCCACCTGGCGCCCTGGGATCCCCCGCACCCGGAGGGCTTTGAGACTTTGGAGTTCTGGTTGCGGCAGATGGCCTTGTCGCGGCGGGACTTTACGGAGGGGCGGTCGGCCCGCTTCATCATCCGGGCGCGCGGCGGCGATCCGCGCGGCCCGATCCTGGGCCGCTGCAACTTCTCGAACGTCATCCGGGGGCCGCTGGGGACCTGTTTCCTGGGCTACAGCCTCGATCACCGGGTCGAGGGGCGCGGGTACATGACGGAGGCCTTGGGGGCGGCCATCGATTACGCCTTTGAGGGTTTCAAGTTGCACCGCATCCAGGCCAACTACATCCCCACCAACGAGCGCAGCGGGAGGGTCCTGCGCCGCCTGGGCTTCACCATCGAGGGTTACGCCCGCGACTACCTCTTCATCGACGGCGCATGGCGCGACCACATCCTGACCGCCCTGGTGCACCCCGGCGGCCTGGACGCCCCGCCGACCTGGCCTTGAGGCGCCCTCGGCCGATTGCTGAAGAAGGCGTCGGGGGATACCCAGGGCGGCCTTGAGGCGCCCTCAGGGCCTGTCCAGGCCCGCGTAGGGGTCTACGATCACGGCCTGGCCGTCGCGCAGCCACCCTTCCAGGAAGCGCAGCCACGCCTCGGCGCCGACCCCGCTTGCGCCGATGTTGTTGTGGGTGGCGGCCTCCCAGGCGCCCTCTTCGAAGACCAGATCGAACTGCAGCAGCCCCGCCGTGCGGCCCCCTGGGAGGTTGCCGGAGGTCGGCAGCGGCCCGCCCTCGGGCACCAGCCCGATGGGCCTGAGCTGCGGCGGCATGTGCGCGATCCCCAGCGCGCGGGCCAGCAGGAAGTTGGCCGGCTCCGGCACGATCTCGTCGTCGAGCACCATCCCGAAGAGGACGCTCTGGCCCTGGCCGACGAGCCGCCTGTCGAGGACGTGGGGGGCCCAGTTGGCGGCGTCGCCGCGCTCGATGGCCGTCTGGAGGATGGGCCAGAAGCGATCGACGTCGCCGGAGCCGACGCCCGCGGGGGTCAGGAGCCGCACCAGGGGCGAGAAGAGCGAGCCGAACTGCATGATGTCCGTCACTCGCCCCCCTGGCACGACCAGCACCGCCGCCTCGATGTCCTGCGTCAGGGCCAGGAGCTCGGGGGCCATGATCCCGCCGAGCGACACCCCGAGGTACATGATCCGCGCGCCGTCGAGGTCATCCAGCCCGTCGCCGTCGATGTCCCCCTCGGCCTTGAGGGCTTCGATGAGGGCGAGCTTGTCGAAGGTCGCCTGGCGCCAGTTGTCGCGCAGCGCCAGCGCCCGCATGTTGAAGCGCGCGTCGAAGCCGAAGAAGCTCATCAGGCCCAGGAAGCCGTTGTTGCCCATGTGGGCCGGGTGATCGCCGTGCTCGGGGGCGTCGATGGCGATCGTCGCGATGCCGAGCGGCGCGGCGAAGTCGGCCAGCCGGCGGGCTTGATCCCGCTCACCGTTGAGGCCGTGCCCGAAGAGGATGACGGGCGCGGGGGTCCCGTAGGGGCCGGGCTCAAGGGGCAAGAAGGCGCTGGCCGTCACGGCGTAGGTCTCCAGCGGGCCGCCCTCGTCGGCCTGGGCGAGCGCGCGCTCCGGGGTCCGGTAGTGGCCGGCTTCGAAGCGGAAGGTGCAGCGCGTGAAGTTGGGCGAAGGGGTGCAGCCGCCGCGATCGACGATCGGGTGGGGGCGCGCGCGGATGTCCTCGGCTACGGCCAGCGACTCCTCGACGATCGACTGGGTCGTGAAGGTCAGCAGGCCCGCCAGCGCCTCGGGGGCGTCGATCTCACCGGCGGCCACGAGGGCCTCGACGGCCTCGGCCGCGCGCCGCCCGACCCGGTCGCCCTGGCCCCCGGCCAGCAGCCGCCGGGTGTAGGCGCCGGCCTCGACGGGGCGCCCGTCGGCGCCGGTGATCTGCGTCGTGATCGCGGCCAGCGCTCTGGACGCGGGCGGCAGGGGCGCCATCGGCCTGAGGATCAAGGTCGCGCCCTCGTCGGTCGCCTTGACCTCCACGGGCACCCGCTCGAAGCCTCCCGGCCCGAGCACCCCGAAGATCACCGCCTGGCCGCGCTGGCCGGTCTCCAGGCCCGAGGGGACCGTCGCCAGATCCAGGGGCCGGGTGAACCTCAGAAAAGCCCCGGCGGTCGTCCCGAAGCCGTCCAGCGTCGACAGGTCCGTGAAGACCCCGCGGAAGCCCGCCGGGAAGTCCTCCAGGCTGGGCAGCGTCGCAGGGGTGATGTGGACGCGCTCGCCCGTGACGGTGTCGGCGTCTTCGATGGTGAAGAAGTCGTCGGGGAAGGCGAAGAGCTCGCCGGTGGTCGGGTCGTGCATCCCCACGGGGGCCGGGTTGCAGTCGATGGGGCAGCCCTCGGCGTCCTCCTCGGGGTCGCAGGCGCCGTCGCCGCACGAGGCCGCCTCGACCTCCGGCGCGTCGCTCGCCTCCGAATCGCCCTCGGGCTCGCCCGCGTCGGCGGGGTCGGCGTCGTCAGCGCCGCCGATGTCGGCGGCGTCGTCGTCGGCGGGTGCGGGGCTGGCGTCTTCGGAGCAGGCCGCGGATAGCGCCAGGAGCAGGATCAGCGAGCGGTGAGAGCGTTGCATGGCGTCCTCGGTGCGGGGGGGTCGGCCGCGTCGGCGACCCTGGGTGAGCCTACGCCGATGGCGCGGACAACGCCACTTGGGGGGGCCGCAGGAGCCTGCGGCGGGATCGCACACTCCACCCCCTGTCCCCCTCCTCGCTCCGCAAGGCTGTCTCTTAGTCACATCTCATCGGAGCCCGTCGTGGCGGGGGTCGATGGACTGATGTTGAAATCAGCCCTGAGACATCTTTCCTTGGGGGCTCAGAAGTGGGTTATCTATCTGGTCAACGCTTTGAAGGGAGG
>SYOX01000284.1 GCA_005804885.1 Pseudomonadota bacterium
GGCCGCGGCGGCAATGGCGGCAGAGGCGGCGCCGGCGGCCGCGGCGGCCACGGCGGCGGCGGCGCCGGCGGCCCCTCCATCGGGATCTTCCGGAGCCCCGGCTCCGAGCCCCAGATCGGCACCAACAGCATCACCTTCGCCGGCGCGGGCGACGGCGGCCAGAGCCTCGGCAACCCGGGCTCGCGCGGCGCCGAGGCCGAGATCCGGTAATCGACGACCCACAAATCCCCTGGCGCCGACCCCTCAACCCTTGCAAAGCTGGCCGCGCGCTGCTGTCCTGAGCGCGCCACAGGCCCCGTGGACCCAGAAAAGACCATTGAGGACGCGACGATGACTCACCGAACCGACACCGCCCAGCTCCGCGCCAACCCCGCCCGGCGACCCCTCGCGGCCACGGCCGCGCTCGCCGCGCTGACCCTGCTCCTGGCCGCCGCCGCGGCCTGCGGCGACCCCCCCGCCAGTCCGGCCACCGCCGAGCCTGAAGCCTCGCCTGAACCGACGCCCGAGGCCCAGCCCGAGGGAGCGCCCGAGGCCGAACCCGAGCCCGAGCCCGAGGAGCCCCCCGCCTGCCCAGAGGTCGAAGGCCCGCAGCCCGAGGCCCGCTCCGAGATGATGGGCGTCTTTGACACCTCCCGCCAACAGCTCGTCTTCTTCGGCGGCGACGACGGCGAGTCCGTCCAATGCAGCGCCTCGCCTCACCCCATAGGCGGCCTGTGGGTCTACGACAACCGCTGCGCCGCCTTCACCGAGCACCCCGTCATCGACGGCCCCGGCGACCGCGCGCGCGGCGTCGCCGTCCTCGACACCGCCCGCGACCGGATGCTGGTCTTCGGCGGCCGCTTCCGCGTCGGCCGCAGCGGCCCCTACACCCTCTACAACGAGGTCTGGGCGCTGAACCTGGCCTCCATGAGCTGGGAGCTGCTCCAGACCAGCGGCGAGGCCCCCTCGCCGCGCGTCAACACTGTCGCCGCCTACAACCCCGACAAGGACGAGATGGTCGTCTTCGGCGGCAACACCAGCAACAACGGCGCGAACTTCATCCCCCAGAACGACGTCTGGATCCTCGATCTGGCCACCAACGCCTGGCGACAGCTCAACACCAGCAACGTCAAGCCCAGCAAGCGCCTCTTCCACGCCTCCGCGCTCGACGCCGAGAACAACCTGCTCTACGTCTACGGCGGCGGCGACGAGCAGGCCTTCGTCGGCCCCTTCTTCGGCGACCTCTGGCAGCTCAACGTCACCACGGGCGTCTGGACCGAGCTCCACCCCGGCGGCAACGGCGCGCCCCTGCACCGCATCTTCTCATCGCTGGCCTTCGACAAGGCCAGCGGCGACGTCATCCTCTTCGCCGGCCACGACGACGCCGCCGTCGGCAACCAGAACGACACCTGGCGCTTTGACGTCCAGGCCCGCCAGTGGATCGAGATCATCCCCCCCGAGGCCGTCAACACCCCCGCCAACGCCTTCTGCGACTTCCCCCCGGACTTCACCCTGCCCAGCCTCGACGCCCCCGACCGACGCTCGGCCCACCTCAGCGCGCTGGACGACGTCCGCGGCGAGCTCCTCGTCTTCGGCGGCAAGACCGACTGCGGCCTCATCGACGACGTCTGGGCCTTCGACCTCCAGCGCGACTCCTGGCTCCAGCTCAAGCCCTCCACCCAGGGCGAGGCCTGCCTGCGCGGCGATAACCCCGAGCGCTGCATCGCCCTCTGCGGACCCTGACGCCCCCTCGAAGACCCACCATCGAGACGGTTCCGACAAGGCGGCCCGACGAGACGATCCCGGCGAAGCGATCCCGCTGAGACTCTCCCGGCGAGACTATCCCGGCGAGACGCTGACGATCAGTGCTTCGACAGCGCCTCGACCCGCGCCCTGGAGAGCGCCCCCTGCTCTCCGCTGGGGTCGAGCTCGATCACATCCAGGTAGAGCGGCAAGGCCTCGCGCTGGCGACCGAGCCGCTCGAGCGCCTGAGCCAGCGTGAAGGCGACCTGAGAGCGCCTGTCGCTCTCTGGAAAGGCGTCGAGGTGAAGCGCCAGCATCCGAACGACCCGGTCGATCGACTCCGGGCCGTGGCTCTCGGCGTAGAGCGCCGAGGACTGCGCAAAAACCTCCAACTCCAGCTCCCCTCGGAGCTTGTCGAGGCGCTGACGATCGACGCCGGAGGCCAGGTCGGCGCGCTTCAAGGTCGCGCAGGCCGCCTCCATCCTCGACAGCGACGCGCCGCCGTCGCCAACCAGGGTCGAGGCGCGCTGCAATCTGATCCGGATCTCCAATAAATCCAACGGGTTGGATGACGACTTCGCCAGCGCATCGAGGAGCGACAAGGCGGCTTTGGATTGACCGCGCTCCAGATGGAGGTCTGCGAGCCGCGACACCAGCTCGGCGGCCTGCTCGGGCTCGACGAAGCGCTCGAAGAAGGCGCTGGCCTGGTGAGGGGCGCCGACGTCGGCGTAGAGGTCGACGAGCGCCGCCAGCGCCTCCTGGCGAAGCTCTCGGTCGCCTTGTGCGAGCGCCGGATCGGCGCCGTGCAACGCCGAGGCCGCGCCGCCCTTCACGGCGCCGAGCTCCTGGAGCAACTTCACGACGGCCCCGAGCCCCTGGGCCGGGTCGCCGAGCGCTTGATGGCACTGGGCGGCGTGCAAGATCGCGCGCCGCCTGTGGGGTTAGCCCTCGAAGGTCTGCACCTTGTCGTAGGCCTTGAGCGCGTGCTCACACCCGCCCTCGCCTCTGAGGGCGTCTCCGAAGATCAGCAGGACCTCGGGGACGTGCGGTGAGGTGGGGTAGCTCTTGATGAGCCGCCGCCCTGCGTCGAGCGCGGCCTTGGGCGCTCCGGCGGCCATCTGCGCGCGGGCGAGGCCGATCAGCGCGTCGTGGTGCCGGGGCCAGGAGGGCGGCGCGTCGGCCAGCAGCGCTTCGAAGATGGGGATCGCCGAGGCGAACTGACCCTCCCTGGTGAGCGCCAGGGCGTCGTCCAGGCGCTCGTCGAGGTGGGCGAAGGAGACGCCGGGCGGATCGGCGTGCGCGGGTTGGGGCTGTGGAGGGAGCAGGAGCAGCGCGCCGAACAGGGCGCCTGAGAGAGCGCAGGCGGCGATCCGCCGGAGCGAGGAGGCGGCGCCCATCAGCGGGCGCGGGCGGCGGCCAGGGCCTCTTCGATGCGGCGGCGATCCTCGCCGAAGGCGCGGGGCAGCTCGGCCTCAAGGATCTTGAGGGACTTGTCGAGGTCGTCGCCGCGGTGGACGCGGATCAGGGCGAGCTTGAGGTTGGCGCCGGCGATGTGGGGGGAGCGCGAGAGCAGGCGCTTGTAGATCTGCTCGGCCTCTTCGTACTTGCCCAGCTCGAACTTCACCTGGGCGAGGTTGAGGATGAACTTGTCGCGCTGGACGCGGTCGGCGAGCTGGACGGCGCGCTCAAGGATCTGCTCGGCCTCTCGGTGCTTGCCCATGGCCGAGTAGATCAGGCCGAGCTTCTCCAGCATCCCGGCCTTGGGGCCGAACTGGCGCAGGAACCACTGGCCTCGGTAGAAGGAGAGCATCCCCTGGCCGTCGCCGCTGGGGAAGCGCCGCGCGAACTCGCGCTCGAAGCTGCGCCACTTGCGATCCTTGAGGATGGGGAGGCCGAGGTAGAAGACAGGGATCCAGAGCATCAGGAGCCCCAGCGCCCAGACCGGCACCTTGAAGTAGAAGTAGAGCATGAAGAAGACACCCAGGCTGATCGGGATCATCGCGCGCTGGGGATCGATGTTCATGGGCCGGGTCCGGGTGTGGGTCATCATCGCGATCTCGCTCGGCTCGGAGAGGTTGTCGAAGAAGCTGCCTGCTTCTTGTCTTCGTCCGAGAGCTCCCGACGCTGAAATCAAGGTCAGGGTAGAGCCACGAAAGAAGACTTGTCCAGACTCGCGCCTTTGGACAAGACGAGGGCGCTCGCGTTCTCTGACACCGCCGGGCCCCTCTTGTTCGCGACCCAGGGTCGCTCGCCGAGGCAGCGCCTCGCCGAGGGCGTCAGCGGATGGACAGGCTGCGCAAGCGGTTGATGGCGGCGGCGAACTCGTAGCGGCGGACCAGGACGCGATCGCCGGCGCCGGGCAGGGCGGTGGCAGACAGGCCGCGCTCGGCGACCTCGCGCTCCATGGCGTCGCAGATCTCGACCAGCGATCTTCGGCCGTCGGCCAGCCGCCGCGCGCAGGCCAGCAGCCAGTCGCCGATCGCGCGGGTCTGGCCCTCGTCGATGAGCTGGGCCAGCAGCGACACCTCGATCTCCTCCTCGCCGAAGGAGATCGTCCGCGTGTCGCGCGTCCTGACCCGCTGGGCCTTTCGCCCGCTGCTCGGATCAAAGCCCTCGGCGAGCGGGACGCGCGGGGCGGGCATCTGGAGGGCGCCCCGGGCCTCCTCCAGCCGCCCGGAGGGGAACCGGGCGGCGATCTGGCGGGCTTCGTCTGTGGCGAGGCGCGGGGTGTAGGCGTCCATGACGAGGACGGTGTCGGCGATTTCGAAGCAGTCCCCGGAGCCGCCGACGACCAGCACGGTCGAGACGCCGTGATCGTCGGCCAGCGCGCGGGCGCGATCGACGAAGGGGGTGATGGGCTCGCGGTCGGTCTGGATGAGGGCCTGCATGCGGCGGTCGCGGACCATGAAGTTGGTCGCCGAGGTGTCCTCGTCGATCAAGAGGCAGGTGGCGCCCAACTCCAGCGCCTCGACGATGTTGGCGGCCTGGCTGGTCGAGCCGCTGGCGTTGTCGGAGGAGAAGCGCGCGGTGTCGCGCCCGTCGGGCAGGTTGCCGATGAAGGGCGAGATGTCCACGGCGCAGATCCGCCGGCCGTCCTCGGCCCGGATGTGCACCGCGTCGAAGACCGCCGAGCACAGCTCGCGCCCGTCGCCGGGGATGTGGTTGTAGACCGCGCGGGTCAGGGCGCGCAGCACCGTCGACTTGCCGTGGTAGCCGCCGCCGCAGATCAGCGTCACCCCGGCGGGGATGGCCGTGCCCCGGACGCGCCCCGCGTGGGGCAGCTCGACCTCGGCCTCCAGCGCCTCGGGCGAGCGCCACGGGAGAGCGAGCAGCGGCTCCATCGGGCGCTCATCGACCCCGCTGCGGCGCGGCAGGATCGCCCCGTTGGCGATGAACCCCACCCAGCCTCGCGCCGAGAGCTGCGCCCGCAGCGCCTCCTGGTCCTCGTAGCCGTCGGCGTAGGCCCGCACCCGATCCAGATCGACGCCGAGGATCCCCTCCTCGATGATCCGGGGCAGCTCCTTGAAGAACATCGCCTCGGCCTGCCAGCCCAGCACCCGCCTGCCCTGCGCCGGCAACCCCGCCGTGAACCTCAAGCACAGCTCGCCGTCGCGCACCTCGCACCCCGTGCGCGCCACCATCTCCTGGCCCACCCGCACCACGCCCCAGTGGCCCGACTTCCCCGACCCCCGCCCCCCACCTCCGATCGCTCTGGCCGCCCTGGCGAAGCTCCGCAGCAGCGCGTCCTCCACCCCGACCCGCCGGTGCGGGTGGCGCAGGTCCGCGTCGCTGATCGAGGTGTAGTCGAGCGGCACCCGCGCCGCGATCGCCGAGGGCGCCGCGAAGGGGTCGCCCTGAACGTGGACGATGTCCAGCGCGTAGTCCTCGAAGCGCCATGTCCCCCGCGCCTCCTTGTAGGCCGGGTATGAGCGCCCGTCGATGCGCTGGAGGAGCAACCTCAACTTGTCCAATGATCCTCTCACTTTAGCTTGTTCAGCCGCCCGCGACGCCGGGAGCACCCCGAGCGCGAGCGGCGAGCCGTGTCGAGCCGGTCAGGGCCCCTTGCCGCCGGCCTTCTGGAGCAGGCCGCCGAGGAAGTTGGGGTCCTTGCGGGCCTTGTCGAGCTGGGCCTTGAGCCTGGGGTCGGCCACGGCGTCGAGCTGGGCGAGCGTCTGCTCGGCCTTGTCGCGGGCGTCCTGCTCGGCCTTGACCTTGCGGGCGGCCTTGAGGATGGCCTTGTTCATGCGCTGGGGCGAGGAGCTGCGCAGCGTCCTGACCCAGACCCCGCGCGAGCCGACCAGCTCGACCTCCTCCAGATCCAGGCCGACCTCCCCGAGCACCCGCTGTCGCTGCTCGTCGGTCAGCTTGACGCGGACGCGGGTGAGCTGGGGCGTCTGGGCCTCGGGGGGGAGCTTCGCGGCCTCCTGGGCCTCGTAGCCGGCGGCCAGCGCCCCGAGGCGGGCCGCGGCCTGCTCCATGCGGCGGGCCAGCGCCATGCCCTGGCTCGGATCCTTGATCTTCTGCGCCTCGGCGGCGATCTCCTGAACGATCGCCACGGCTTCGTTGATCTGCTCGCGCGTGATCTCGCTCAAGTTCCCCTCTTTGGTCTGCACGCGGCGTTGACGACGACCCGGCACTATACACACGCGGCGAGAGGGACTCCACCCTGCAGGGCGGGGGCGATGCTGGCGGCGGGTGTCGAGCCGCCGCAGATCGGCGCTCACCTCGACCCCAAGCGAGGGAGGGGCCGCACGTCGAACCTGGGGGTGAGGGGGCAGGGCAATCGAGTTCTAGGCGCGTGCCGTGGAGAGTAGGCTGAGCAGGTAGTTACGATCCCAGCCAGCCCGTTTGCGTGAGTTGGCGACACCGAGCTTACGGTTGGGGTCTTGTTTAATGATGTTCAAGGCGAAATGAC
>SYOX01000285.1 GCA_005804885.1 Pseudomonadota bacterium
CCGGATACTTCACCATGGACGCTTGCTCAAACTCGATGGGCCGTCCCAACGAACCAACTCACGCAGTCCTGGCCTTGCCGACCACCCTCAACCCGTCAGAGTTTCTGGAATCTCGCCTTCATACTTGACGGAACCCACACCTCCTCCTGCCAGCCCCGCCGCCCTCGCCGCCCGCCCCACGCGGCCAGCGCTCCGACAAGGGCTCTTGCCCCCCGCCCGCCGCGCACTCGGCGGGGCTTATTGGGCCTGGCCGAAGGCTTCAAGGAGGAGATCGCTCAGGCCATTGGCCTTCGCCATCTGATCAAGGTAATCCCTGTCCAAAGCCCCTTGACGGACCTTGAGGACGCCAAGAACGTCCTTCCATTGGCGCTCCGAGATTTGATTACCAAGGCGATACCAGATCAGCTTCTGGAGGATGATGTCCTCGGCGCTGGCCACGACAAGGGACCGCTCCCCAAGTCCAGGCAACAAGAAGCGCTGGCGACGCGCCATCTCATGTCGGGCCAGCGGCTCGTCTTTGAGGATGAAGAGGTCAACCTTGAACATCGTGGCCAGGTGAATGATGTTGCACGAGGAGCGCGCCCGAATGGCCTCCTTGATCATGTCAGCGTCGATGTAGAACGTTGCTTCGAGCGCTTGGACCAGCGGCTTCACGTCGCCCAAGGACAGCTGAACGACGATGTCGACATCCTGGGTCGCACGTGGGATGCCATGCAGGGAGCTGGCCAGTGAGCCGCCGACGAGATAAGGGAGCCCGAGCTCTTCAAAGACATCGACGACCTGCAGGGTGACGTCAATGACCTCCCCGGTGGCCATCAGTAGCCTTCTTTCCTGGGATCCCAGCCAAAGACCTCGACCATGATCTCAGGCGAGAGCCTGAGAGACGCGGCGCGCAGCTGGGCCTCGGTGGGGTCGATGTCGGACCCGTGGTCGGCTTCGATTCGAGCTTGAACGAGGAGATCGAGGGTGCGGTTGAGAGAGGCCACCCGCTGAAGCTTCTCGATCGGGCTCATGCGGCGATACCCGTCGATCATGATCCGCTCAATATCGGGGTGGGTGTCTGAAAGACCTGTTCTCATGAAGGTTCCTCCAACCAACTCCCAGGCAATGTCGCTCGCCCGGCTTAAGCCGTCAATCCCTCCAACTCGATGGAGGGGTGGCCAGGAGGTCGGCAAGGACAGATTCGCTTGCAAGTAGGCTTGCATACTGAGCTTTTCGGTCGCGTCGGCGGGGCCTTAGAGGCTGTACCCGCCGTCGACGGCCAGCGTCTGGCCGGTGAGGTAGGCGGCGCGGGCGGAGGCCAGGAAGGTGACGACCTCGGCGACCTCGGCGGCGGTGCCGAAGCGGCGCAGGGCCGTGTTGCGGCGCGCGGCGTCGAGCCACTCGGGGGAGAAGGTCGTCTCCTTGAGGCGCAGGAACATGCCGGCCTCGATGACGCCGACGGCGACGCAGTTGGCGCGCACCCCGAAGCGCCCCTCCTCGCGCGCGACGCCGCGCACGAGGGCCTCGATGGCGGCCTTGGGGGCGACCGAGAGGATGTCGCCGGGCGCGTAGCGGTGGACCCCGGCGCTGCTCAGCGCCACGATGGAGCCCCTGGCCGCCCGCAGCGCCGGGATCGCGGCCCGCACGAGGTGGAAGAAGCCGTTGAGCTCGACGTCGATCGCCGCGCGCCATTGCTCGGCGCTCGTCTGGCTGATGAAGGGCTGCTCGATGGCCGGCCCGGCGGCGTAGACCAGCGTGTGCAGGCCCCCGTGGGCGAGCGCGACGGCGTCGATGAGGCGCTGGGCCGAGCCGGGGTCCTCCAGATCGAGGGGGTGGGCGGTGGCCGCCCTGCCGCCTTGTCCGAGCGCGGCGGCGAGCGCCTCGGCGCCCTCGCGGTTGCGCCGCCAGGTCAACGCGACCTCCGCGCCGCGCTCGCAGAGAGAGGCCGCGATGGCGCCGCCGAGGCCGCCGCTGCCGCCGACGACGAGCGCCGCCCCGGTCGACGGCAGGTCGCCGCCGCCGCTCACGCCGGCTCCGGGCCGGTCGCCTCGGCCAGCCGCTGCCGAAGGACGAACTTCTGCACCTTGCCCACGGCGTTGAGCGGCAGGCTGTCGACGACGAAGATCCGGCGCGGGACCTTGAAGTTGGCCATGTGGGCGCGACACCAGGCGATCAGGCTCGCCTCGTCGACCTCGGCGCCCGCCCTCGGGACCACGAAGGCCACCCCGACCTCCCCCATGGTCGGGTCCGGCGCCCCGATGACCGCCACCTGGGTCAAGGACTCGTTGATCAGCATCAGCCGCTCAAGCTCGGCGGGGTAGACGTTGAAGCCCCCCATGATGAACATGTCCTTCTTGCGGTCGGTGATCCGCAAGTAGCCACGATCGTTCATGATCCCTATGTCGCCGGTGTCCAGCCAGCCCCCCCGGCCGATCGCCACGTCGGTCCCCTCGGGGTCATCCAGATACCCCAGCATCACGTTATAGCCCCGCACGACCACCTCGCCCGGCTCACCTCTGGGCACCTCCTTGCCCTGCGCGTCGACGACGAGGACCTCGACGTCGGGGATCGCGCGCCCGGAGGTCAGCGCGATCGTCTCGGGGTCGTCGTCGTGCCGGCACATCGTCGCGATCCCGCACGCCTCCGTCAGCCCATAGCCCGTGATCACCCGCTCGAAGGCCAGCTCGCGGCGCATCCGCTCGATCAGCTCCACGGGGATCACCGCGGCGCCCGTCACGGCCAGCCGCAGCGACGAGAGGTCCCGCGCTCCAAGCTCCGGGTGCCCGAGGATCATCTGGTAGAGCGTCGGCGGCCCCGGCAACACCGTGACCTTGTCGCGCTCGACCCGCGCCAACACCGCCCCGACGTCAAAGACCGCCTGCGGCAGCACCGTGGCCCCCATCATCAGCGCCGCCAGCCACCCGGCCTTGTAGCCGAAGCAGTGGAAGAAGGGCGCCACGACCAGATAGCGGTCCCCGCGCCTCAAGCCGACCACCTCGCTCCAGTCCCGATAGGCCCGCAGCGACTGCGCGTGCGTGCACATCGCGCCCTTGGGCGCCCCCGTCGTCCCCGACGTGAACAGGATGTCCGACAGGTCCTCCCCCGACACCTCCCCCTCGCGCGCGGCCAACTCGGCCTCGTCGATCCCCTCGCCATCGGCCAGGAAGCGCTCCCAGCTCAGGACCCCGTCGGGCGCAGCCTCCCCTGAGCCCCGCATCACCACGATGGCGCCGAGATCCGGCAGAGCCACCCCCGAGCCCCGCAGCAGCGCCACGTAATCCGTCCCCAGGAAGCCCGCGACGGTCAGCAGCGCCTTCGCGCGCCCACGCCCGATCAGGTCCGCCGCCTCGATCCCCTTGTAACGCGTGTTGATCGGGATCAAGACCGCCCCGCACAGGTGCACGCCCAGCGCCGCGACGATCCACTCCCACATGTTCGGCGCCCAGATCGCCACGCAGTCCCCGCGATCGACCCCCAGCGCCATCAAGCCCCGCGCCGCCCTGCGGGCCTCCAACGACAGCCCCTCGAAGCTCAGCGACACCTCGCCGTCCTCGACGGCCACCGCCGCCCCGTAGCGCCGCGCCGCGACGCCTACCAGCCCCGCGATCGTCCCGAACTCCAGATCCCCCCGACACCCCTCGGTCGCCTCTGTGGTCATCCGCTCACCCCCGAATCCAGCCCCTCGCACGCGCCCTTGTTGAAAAACTGTAACATGTTTCAGTTTCACGGCGCGAGTGTTTCATGTGGAACACCGCCGCTGGCCGCGACCCTGGTCGCGCGGCGCTTGCCAATCAAACTGAAACGTGTTCTAGTTCGCCATCATAAGGCGCCTCGGCGGCGCGCGTCGGGCGCGAGGGGGGGAGAGATGGGGATCGCAGTTGAGGTCGACGGCGAGGGGATCGCGCAGGTGGTCATGGACAACCCGCCGGTCAACGCGCTGACGGTGGCCGGGTGGTTTGAGCTGGCGCGAGCGCTGCGGGAGCTGGGCGAGCGGCCGGAGGTCCGGGTGGTGGTCCTGCGGGCGGAGGGTCGGGGTTTCAACGCGGGCGTGGACATCAAGGAGATGCAGCGCACGCAGGGCTTTGACGCGCTGATCGGGGCCAACCGGGGCTGCTACGCGGCCTTCAAGGCGGTCTACGAGTGCGCGGTCCCGGTGATCGTGGCGGTCCACGGCTACTGCCTCGGCGGCGGGATCGGGCTGGTCGGCAATGCGGACGTGATCCTGGCCTCGGAGGACGCCACCTTCGGGCTGCCCGAGGTGGATCGGGGGGCGCTCGGCGCCGCGACCCACCTCGCCCGCCTGGTGCCTCACCACAAGATGCGGGCCATGGTCTACACCTGCGCGACGGCGACGGCGGAGGAGCTGCACGCCTTCGGCTCGGTGCTCAAGGTGGTGCCGCGCGACGCCCTCAAGGGCGAGGCGCTGGCGCTGGCCGCCTCGCTGGCCTCCAAGAGCCCGACCGTGATGCGGGCGGCCAAGGCCTGCCTCAACGGCATCGACCCCATCGACGTCAACAAGAGCTACCGCTTCGAGCAGGGCTTCACCTTCGAACTCAACCTCGCCGGCGCAGGCGACGAGGCGCGCGACGCCTTCGTGGCCAAGGGGGCCGGGCGTGGCTGACAAGCGGATGACGGAGGCCGAGGTCGTCGGGCGCCTTGAGAGCGGGATGGTGATCGGGATCGGCGGCTGGGGCTCGCGGCGCAAGCCCATGAGCCTGGTGCGGGCCATTGCGCGCTCGGGGCTTGAGGATCTGACGGTCGTGTCCTTCGGGGGGCCGGACGTGGGGCTCCTGTGCGCGGCGGGCAAGGTCAGGAAGGTGGTCTACGGCTTCGTGTCGCTGGACTCGATCCCGCTGGAGCCGCACTTCCGCAATGCGTGCCAGAGCGGCGCGATCCAGAGCGAGCCGCTCGACGAGGGGATGCTCCAGTGGGGGCTGTACGCCGCCGCGCTGCGGCTGCCCTTCTTGCCGACGCGGGCCGGCCTGGGCTCGGACGTGATGACGATCAACCCCCACCTCAAGACCGTGCGCTCGCCCTACGCGGACGAGGAGGAGCTGGTGGCGATGCCGGCGCTGACGCTGGACGCGGCGCTGATCCACGTCAACAGGGCCGACGCGGCCGGCAACGGGCAGATGCTTGGGCCAGATCCCTTCTTTGACGACCTCTTCTGCCGGGCGGCGTCGCGGGCCTACATGTCCTGCGAGCGGATCGTGCCCACGGAGGCGCTGCTCGACGAGGGGCCTGTCCAGAGCCTGCACATCAACAGGATGATGGTCCACGGGGTGGTCGAGGCGCCGGGCGGCGCGTGGTTCACGGACTGCGCGCCCGATTACGGCCGCGACGAGGCGCTCCAGGCCCAGTACGCGGCCTCGGCGAAGAGCCCGGCGACCTGGGAGGCCTTTCGCGCCGCGCACCTGTCCGGGGAGGAGGGCTGATGGGCGAGTTTTCACGGATGGAGGTGTGCGCGGTGGCGTGCGCCGAGGCCTTCCGAGGCGACGGGGAGATCCTGGCGAGCCCGATGGGGGCCGTGCCCGCCGTCGGCGTCCGGCTGGCGAGGGCGACCTTCGAGCCGGACTTGCTGCTGACCGACGGGGTCGCGGCGCTGATCGCCAACAACCCGCCCGTGGGCGGGCCGGGCGCGGCGGCCCGCGTCGTCGAAGGGCAGATGCATTACAGGGCGGTCTTTGACCTCGTCTGGTGGGGGCGGCGCCATGTCATGATGGGGGCCTCTCAGATCGACCGCTTCGGCAACCAGAACATCGCCTGCCTGGGCGACCCCGCGCGCCCCAAGGTGCAGCTGCTCGGGATGCGGGGGGCGCCCGGCAACACCATCAACCACACGACGAGCTACTTCGTGCCGGATCACTCCCCGAGGGTCTTCGTCGAGCAGGTCGACGTCGTCTCGGGGGTCGGCTACGACCGGGCCGCGAAGCTCGGCGCGCAGGCCTCCAGGTTTCACGAGATCCGGGTCGTGATCACGGACCTGGGCGTCTTCGACTTCAAGACGCCGACGCGCGCGATGCGGCTGGCCTCGGTCCACCCGGGCGTGAGTGTCGAGGAGGTTGTTGAAAAGACTGGGTTTTCTCTGGTGGTCCCTGAGGCGGTGCCGGAGACTCGGGCGCCGACGGAGGTGGAGTTGAGGTTGTTGCGGGAGGTGATCGACCCGGAGGGGATCACGAGGGGGGCGCCATGAGCGGGGTTGAGGAGGACGGCCAGGGCAGGCGCGGGTCGCTGCACACGCCGATCTGTGATCTCTTCGGGGTGCGCTACCCGATCGTGCAGACGGGGATGGGCTGGGTGTCGGGGCCGCGGCTGACGGCGGCCACGAGCGAGGCCGGGGCCTTGGGGATCCTGGCGGCGGCGACGATGACCTTCGGGGAGCTTGAGGCGGCCATCGGCGAGGTCAAGTCGAGGACGAGCAAGCCCTTCGGGGTCAACCTGCGCGGCGATCAAGTGGACGTGCCCGAGCGGGTCGAGTTGATGATCCGGGAGGGGGTGAGGGTGGCCAGCTTCGCGGGGGCGCCGAGCAAGGCGGTGATCCCGAGGTTGAAGGAGGCCGGGCTGGTGGTGATGCCGACGATCGGGGCGCAGCGCCACGCCGAGAAGATGGTCGAGTGGGGCGTGGACGCGGTGATCGCGCAGGGCCACGAGGGCGGCGGCCACACGGGGCCGGTGGCCACGACGCTGCTGCTGCCTTCGGTGTGCCGGGCGGTGTCGATCCCGGTGCTGGGCGCGGGGGGCTTCAAGGACGGCCGGGGGCTGGTGGCGGCGCTGGCGTGGGGGGCCTCGGGGATCGCGATGGGGACGCGCTTTTTGCTGACGCAGGAGAGCACGGTGCCGGATGAGGTCAAGGCGCTCTACCTCAAGGCATCGGTGACGGACACGGTGGTGTCGAGCAGCATCGACGGCTACCCCCAGCGGGTGATCCGGACGGCGCTGGTCGAGGCGCTGGAGAAGGCCGGGCCGCTGTCGCGCTTCCCGAAGGCCGCGCTCAACGCGCTGCGGTTGAGCCGGCTGACGGAGACGGGGGTGCCGGAGTTGATCCGGGAGGGGCTGTCGATGCGCAAGAGCCAGCAGCTGACCTGGGCGCAGCTGGCGATGGCGGCCAACGCCCCGATGTTGACGAAGGCCAGCATGGTCGACGGGCGCCCGGAGGCCGGGATCCTGCCGACGGGGCAGGTCGTCGGGCTGATCGACACGCTGCCGACGGTCGCGCAGGTGATCGGCGAGATCGTGGCCGAGGCCGAGGAGACGCTGGCGAGGCTGGGGGCGATGGCTGGCGCGAGGGAGGGGGCATGACAGGCCGAGGAGAGGGAGAGGCGCCTGCGGAGGTGGCGCGGGCGACGACCGAGGCGCCGGGCGCCGCCGTGGGGGTGGGGGCCGCGGCGGGGTCGGGCGCGGCGGCGGGGTC
>SYOX01000286.1 GCA_005804885.1 Pseudomonadota bacterium
CACAGACGGGCCCGTTGGCCCGCCGGCACAAGCTGTGCTCGCATCGACGACGCCGGCATCGATCTTGCCGACGGCGTCGATCTTGCCGACGGCGTCGTTGTCGGCCCGTTGGCCGACGGGAGTCAAACCGGTCAGCGTTCTCGAGGGTTGATGGGTTTGACGCCCTTCGGTCCCTCAAGCGCATCAGCGTCCTCGATCAGCACTCCATCCCCTCACGCCTTTGCGCCCTTGCTCGCTTCGGCGTCGTCCTCATCGTCCTCATCGTCCTCATCCTCCTCGTCGTTGCGGGCGGGCGCGCTCAGGGGCTTGCCCTTCATCCGCATGACGCCATAGACGCCCAGCGCGATCCCGCCGAGGAAGCCTGCGGGCATCATGAGGTAGGCGATCTGGTGCTTGGTCACCAGCGTGCCGGTCTCGTCCATGAGGAAGGGCCGCGTGGCGTTGCCCGGGTCGAGGATGAAGAGCACCCCCATGACGCCGAGGGCGACGGCCAGGAGACCAAGAAAGATGTAGATGATCCCGTCAACGACGCTGGGCTTGGATTCGCTCATTGTGCATGGCCTCCCTTGAGTCGGCTTCTGTGGGCTTATTGATGTTCTACGACCCTTTGCGGTGCCCGTCAACGTCGCCGTAGCCTCGATCCAGGGCAAGCGCACAGTCGACTTCGTTGACGGGGAAGGGAGATCGACGAGTCCAACAACGCCCCACGCTCCTCGCACCGCCCCCTGCGGGGACGGGCTCGTCGGGTGGGGCTAGAAATGCGGTGTGGGCTGCGCCCTGTCGGTCGCAGGCCCGCGGGCGGACGAGCGCGGATCGCAGGGCCTGATCAGCGCGTCGAAGTGGGCCTGTGGATTGGGATTTTCACGCCCCTGGTGTCGATTGCGGTCGCGCGCTGGCCTGCGACCGACAGGGCGCAGCCCACCCTGAAATACCAGCCCCACCCGACGAGCCCGTCCCCCCTTGTGGGGGCGGTGCGAGGAGCGTGGGGCGTTGGGGAGCGTGGGGCGCTGAGGGGCGGCTCGCGTCGAAGGAGCCTGGAGCCCTTCGCTGAGCCAACCTGGAGGTAAGATCCCTTGTCAATTTGCCCTCTTGCGAAGAGCCTGCCCGTGATGTATAAGTTTGCCGCTTCCTGGGATCTTGCGTCCCCAAGGTCGAGTCAACCGATTGACTCGTGGTGTTTCAGGGCCTTGTCAGGCGCAAGAATCGAGGGAGACGGGCCTGCGGTCCTTCCTTCCTGTTCGTCGGGGCTTCTCCAGCCCCAAAGTGTCCATGGCCGGGTTGGAGTTGGGGTCTTCCCAATGTCTCCACTTGAGGTCCTCGGGCGCTTCACCCTGCCTGAAGGCGGCCTTGTCTGAGAAGAACTTCTCAGCGGGGGGTTGTCCTTGTTCTGGCAGAAACCTTCTTCGTACGCATGGACGTCAAGGAGGCCCTGGTGGGTGGTGAGCCAGGAGAGGGGGGAGTTGCGCGCTGGGCTTGAGTGTACCGAGAGGGCGTGTGAATGGGTCGTCTTTCGACAGAGGTCGTCAAGGGTCTGGAGGCGCTGGTCGAGGAGATCGCGCGGGGCCAGGGCCTTGTGGTCTACGACTTCGGGATGGCGATGGATCGGGGTCGCTCGGTGTTGAGGGTGATCGTGGATCGTCCGACGCCGAGGGTGGCGGGCGAGGGCGTGACGGTCAAGCAGTGCGCGAAGGTCAGCCGAGAGCTGTCGGCGCGGCTGGAGGAGGACGATCCCATCGGGGTGGCCTACCTGCTTGAGGTGTCGAGCCCGGGTGTGGAGCGGGCCCTGGAGAGGGCGCGTCACTTTGCGCACGCGGTGGGTGAGAAGGTGTTGTTGACGCTGGTCAACCCGCCGCCGGGTCCAAACCCGCTCCAGGGTTTCCTGGAGGGTTTTGACGAAGAGAGTTCAATGTTGCGTGTGCGGGTCTGTCCGCCGCGCAAGAAGGTCAAGAAGGGTCAACAGGCCAGCGTCGAGCCGATCGAGCGCTGGGTGTTGATGGAGTTTCCACTGTCGGCCATACGAAAGGCGCGGACGACCTACGACTTTGATTGACGGGTCGAGGAGACGGCGATGATGAGAAGAGAGAATTGCAGGCTTGACCGGAGCGCGCAGCGCACGGGCGGAGAGCAGGAGCAGGGTAGGCGATGAACCTCAACCACGTCATTGATCAAGTGAGCCGGGACAAGGGGATCGACCGGGAGATCCTCGTTGAGACTCTGGAGGCGGCGATCTTGACCGCGGCCAAGCGGGCCTTTGGCGCGCAGCGGGAGATCGAGGCTCAGTACGACGAGGGCAAGGGCCAGGTCGAGCTCTTCCAGATCATCACGGTGGTTGAGGACGAGGACGTCGAGAACCCCTTTCGAGACATCTCCGTGACGGAGGCCGAGCAGCACAGCCTCGACGCGGATCCGGGCGATGAGCTTCTCTTCCAGATCTTCTATCGGGATGAGGATCGCGAGGAGGCCGAGCGGCAGGACAAGCGCTACGGGGCCATCCTCAAGCTGCAGTCGACGCGGGCGACCTTCGGGCGTATCGCGGCGCAGACGGCCAAGCAGGTCATCATCCAGCGCGTTCGGGAGGCCGAGCGCGACATGGTCTTCAACGAGTACAAGGACAGGGCCGGCGAGCTGGTCACGGGGATCGTGCGCCGCTTCGACAAGGGCAACCTGATCGTCGATCTGGACTTCGGGCGCACGGACGCGATCCTGCCGCGCAAGGAGCAGACGCCGCGCGAGAGCTACCGCCCCAACGATCGGGTGCAGGCGATCATCAAGGAGGTGCGTCGGTCGAGCCGGGAGCCGCAGGTGGTGCTCTCGCGGGCCGATCCGCAGCTCTTGATGAAGCTCTTCGAGGCCGAGGTGCCGGAGATGTACGAGGGCATCGTGCGGATCGTGGCGGCGGCCCGGGAGCCGGGCGTGCGCTCGAAGGTGGCGGTCTACAGCCGCGACAGCGACGTCGATCCGGTCGGCGCCTGCGTCGGGATGCGGGGCAGCCGCGTTCAGGCGGTCGTGCAGGAGCTTCGCGGGGAGAAGATCGACATCGTGCTCTACCAGGATGATCCGGCGCGCTTCGTGTGCAACGCGATCAGCCCTGCGGAGGTCAGCAAGGTCCTGCTGGACGAGGCCAACACGACCATGGAGTTGATCGTGCCGGACGATCAGCTCTCGCTGGCGATCGGCCGCGGCGGGCAGAACGTGCGGCTGGCGGCCCAGCTGACGGGCTGGAACCTGGACATCATCTCGGAGACGCGCTTGCGGACGATGATGGCCGAGGCGCGCAAGAACCTCCTGGAGTACGAGAGGATCTCGGGCGACATGATCGACACGCTCTTTACGCTGGGCTACAGCAAGCTGGAGCACATTGCGCTGGCGGAGCCCTCGGAGCTGTCGCAGATCCCGGGCTTCGGCTATGAGAACGCCGAGCGGATCATCGCGGCGGCGCGCGACGTGATGGAGCGCCCGGCCGAGGTCGAGGGCGACGACGGCCAGGAGACGACGGAGCGCGAGCGGCTGCAGGAGCTCAAGGGTGTGGGCGAGAAGGTGGCCAAGCGCCTCCATGAGGCGGGCTACTACACCGTCCGGCACATCTTCTACGAGGAGTCCGCCGAGCAGCTGGATCTCAAGACGGGCATCGGCCTCAAGAAGGCTCGTCAGCTCCAGGAGGCTGTCACGGAGTACTTCGAGATCCAGAAGGTGACTCTGGAGCAGCTGGAGCAGGATCGAGAGGCCTGGATGGAGGCTCGCCGTCAGGAGGCCGAGGCCAGGACCGCGACGCGCCGACCGAACATGGCGCTGATGGATCCGGCCCGCGTCGAGGATGGGGAAGACGAGGAGTTCGAGGACGACGAGTCTTGAGGGTGCTCCGCGGCGGCGCGCCGCCAGCGGACAGAGCGTGAGGTTGAGGCGTGGTCGAGGGTGAGGAGCAGCAGAGCGTCGGCGGCGGCCAGGGGCGAGAGTCCGGGCCGACGCGGACCTGTGTCGGGTGTCGGCAGCGGCACGACGAGGCGGATCTGTTGCGTTGCGTGCCGATGCCCGTTGAGGGCGGCGAGGGCGCGACGATCGCCGTGGACTGGTCGGGGAGGGCGCCTGGTCGGGGCGTCTACATCTCACCGAGCGTCGCCTGTGTGCGTCGGGCGATAGAGCGCGGCGGTTTCTCGCGCTCCTTGCGCAGCAAGCTCTCGCTGCCCAGATCGGAGGTATTCCTTGAGGCCATTCGCCTGGGCTTGAGGCACCAGATGGGTCAGCGATTGTCGCTGGCGCGGCGAGCCGGGGCGTTGATCTCCGGGGAGTCCAAGGTGCTGGAGGGGCTCAAGGAGGGTCGGGGGCTGGTGCTCGTGCTGGCCAGCAACTTGTCGGCGGGGAGCCGCCGCAAGCTCGTCCAGAACGCGGAGCGCAAGGGGCTCGAGGTCATCTCGTGGATGACCGGCGAGGAGCTCGGCGGGCGGATAGGGCGGGAGCACGCTGGGGTCATTCTCGTGGAGGGGCAGCCCTTTGCGAGCGATTTGCAGCGCATATCCCGCCAGCTGGCGGGCGTGCAAGAGGGTGGGGTGCCCAAAGAGGGGACCCCGCCGCAGGGTGAGGAAGAGCAGGATCGGGCGGATTGATCCCGATGCTGCTGGAGGTTTTCAGGAGCCCGTGGTAGGTCGTGACACGATCCACCAGGGGCACGGTGACAGCGACAGGTTCGAGGGGTACGGACTTACATGACGAAGCAGCGCGTCTACGAGATTGCCAAGAAGCTCAACTTCGACAAGCGCGAGCTGGTCGACAAGATCAACGCGATGGGTCTGGGCTTTACGGTCAACAACTACATGAGCCTGTTGTCCGTCGATCAGGTCGTCTCTTTCGAGACCGCCATCGAGCAGGAGCGGCAGGACACGACGGTCAACACCCGTCTGAACGACACGGTCATCCGCCGTCGATCCAAGGTCCCCCCACGCCGGGGCTCCTCCGAGGAAGAGGACGTCGTCGTCTCTGCGCCCGTGCTCTCCCCGCCGCCTCGGCGGCGGGTGGAGCCTCAGCCGATCGAGGCGCCGAGGAGGCGGGCCCCTGAGGACACCGCGCCGCCGCGGACTCGCCCGCCCGCGCCCGTCGAGCCAGCGGCCGTCGAGGCCCCGAAGCCCGTCGCCGTCGAGGCGGTCGCGCAGCCTGCGCCCCGGCCCCCTGTTGTCGAGGGTGAGGCCGCGGCCCCCGTCGCGGCCGCCGTCGCGGCCCCCGTCGTGGAGGTCGAGGCGCCGGCGAGCAATGGCGTCGCCGCCGAAGCTCGCCCGCCCAGGGTCGAGGGGGTCGTCGCCCCGAGAGCTCCCGAGGAGGCCCCGAAGGCAGCTTCGGCCGAAGCCGCACCCGCGTCGGCGAGTTCAGGGCCTCCGCCCGCTGCTCCTGGCGTTGAGCCGCAGGACACCCCGGCGGTCGTCCGGGGTCCCCAGCGCAGCGCCGTGATCCTGGGTCGCATCGACCCGGCGCTGCTCAAGTCGAGGCTGGCGGCTGAAGGCAAGTCCTTCTCGCCCGCGCCGCCGCCCCCTTCGTCCAACCAGATGCCTCGCCGTGGCCCTCCGCCTCCGCCGAGGAGCCCCTCTGGCCCAGGCAACACCGGCGAGTTCAGGCGCCCGGCGCCCGGCTCCGGCCCCTCTGGCCCTTCTGGTCCTCCTTCTGGCCCGGGCGGGGGCGGTCCCGGCGCAGGGGGCCCCGGCGGCGAGGAATCCGGGCGCGGCCGTCGTCGACAGCGCGCGAGCGGTCGCCGCACCGTGGCCGCCGATCAGCTCTATGACGACACCGCCAAGATGAGGCGCTTGAAGCAGACCCGGCGCAAGAGCAAGCCCTCCAAGACCCAGATGACCCAGGCCGCCGAGCACAAGCGGGTCATCAAGGTCAACGAGGCGATCATCCTGTCGGATCTGGCGCGCCAGATGGGCATCAAGGCCGCAGACATCATCCGCTCGCTGATGAGCATGGGTGAGATGTACACCATCAACCAGGCGGTGGACGTCGAGGTCGCGTCGGTGATCGCGGAGCCCTTTGGCTACAAGATCGAGAACGTGACCTTCGACATGAAGTCCTACCTCGACAAGACCGAGGAGGCCGAGGACGCGCTCTTGCCCAGGGCGCCCGTGGTGACCATCATGGGTCACGTCGATCACGGCAAGACG
>SYOX01000287.1 GCA_005804885.1 Pseudomonadota bacterium
CCGGTGGCTACGGCGGGGAGGACCCACCCGATCCCATCTCGAACTCGGAAGTTAAGCTCCCCAGCGCCGATGATACTGCAGTTTTCTGTGGGAAAGTAGGTCGCCGCCGGAATCTCTTTGAAGGCCCTTTGACTTCGCGTCGAAGGGCCTTCTTTGTTTCTTGCCCCCCTCCTGAAACCGCCGCGCCGCGCCTGCCCCTCGACGCTTGACCATTTCCCCTCCTTGGGTCACGTCGTGGTCCTCGACGCCTGTATCTTTGCCCCCCCCCGCGATTCCTGGCCAAAGGCTTGCAAAGAAGCCCGGCAGGTTCCCGTTCTTCACGGGTCAATCCCCGCCAATGCGGGCTCGATGACCCATCGCAGGCGGGGATGTTTCTGTCTGGTGGCTGCTTGAGTAGCCGGTTGTTGGAGTAATGTTTGTCCACCCTGGAGTGTCGACGCTCCAGTTCATGAGGCCGCCTCCGAGGCACCCTCAAGATAGGAAGGAAGAGAGATGATCAGGACCCTTGGGCAAGTGAAGGCCGATCTGCATGTCCACTCACACTTCTCAGACAGCCCGAAGATCTACCTGTTGGCCAAGGCCGACTCGCGGGAGTGCTACACCAGCCCTGAGGACGTCTACCGCCGCGCGATCTCCCGAGGGATGGATCTGGTGACCATCACCGATCACGACACCATCCTGGGCGCCCTCGAGATCGCCCACCACGGCCCTCATGTCTTCCTCTCCGAAGAGATCTCGGCCCGCTTCCCCGACAACGGCTGCATCGTCCACATCCTCGCCTTTGACATCACCGAGGCCCAGCACGACGAGATCCAGCGGCTGCGCTACAACATCTACGATCTGGTCGACTACCTGCGGGCCGAGCGCATCGTCCACTCCCTGGCCCACCCCCTGAGCAGCGTCAACGGCCGCCTGCGCCGCAGCCACATCGAGCAGTGCCTCCTGATGTTCAAGAACATCGAGCTGCTCAACGGCCCCCGCGACCCCTACCACCGCAAGGCCCTTGAGCAGATGCTCGGCGCCCTGACGCGCGAGAAGATGGAGCTTTGGGCCAACCAGTACGACATCCAGCCCATCGACTGGGATCCTGCCAAGGGCTACACGGGCGGCAGCGACGACCACTCCGGGATCGCGATCGCCCGGGCCTACACCGCCTTCGAAGGGCCCGCCACCGTCCAGGGCCTCTTTGACGCCCTCCACGAGCGCCGCACCGTGCCCGAGGGCGAGTTCATGACCCCCGTCAGCGCCGCCCACAACATCTACTCGGGCGTCGTCCAGTACTACGTCCACCGCAAGGAGCAGCGCGCCGACGACGGCATCTACCACCAGCTCTACAAGACGGTCGCGACCAAGGGCGCCGCGCTGGCCGAGATGGGCCCCCTGGATCAGCTCCTCAAGTCGCCCCTCGGGCGCCTGGTCATGTCGCTCCAGGAGGTGATGCTCGACACGCGCCTGCCGACCTGGCAGCGGATGCTGGAGGAAGGGGACAAGGAGTCCTTCCACCAGGAGATCAACGACATCGCCATGCGCGTGACCCGCAAGGCGCTCGCCGGGGTCACCACCGAGCTCGTCGACTCCGTCCAGCGCCTCGACCTCGACGGGATCATCCGGTGCGTGCCGGCCTTGCTCCAGATGCTGCTGCTCCACGCGCCCTACTACATCGGCTACCGCTACTTCTACCAGGATCGCCGCCGCTGTGAGGCCCTTCACGCGGCCATCGGGCTGGGCTATGAGGCGAAGGGGGAGCCCTCGGTGGCGATCTTCACCGACACGCTCGATGACGTCAACGGCGTCACCATCGGGCTCCGTCGGATGATCCGGGAGCTGCGCGGCCAGGGCAAGAAGGTCTTCCTCGTCGGCCTTCGCACCGAGGCGGTCGGCGCCGACGCCCAGAGCGTCGACCAGTGGGCGGCCGAGGAGGGCGTCCAGGCGGTGGTCCGCTTCGAGCCGCTGTCGACCTTCATGCCCCCGGGCTACGACCACATGCCGCTCGGCTTCCCGCCCGTCCTTGAGATGATGCGGTGGTGCGTCGACAACGAGATCGACCTGATCCAGGCCTCGACCCCTGGCCCGGTGGGCCTCGGCGCGCTGGCGATCGCCAAGATGCTCAGCGCTCCCATCGTCGGCCACTACCACACCCAGGTGCCCGAGTACGCCGAGCGCCTGCTGGGCGACAAGACGATCGCCGATGTCGTGCGCGGCTACGTCTCGGCCTTCTACGGCGCCATGAGCAAGGTCATCGTGCCGAGCCGGGCCACCTACGACAACCTCGTCGCCATGGGGCTGCGCCCCGAGCGCCTCGAGATCCTCGCCCGAGGCGTGGACACCGACCGCTTCTCGCCCCAGTGGCGCAACACCGCGATCTGGCCCCGCTACGGGCTCAACGGCGTCACCAAGCTGCTCTACGTCGGCCGCGTCTCCAAGGAGAAGAACCTCGACACCCTCCTGTCCTCCTTCCAGTCGCTGCGCGCCCAGGGCGTCAAGGTCGAGCTGTGCATCGTCGGCGACGGCCCCTACCGCGAGCAGCTCGCGGCCAAGGGCGCCGACCTCGAAGGCGTCAGCTTCACGGGCTACGTCGGCGGCGAGGAGCTCTCGTCGATCTTCGCCAGCTCGGATCTCTTTGTCTTCCCGAGCAACACCGACACCTTCGGCAACGTCGTCCTTGAGGCGCAGGCCTCCTCGCTGCCCGTCATCGTCACCGACGAGGGCGGCCCCGCCGAGCTGATGATCCCCGGCCGCACGGGCGTCATCGTCCCGAGCTCGAACAGCTCCGCCCTGACCGACGCCATCCGCCGGCTCGTCGAGGACGAGCCGCTGCGCTCATCGATGGGCGACGCCGCGCGCCGCCACGTCAGCAAGATGAGCCACGATCGCGCCGCCAACGCCCTCTGGAGCTTCTACAGCGAGCAGATCGAGCTCGACCGCGTCCAGCGCGCCTCTCTCGTCAAGAACGGCATCTGAGCCCTCGGTCAGGGTCCGCTCGCCGTGTCGTCCGCGGCGAGCTGGCCCTGGTCATCTCGCCGCGTCATCAGCGGCGAGCGCGCCCACGCCGCGTCGTCCGCGGCGAGCGCGCCCTCGCAGCGTCGTCAGTGGCGGGCACGCCCTGGTCATCTCCCCCTCTCCAGTCGCCTTCATCCCGATCGCTCAGGCCCCTCGCTCTTGCTCCCATCCAGGCTTGAATATCCCCAGTGCGTCGCCGTCTGAGGAGCCACGAGCGCAAGAACCGACCGGGGGCGGCTGATGAACTTGATTTTGCCCCCCGAAGTTCGGCACGCTGTTGAGCCACTGGGGTCCAGCCCTCACGATCTTTCAAAAGCGGAGAACTTCATGAAGACTTCCACTTCCAACCAGCGCCCTGCCGCACTTCGTGCTCTCTTTGTTGCCATGGCCACGCTCTTTGGCCTCCTGTCGATGGTCGGGGCGGCTTCGGCCCAGAACAAGGCCTCCGACTGGGTCGCCGAGGACGCCAAGGGCAACAAGGTCAAGACGGCAGACTTCCGGGGCAAGGCGACGATGATCTTCATCAACCACCCCGAGCAGCGCGACGCGATGAAGCCCATCACCAAGGAGCTCGCGCTCAAGTACGGGCACAACCCCGCCGTGTCGCTGGTCACGATCGTGGACCTGCGGGACCTCGAGTTCTACAAGCGGCCCTTCGCCAACGACAAGATCGCCCAGGCGCAGGATCGGACGGTCAAGCGCATCCAGCAGATCCTCAAGGAGAACAACAAGCCCCCGATCCCTGGCCTGGCCCGCAAGCTCTACATGGTCCCGGACTTCGACGGGAAGATCATCGATCGCTACAACCACTGGGACACCAAGAAGAACGTCACCATCGTGCTGCTCAACAAGCAGGGCGACATCGTCGGCTCCTGGAAGGACACGCAGCTCGACAAGGTCTTCGAGGCCGTCGAGGCCACCCTCGCCCAGTAGTGGAGCCGGTTTGTCGCTGAGCGACTGGAGAGACACAAGACCCCTCGGGCCATTCAGGTCCGAGGGGTTTTTTGCCTCTGGGGCTCATCAGGGCGGCGGCGCGTGGTCGCCGTCAGGTGACCCTTCCCCCTCCTGGACCTCGTCGTGGTTGGCCTCGACGTCATAGGCATCCAAGCCCATCGAATGCACTGATCCTGGTCGATGCCGATGAACACGAGGCGCAGACGATTTGGGTCCCCGTTGAGCTTGACCGTCGAGATCCATCATTGAGCCCCTTGTCATCGAGATCGAGCAGGGGGCGAATGGTTACGCCGTCAGTAGTCGATGATCCCGAGCCAGTTGAAGATCAGGTGCATGGGGCTCTGACCCCACGGGGACTGGGCGACGAAGAGGGCGGTGAAGACGGAGAAGGCCAGCGCGGCTGAGGCCAGCGCCCAGGCGAGGCCGGAGCGGAGGCGCTCGACGGCGGGGACGAGGAGGACGAGCAGGAGCGGGGTGAGCCAGAAGAGCCAGCGGAAGCCCTGGGCGCCGCCGCCGTAATTGGCCGTCTTGAAGACGAACCAGGGCAGGGTGATGGCGAGGGTACCGGCCAGGACCCAGGCGAAGGTGGCGAAGGTGGCCTTGGGGTCGCGCAGGCCTCGGGCGAGGGTGATGGCCGAGAGGAGCCAGATGGGGGTGAGGCTGAAGATGCCGTGGTGGCCGATGAGGATGTTGAAGAAGTAGAAGGACTTGGGCTCGTTGAGGGTGTCGAAGCTCTGAGGGTTGAGCCAGTAGCTGCCGGGGTATTTGTAGTCGCCGATCATGTAGAAGGGCAGCAGAGATCCGTCGGTGGCGATGGCGTTGAGGATGAAGTGGGCCGCGAGCGGGATGCAGGCCGCGGGCGCGGCCCAGGTCAGGGTCTTGCGGAGGCCGCTTTGGTGGGCCAGGGCGAGGAAGAGGAGGGCGGCTGCGGCGGCGGCGGGGAATTCAAAAGTGGGGGCCAGCCCGGCGAAGAAGCCTGCGGCGAGGAGGCGGTTGTGGGGGTGGCCTTTCTTGTGGGCGAGGAGGACGGCGTTGTAGACGGCGCCGAAGAGGGCGACCGAGGCCAGGGTGTGGTTGTTGATGATGACGGCGTAGCCGGCGACGTAGTTGCCGAAGGCGCCGGCGATCAGGCAGTAGCGGTAGGTCCAGCGGTCGTTGGTCAGGGTGTGCAGGAGGTTGGCCCAGCCCAGGACGAAGAGCAGGTAGGGGACGCCGAGGCACAGGATGGACAGGAGCTTGATGACGATCCACTCGCCGTTGAGGAAGGTGCGGCCGGTGGCCTGCTTGATCGCGGCGTAGGCGACGGACATCAGGGCGGGCATCATGGGGGGCTTGGAGGCGTAGAGGTGGCCCCGGTGGCTGATCTTGTCGATGGTGTCGTAGCGAGAGGCCTCGATGCGCCATGTGCCGTAGTCGACGATGGCCTCGACGGTGGCGAGGCGGGCGCGGTCGTGGTGCCCGGTGCTCTCCCAGGAGCTCTGGATCAGGACGAAGAGGCAGGCCAGGGCGAAGACCCAGCGGGTGAAGCGATCTTTGGCGAGGCTCTCCAGCATGGGTGGCGCTCATCGGTGGGTTCAGAGCCAGGCGCTCTGGTATGCCACAGGGCGCGTCCGGGGACAACGCGCGCCGATGTTGCGGGCGCCAAGGTGCCTTGATATATCTTCTGGCGACCTCGCGAGCGGGCCCGTGTGGTGATTGTGTTTGTGGGCAGGTCGAGGTGAGACATAAATGGGTAATCGGAGCGCGATGATGAGCTTCCAGGATGTTGCTGTCGAGGTGTTGAGGTCGGTCGGTCGGCCGCTTCATTATAAGAAAATTACGGAGATCGCGATTCGCCGCGGTTTGTTGAGCCAGGTGGGCAAGACGCCGGGGTTGACGATGGGCAGCGAGCTCAACCAGGAGGCGAGGCGTTCGGATGGAGCGTCGGTCGTGGTGAGGACTCGCCCGGGCGTCTTCGCGTTGCGGGAGTGGGCGCTGGAGGTCGCCCCGATCGCGGTCGTGCCTGTGTTGGACGACGAGGACGACTTCGACGAGGACGACTCGATCGACGATAAGGGGGCGGGTGAGGCGCCGAGGGAGTCGGCGGTGGTCGCCGCCGAGGAGGACGAGGGCGAGGCCTTCGAATCTGAGGAGCGCCAGGCGGGCGGGCGTCGTCGAGGTCGTCGAGGCCGACGTCGCGGGGGGAGGTCCTCGGAGGGGCAGGCCCTTGAGCAAGCGCCGGCCCAGGCCGCAGCGCAGGCGCAGGACAAGGTCGCCGCCCCTGCGGTCGAGCCCGTGCGGGTCAGGACGCGGCGTCAGCCTGTGGTGGCGGAGCCGGAGGTGGCCGTCGACGCGTCGCTCCAGGGGTTGACCTCAAGGGCCCTCGATGTGCTCAAGGGGCATGAGAAGCGGCCGATGGAGGCGTCCGAGCTGGCCGGGATGGTGGTCGACGAGGTGACGGCCAGCGTTCATGGGGTTGCGCCGGAGGCGCTGGTCAACAGCGCGCTGACCTTCGCCAACGAGGCGCGTGCCCGTTCGAGGCAGCGACCGCTCTTTGCGGGGTCTGGCGGCGGGGCCTGGGGGTTGACGGAGTGGAGCCTGTCCGATCAGGCCGTCACGCAGGAGGCCGAGCTGTCCAGGATCGCGCGCAGCCTCAAGGTGCAGGCCCAGGAGCGTCTGACGGCGGCGTTGCCGAAGATGTCGCGGGCGGGCCTGGAGCATCTGGCGTGGTCGTTGATGGAGCGGATGAGCGGGGTCGAGCCGACGGCTGGCTTGAGGCTCGACGGCGGCGATCTGCTGATCCTGACGGGCGCGGTTGGCTTTGATGAGGGCCGCGTCGGGCTCCTGGTGCGCTTCAACGACGCCGAGCTGAGCGCGTCCGGGGTCGAGGCGGTGGGCGAGGCCATCGGGGAGCTCGGCGTCCAGAGCGGGGCGGTCGTGGCGCTCGGCGGCGCGAGCGCCGAGGCGATGTCCGCGGCGGAGGCGCTGGTGGGCGTGAAGCTCAACATCCTGGACGCCAGCGCCCTGGCAGGGCAGCTGGTGCGTCACGGCGTCGGCGTGCTCGCGTTCGAAGTTCCGGTGGTCATGACCGATGTTGCGCTGCTCAACGAGCTTGGCGAGCGCTAGAGGTGGCCTTGATGCGGTGGCTCTGTGGGGTGCTCCTGTCGGTCCTGGTGGCGGTGTCCTGCGGGTGCGCGGGCCAGGGCGCGGACGAAGGGTCGCAGACGACGAGCGCGACGCCGCTGGATCTCGACGAGGCCGTCGTGGCGGATCTGGGTGGGGGGAGGAGCCCTCGCCATCGCTATCTGGTCAGGATCGGGGCGAAGGGCCGGTTGACCTTGCGGATGTCCTGGAACGATCAGGAGGGGGTCGATCGGGTGCTGATCCAGGGGGGGACGATCACGGACGCGGTCGTCGTGGACGCCCGGAACCAGCTCAAGATCGAGCCTTCGCTGGAGATCGCCCCGGGATATTATTACGTCGAGATCATCCCTGGTCGCGTCCCGGTGACCTACAACCTCGTCGCGCTCTTCGTGCGATCGTGAGCGGCCGCGCGCTCCTGATCGTGGCGCTGGCGTGCGCGCTCTGGGGCTGCCCTTCGAGCCCTGAGCCCTCGGGCGCGGCGCCTCCCCTTCCAACTCCTCGATCCAAGGATGTCGGCGCACCGGCGCCGGCCTTTGCGCTCGTCGACCTGCCCCACCGCCCATCGCCGGTCTTCCCAGCCGGCCCGGGAGGGGCTCAGTGGACGAAGGTGGCGCCGGAAGTGAGCGCGGGGCTCTTGACGGCGTTGGCGCCCTTCGGGTCTGGCGCGGTCGTATCTACGGCTGACGGCGAGCTTTTTTCGGTGGACGCAGGCGGGGTCTGGGCGAAGCTCGGGCCGACCTGGGGTGCGCCGATCGCGGACGTGGCCTCGGGGCGGTCTGCGAAGGGCGTGGTCGCGGTGGCGGCGCTGGACGCCGCCGGTCGCTTGCACCTGAGCCTGGACGGTGGGGTGTCGTGGAGGCTGGCGCGGGGCGAGCCCGAGGGCTTTGAGTCGCGGTCGGTGGTGTGGGACAGGCGGGAGTCGCCCTACCGGGCGATCGCGCTGAGGTGGCTGGGCGAGGTGTTGACGGTGGTGGCGTGCGGGCGCTCGACCCACGCGGTCTATTCGAGGGATGGGGGCGCGACCTGGGTCGAGGCGCAGCTTGGGGGGCTGGAGGATTTGACGGCCTGCGCGGTGGGAGGCGATGGGGCGCTGATTGCGGTTGGCGAGCGCGGCGTGGGTTTTCGACTCGATGCCGATCAGGTCGCGTGGAGTCATGTCCCGATGGAGGGTCAGGCCAACGCGGAGGCGGTCGCGGTCCATCTGGAGGAGGTCGATGGCTTCGTGGTGGGGGGTCAGGGCGGGGTGCTCAGGCGCGCTACGAAGCGCGGCAACACCTGGGAGGCGCTGGACAGGCCCTCTGGGGACATCAGCGCGCTGGCGCTGGTCGACGCGCGGCGGTGGTTGGCGGTCACGCAGGCCGGGGATCTGCTGGAGACGCGCGACGCGGGCAAGGGCTGGTCGGTGTTGCGGGCCTCGGACGGGCGGAGGTTGAGGGAGGTCGAGGTCCTCGAAGGGGGCGCTTTCATGGCGCTGGGTCCGGAGCTGCTCTTGCGTGGCGAGCGGGGTGGGAGGCTCAGCGCGTTGAGGGACGAGAGGGCCTTGCGCGCGGTCTGGTCGCTGGATCAGGGCAGGGCCGTGGCCGCAGGGGAGGGAGGGCGGATTTTGCGTGTGGAGGCGGGGGCCTTGTCCTCGGTTGCGCCGCCTGGGCTGGTCGCCGACGTCACGGATCTGGCCTTCGCGGGTGGGCGCTTCGGTTGGGCGACGACGCGGTCGGGGGTGGTGTTGTCGACGCAGGACGGCGCGCGCGGCTGGGTCGGGGCGGGGCCGATGTCGGAGGCCGGGGTGCTGCGGTCGGTGGTGGCGCTCGATCCGCTCAACGTCTTCGTGGGGGCGGAGGACGGGCGCGTGTGGTCCTCGGGGGACCGGGGGGCGAGCTGGAGATCGGTCGAGGTGTCCGAGGGGGAGGCAGGGCGCGGCGGCCCGTCGGCGGTCGTCGATCTTGCGCTCGTCGAGGACGTCGGGGGCGCCCAGGTGTTCGGGGGAGGCGCTCGCGGCGAGGTCCTGATGGGGTCGCCGGGTCGGAGGGGGGTGGTGCTGGAGGGGATGACGGCTTTGAGGGGGATCGCGTCGGTGTCCTCGGCGGGCGGTAGGGCGTGGTTGGTGGATGTCGAGGGGATGATCTTGAGGCGAGAGGGCGATCTGTGGCGGGCGATGGCGCTGCCTGCGGGCTTGTCGTTGACGCAAGGGGCCTTTGACGGCGCGGGGGCGGGGGTGGTGCTGGCCTCCAGCGGGGCGATGCTGCGGACGTCGGATGGGGGCGCCTCGTGGTGGTTCGTGCCGCACGGGACGGACAAGGCGCTCAACGGGGTGGCGGCTGCGGGCGGGGGCGTCTTCGTGGCCGTCGGGCACGGGGGCGCGATCCGTCGTTCGGCGGACGGCGGCGCGCGGTGGGCGGATGTCCCGTCGGAGGCGGGTCGGTCGCTGATGGCGGCGGCGGCGATGGACGGCGGTCTGGTCGCGGTGGGTCTGGGGGGCGTCGCCCTTCAGAGCCTGGATGGCGGGGTCGTGTGGTCGAAGTGGCAAGGGGCGCCCGGGGATCTCGGGCAGACGCATCTGGGTGTGGTCGAGGTCGGCCCGGAGGGGCGCGCGCTGCTTGGGGGTGTCGGCCGCGCGTGGATCCGTGAGGGTGGAGGCTGGGTGTCGCTCAAGGCGTCCGGGGAGGGGCGGCTGGGCGAGGTGAGGCGGGCTGCGCTGGGTCCGGGAGGGGAGGCGTTGACGGTCGAGTCGACCGGGGTGTTGCGTCGCCGTCGTCCTGGGTCGGGCGAGCTGGAGGAGGTCTCGTGGTCGCGGGGGGAGGAGCGGCCCCGTTGGAGGGACGTGCGGGTGCTCTCCTGGGCGCCCTTCGAGGCGCGGGCCTTGTTGGACGATGGGATCTTCGCGATAGAGGGGGATTTTGACGGCGAGGTCCGTTGGCGCGAGGTGTCGCCGGAGCGGAGCCCTGGGGCGCGATCGAGCGCCTGGTCGGTGGACGCCGGGGGGAGGCTCTGGTTGATGGGCTCTGGGGGGTTGTGGTGTCTGCAGGCCGGGGATCGGTGGGCGCAGGTGGTGACCTCGTTGCCGGTGTCGCCGTCGTCGTTGTCCTTCAGGAGCGCGCAAGAGGGTTTCGCGGTGGGGCGCGGCGGGGCGATCTTCAGGACGACCGACGGCGGTGAGCGGTGGCAGAGCGAGGGGGGGCAGACGCGGACCGGGCTTGAGGCCGTACACGTCTCCTCCAAAGGAGAGGCGTGGGCGTCGGGGGAGGGAGGGGTTTTGCTGTGGCGTCAAGGAAGAGTCCCTGGTGATCCTTGACACGGAGGCCCTGAATCCTCTAGACACCCCTGTGAGAGCACGAGTTTGCTTGGAACCTTGTGCCGCTGATCGAATAAGGATTGGTGAGCGCATTTGACCGACAGAATACAACGAAGGGAGGATTGAGGATGTCGTTTCACGAGGGGAGTTCATTCCTGGACAAGGGGTGGCGCTGGGGGTTCTTGTTGCTGGTTGCGGTCAGCTGGTTGGGTTCGGCTTGCATCAGCTATCCTGATTGTGAGAACGACGATCACTGCAAGGAGCAATCGGAGTTCTGTCTGAACAAGAAGTGCGCGCAGTGCCGCGTGGACACGCATTGCGGCGAGGGCCGCCGTTGCGTTGCGGGGGCTTGTGAGAAGATCCCGGGCTTCTGCAAGGGGGTCTCGGACTGCGTTGGCAAGGAGAAGTGCCGCAACAACCAGTGCGGGCCTGAGTGCTTGAGCAACGTGGACTGCGCCAACGGCGAGCGCTGCGACAACAACCAGTGCGTGGCCAGCGTGTGCGTCACCGACGCGGATTGCCCGAGCGGTCAGAACTGCCGGGACGGCCTCTGCATCGCGGCGGAGGTGCAGAGCGGTGACTTCTGCGACGCGCCCCCCCCCGTGTACTTCGACTATGACGAGTCGGCGCTCCGGGCGGACTCTCGCGACACGCTCCGCAAGCACGCCGAGTGCGTCGAGAAGGTCAAGAAGCGCCTGCTGGTCGAGGGTCACTGCGACGAGCGCGGGACCGAGGAGTACAACCTGGCCCTGGGTGAGCGCCGCGCCAAGTCGACGCGGGACTACCTGGAGCAGCTCGGTGTGCGTCGGGCCGTGATGAAGACGATCTCCTACGGCGAGTCGAAGCCGGCCAAGTTCGGCAGCACCGAGTCGGTCTTCCAGCTCAACCGCCGCTGCGAGTTCCAGTGGCAGTGATGTCTCCAGGGGACCAGCCTTCGGTGAAGATCATGGCGAAGTCCATCAAGTCAGCTTCGATCCTGTCCTTTCTTGTGGGAGCGGCCCTCTTGACGGGCTGCGTCTCCGCAGGAGAGGGCGACAGGATGGCCGCCGACATCAAGCTCATGAAGGACGAGGTGGGCCAGCTCCGGGCCTCGATGGATGCCGACAGGGTCAAGCTCAACGAGACCTTGACCCGCGCACAGCGCAACGTCGAGCAGCTGGAGGCGACCCTTGAGGACGCCCGTCAGCGCCTGGGCCGCAACAACGCGGATCTGAGCGCTGACATGGAGGCGATGCGCAAGGAGATCGACCGCGTCAGCGGCCAGCTGGATGTCGGTCGGCGCGAGTTTGAGCAGCTCAGGAAGGCCTTTGAGCTCTTCCAGGCCGACGTCGACGTCCGGCTCAACAGCCGTCGGACGCTGCCCTCGGATCCCGACGAGCTCTTCCAGGCCGGTCAAGACCGGCTCTCGGGCGACGATCCCGATGGGGCGCGCAAGGCCTTCGAGCGCTTCGCCAAGGACTTCCCAAGCGACGACAGGGCGGACAACGCGGTCTTCTTCGTCGGCGAGTCCTTCATGAAGCAGGAGAAGTACAAGGAGGCCGCGGCCTCCTTCCGGGCCGTGCTCAAGGACTACGAGAAGTCCGACATCCGCGACGCGGCGACCTACCGCTTCGGGGACGCTCTGGTGGGGATGAAGCGCTGCGACGACGCGCGGATCTTCTACGAGGAGGTCACCACGAAGTTCAAGAAGTCCTCCTTCAAGAAGGACGCTCGCCAGAAGCTCAAGCAGATCGACAAGAAGCAGCTCTGCCCGTGATGCCCTCGGGCCAGCTTCATTTTGAAGTGGGCCTTGTCGACGCGCTCTCCCTCTCCTTTCCAACGCCAGACTTCTTCATCGGCCGGCGCAGCCCGCGCCGAGCAGCCTCGCCGGGAGTTCAAGATCATGAGCCGACGCCCATTGCTCAAGTCCATCTCGATCCTGCTCCTGGCCCTCGCGGCGCTGGCGCAGGCGTGCTCCAACGATCCGCCTCCCTCCGTCGAGCCGCCCGCGCCTCAAGCCGACGCGGGGGTCTCGGCGATCCCCCCCGGGCCTGTGGTCCCGTTGACGGTCCCCGCCCGCGAGATCCCCTTCCGGGAGGAGGCCAAGATCTACCCGAGGCTCGCCGGTGAGGCCGTCGACGCGGCGATCTACATGGGCGCCTACGAGGCGATGGCGGCGTTGAGCCGCAAGCTCGATCCTGTGGGGGCCGAGCACAACGGCGCCCCGACGGGGGCGGCCAAGGCCGTCGAGCGCCCCAAGGGCACGCTGCTGTCGCTGTGGTACACCGGCAATGTCCACGGCGAGCGGGAGGACTGCGGGTGCAAGAAGAACCCCCTGGGCGGCCTGACCCGAAAGGCCACGATGATCCAGGATGCCCCCAAGGCTGGCCGCGAGCTTGATCGCCCTGACGGCCAGCTCATCCTCGACGCTGGCGATCTCCTCTTCGCGGGCACGCACGTGTCGCGCTTGAGCGAGACCGACCATAAGATCGCCCTGATCCAGGCCGAGGCCATCGTGATGGCCTTCAACCTGATCGGGTGCGCGGCCTTCTCGCCTGGAGAGGTTGATCTGGCGCTGGGGCTGGAGGCGCTGCTGGGGTTGAAGGGCAAGGCGAAGTTCCCCTGGGTGAGCGCCAACATGCGGCGGGCGAGCGACAAGGCGTTGATCTTCGAGCCCTTCGTCGTGACCGAGGCCGCCGGGCTCAAGACGCTGATCGTGGGGCTGACCAACCCGGAGAGCGCGATCAAGGACTATTACGTCCAGGCCGGCGTCGAGATCCAGGACCCTGCGGAGGCGCTCAAGGCCCAGGCGGAGGCCATCCGCGGGGCGGGCGCCGACGTCGTCATCCTGCTGTCGAACCTGGGCATCGAGGGGACCTCCAAGCTCCTGGAGGGGCTGGATCGGGGGGCGCTCCCGGTGACGCTCGCGCTGGTCTCCAACACCTCCCGGTCGACCTACACGCCGATCTGGGTGGCGGGCGTCCCGATCTTCGAGCCCGGCAGCCGCGGCAAGTTCATGGGGCGGGCCGACCTGCACGTCGTCGACGGCAAGGTCGCCTTTGTCCCCGAGGAGAGCGGCCAGGTCAGCCTCGTGCGCGATTACATGAACGCCTACAGGTCCTTGCACCACGCGCGGCGCGCGGTCAGCGAGATCGTCAACGTCAAGACCCCGAGCGCCCCCTTGAAGGCCGACGCGGGCGTCGAGGCGGCGCTTGAGGACCCGGACGCGGCCCGCAATGCCCGCATCGAGCGCAACCTGACGCTGGCCGCCGAGCGGCTCAAGCGGATCGAGGAGGGGCTGCCCGCGAAGATCGACGTGGTCGCGACGCCGGTTGAGACTCAGAGCTGGATCTTCAACCAGGTCACGCCGGTGGAGTTGAGCATCGTTCAGGACAAGGCGGTGCGGAGGCTGCTGGACGACTACGAGAAGAAGGTCGCGCCGCTCAGGCCGGCTCCCCCGAAGTGAGGCGGCGAGCCTGTTGGCTCAGAAGCGGCCGAAGAGTTCGGTGAGGCGGACGTCGAGGGCGGCGGAGAGCTTGTAGAGGGAGGAGACCGAGGCGCTGGACTCGGCCCGCTCGATCTGGCTCAGGAGCGAGACGGACAGGCCGGTGCGGCGCGAGAGCTGCTTGAGGGTCAGGCCCTGATCCTTGCGGAACTTGCGGATGTTCCGGCCGATCGTCTTGTGGAGCTCCTCCTCGGGGTTGGTCAGCAGGCCCTTGTTGCGCAGGATCTGCTCGATGGTCTCGTTGAGCTCGTCCACGTCGCAGGGCTTGCGGATGTAGTCCGAGACGCGGCCTCGCAGCGCCTTGATGACCGAGTCGATGCTGGGGTTGCCCGTGAAGATGACGACGGCGATGTCGTCGTCGATCCGGCGGATCTGCTCCAGCAGGGTCAGGCCGTCGAGCCTGGGCATCATCAGATCCAGGATGACGATGTGGTACTGGTGTTTCCGCAAGACCTCGCCGACGTGGGTCGGGTCGGTCAAGGTGGTGACCTCGTAGCCGTTCTGAGACAGCACCAGGCTCATGTAATCGCAGATGTCCTGCTCGTCGTCGACGACGAGGATTCGGATGTTCCGCGTTGCGACGTTCTCTCCGACCTTGGCTCGCGCTGACATGGGCTCTCCTGAACAATCCTCGGCAGTCGACGCCGCGCGCATCGTGCCTGTGAAAGTCCTGAAAGTCAAGGTGTGGCGGGCGGATAAGAGGGCGCGCGAACTTTACGGGGCGCGCGCCCCGTGGTAGCTTCCAGGGCGGATCGGGCGGCTCATGGAGGGTGTGTGGTGGTGGATCAGGGCGTTCCTCTCTTGACCGAGGCGATGGCCGGCACGGGCGGGCTCATCAAGGTCGAGCCTGAGGACTTTTGCGTTGAGGAGGTGCCCAGCTACGAGCCCTGCGGTCAGGGTCCCCACCTCTACCTCTGGGTGGAGAAGACCAACCTGCCGGCCGAGGTCGCGCTGAGGCGCCTCGGTCAGCGCTTCGAGTGTCGCCCCGGCGATGTGGGGCAGGCCGGGATCAAGGACACGCGGGCGCGCTCGCGGCAATGGTTCTCGGTCGTCGACGAGGCCGGGCGCTGGTCTGCCGAGGCAGATCCGGCCGAGATGGACCTGGGGCCGGGGCTGCGCGTCTTGCGCGTGTCGCGCCACGGCAACCGCCTCAAGACGGGCCACTTGCGAGGCAACAGCTTCGACGTCCTCGTGCGCGAGGCTCACCCCGAGGGCCTTGAGCGCGCGGTGCGGATCATGGCCGAGATCCAGGCTCGGGGCCTGCCCAACTTCTACGGCCCTCAGCGCTTCGGGCGCGATGGCGGCAACGTGACGACCGGCCTGGCGCTGCTCAGAGGCGAGCGAGGGGCCGGGCGGGCCGCTCACGACCGCTTCGTCAAGCGCCTGGTCATCAGCGCCGTCCAGTCCCACGTCTTCAACCGCGTCCTGGCCCACCGCATGGCCGTCGGGCTCCTGCACACCGTCCTCGAAGGCGACCGCATGGTCCGCCTCGACAGCGGGGGCCGCTTCGAGGTTCAGGATCCGGCCGCCGAGCAGGAGCGCTTCGACCGCCGCGAGGTCGTCCACACCGCGCCGATGCCTGGACACCGGATCGGGTGGGCCGGCGGCGCCGCCGGCCAGATGGAGCGCGAGGGCGCCGCCGGCCTCGGGATCGAGCCTGGGGACTTCAAGCGCTTCGGCAAGCTCGCCCTGGGCGCGCGGCGGGAGAGCCTCATCTTCCCCGCAGACATCTCCGTCGAGGCGGACTCCGACGGGGTCCGAGTCCGTTTTCTGCTCCCGCGAGGCGCCTACGCCACGACGGTCCTGGGGGAGCTGATGAAGTCGCCGACAGCCTCGCTTGAGGCGTCGTCAGAGATCGACGAGGTCCTGGAGGCATGATGGGCAGAGCGATGAAGGGCGAGGGCGGATCGGAGAAGCCCCGAGGGGTCCTGGAGGCTTCGGGCCTCCTGACGCGAGAGCAGTTTCTGGGGCTGGCCAGGCGTTGTCACCTCGACCTTGACGCGACGGCGCTCGACATGCTCGGCGCCCACGGTTTCCTGAGCGCGATCCAGGCCGAGGGGCAGGCGCGCTACGCCCCCGTCCACCTCTGGCTCCTGGCCCGCTACTTCGAGGCCGTCCGCACCACGGCACACCCCTGGGATGAGTGGCCCACGAGGCGCCCTCAGGGGACCCGCGCCTCCGACCTCAAGGCCCTGGCTCATGACGCGGTCGAGCTCAACCACGTCATCGCGTGGTTCTCCTCGGATCGCCCCCGCGACGACCGCAGCGCCCTGCCCGCCAGCGCCTCCTCGCTGGCCCGCGACCTGCGCACCTGGCTCAGCGCGCGGCAAACCCTCGGCGCCCTGCGCGAGGTGCTCCCGCTGCTTCGCCCCGACATGCGCGCCGGGCTGCGCGGCGGCGCCTTGATGGAGGCGCTGCTCTACGACCTGCTCGACAGGCTGATGCCCGAGCGACCCCTGACCTCGCCCTTGCCCTCGACCGATCGCGCCACCGTCCAGGAGCGCGCCCTCTCTCCCCTCCAGCGCGACCTCGCCAGGACCCCTGCTGCCGAGAACGGCGCGCCAGCCGCGCCGCCCTCCGCCGACCGGATCCTCTCCGGAGACGGCGCGCCCGGCGACGGCGCGCCCGTCGTGGAGAGCGCTGATCCCGTCGTGGAGCGCGACGATCCCGGCATCGGTGGCGCCCACCGCGTTGATGATCCGGCCGCTGGCGGCGAGCCCGTCGTCGAGGTCGATGGGCTGACCGAGGGCGTCGAGCTGGGCGCCGAGGGCGTCGATCCAGGCGCCGAGGACGTCGATCTGGGCTCCGAGGACATCGAGCTGGGCGTCGAGGACATCGATCTGGACTCCGAGGACATCGATCTGGGCTCCGAGGGCGTCGATCTGACCAAGGACATCGATCTGGGCTCCGAGGGCGTCGATCTGGCAGACGGCGTTGAGCTGACCGAGGGCGTCGAGCTGGCGGACGGCGTCGAGCTGACTGAGGGCGTCGATCTGGCCGACGGCGTCGATCTGGCCGACGGCGTCGATCTGGCCGACGGCGTCGATCTGGCCGACGGCGTCGATCTGACCGAGGGCGTCGAGCTGACTGAGGGCGTCGATCGGATCGACGAGGTCTCCAACGGCGTCGATCTGGCCTACGGCGTCGAGCTGGTCATCGAGGTCGGCGCCGAGGTTTCCCCCTCCATGTCCCTCGACGGGGATCCACCCACGCTGGACGAGGTCGCCCTCTCTGAGGAGGATCACGCCCAGACCATGGCCGGGCGGCGCTCGGCCGATCCCCCCCTCATTCCCGTCGCTGACGACCCCGCAGGCCTCGCCCAGGCGCTTGCCGGGGGCAAGCTCAAGGCCCCCGAGAAGATCGGCCCCGCCGCGGGCTTCAAGCCGGCGGAGGCCAGCGCGGGACTGCGCGGCGCCCTGGCCCGCGCCAGAGAGGCCGCCGATCGACGCTCCACCTCCATCAAGGCCCACAAAGGCCAGACTCGATCCCAGACCCGCTCCACCGGGGAGATCCCGCGCGTCAAGATGCCCGAGGAGCACCTGCCGCTGCCCGAGGCGGTCGAGGCGCCCGCGGAGGCCGTCGTCAGCAAGGGCCCCGGCAAGAAGAGCAAGGACAAGGGGAGCATCGAGGATCAGGTCCGCAACCTCAACACTCTGCGCAAGAAGTACACCGCCGCCGAGCGCTGGGACCAGCTCGTCAAGCTCTACGAGGAAGGGATCGACCTCTTCTCCAGCGCCGCAGACCGCAAGGGCGTCTACCTCTACATCGGCGCCCTGAGCGAGCACAAGCTCGGTGACGCCGATCGCGCGGCCGCCGCCTACGAGAAGGCCCTGGAGTGCGCGCCGGGCGACTGGGACGTCTTCTTGACCCTGGAGCGCCTCTACGCGGCCGACGAGCGCTGGGACGCGCTGCTGAATCTGATGGACGGCTTCCTGGAGGCCAGCGCGGACGAGGACGAGCGCCTTGAGGTCATGCTGCGGCGCGCCTCATTGCTGGCCACCGCGCTCAACCGGCACGACGAGGCCCTGGAGCAATATCGGGCGCTGCTGGCCGAGGAGCCCGGCCCCGAGAGCCGCGAGGAGATCCTGGCCGGCGTGGCGCAGCTGGCCCGCACCGACGGCGGCAGCGCCCAGACCCTCTTGAGCGCCGCCACACTGATGGAGAGCTTCTGGAGCGTCGAGCGCCACGGCGACGAGCTCATCGATCTCTACGAGGGCATGTTCGACGTCCTCGTCGAGGCCAACAAGAGCTCCGCCGCCGAGGTCATGAGCCGGCTGGCCTCCTGCTATCAGGCCTCCGATCAGCTGCGCAGCGCCTTCGTCGCCCTCGTCCGCGCCCTCTCCTGCGACCCCGACCGCGAGGACGTCTTCATCCGCCTGGAGAGCCTCGCCGAGCGCCTCGACGGCCTGCGCGAGCTGGCCGCCATCTACGAGGACGACTTCGAGAGCGTCCTGGGTCAACGCCACAAGGCCCTGCTCGGCCGCCGCCTGGCTGGCCTCTACGAGAAGCTCCGCGACCAGGAGGGCCAGCGGCGCGCCTGGCAGAGCGTCACCGAGGCCGATCCCTTCGACGTCGAACCGCTCATGCGGCTCTCCGATCTCTACCAGCGGGCCGGCCAGGTCGTCGTCCTGCTGGAGACCCTCGATCGGCTGCGCGCGCTGGTCAAGGGGGACGACCGCGTCCGCCTCCTGCTGCGGATCGCCCGGATCCGGGCCGCCGGCCAGGGGCCCGATGTCGACGGCTTCGACCTTGACGCCGCCGTCGAGGCCCTCCAGGACGCGCTCGCCGACGTCGACGCCGCCTCCCCGATGGAGGAGGCCGTCATCGAGTTTGTCCGCGAGCTGATCGAGTCCTCCACCGCCTCGCTCGCCTTCCAGATGACCGAGCTGCTCGAGCAGCACTTCGCCCAGCAAGGCAACACCCAGGCGATCATCGACACCTTCGGCCTGCTCATCGACCGCCTGCTCAAGGCCGGCGGCAACAAGGTCGAGGCCGCTGGCCTGATGCTGCGCGTCGGCCTGCTGCACGCCGAGCAGCTCTCCCAGCCGGAGCTGGCCTTCCTCTACGCCTCCCGCGCCCTCAGGACCGATCCCCAGAGCGACGAGGCGCTCGACCGCGTCCGCGAGCTGGCCGCCTCCGGCGATCGCTGGGAGGAGCTGGCCGCCCTCTTCGAAGAGATCCTCGAATCCGAGGGCCTCGCCAACCGCAGCCTCTGGCTTGAGCGTCAAGCCCGCCTCGCCAACGACGACCTCGAAGATGCCGAGCGCGCCTACCCCTCCTATCTCGCCCTCTACGAGCTCCAGCAGGACCACGACGAGGCCCTCGGCTTCCTGGAGGTCTACTACCAGGAGAGGGCGATGTGGCCCGGGCTGCTCGACATCATCCTGACGCGCGCCGGCGAGGAGGGCGCGGTGGCCGAGCGCAAGCGGCTGCTGGAGCGGGCGGCCTCCTTGAGCCTCGAAGAGCTCGGCGACGTGGCCCTGGCCACGGACACCCTGCGCCGGATCCTGACCATCGACCCCGACGACGCCGCGCTGCTGGAGCGCCTCGTGGTCCTCTACCGCGCCCAGGGCCTGCTCGAAGACCTCAGCGAGTTCCTGGCCCGCCAGGAGGAGCTGACGCGCGACCCGAACATCCGCGCCGACGTCATGCTCCAGAGGGTCGAGCTGCTCCAGGAGATCGACCAGCCCGCCGAGGCCCTGGAGGTCCTCACCCGGCTGCGCGCCGCCCGCCCCGACGACATCCACGCCCTGCGCCTGCTGGAGTCCCTCTACACCGCCCAGGGGCGAGATCTGGAGGCCTACGCCATCCTCAAGTCCCTCTACGAGCTGCTCGACAAGAAGGGCGAGGCGGGCTCGACCCTCACCGGCGAGCTCGATCAGCTCCTGACGCGGATGGCCGCCATGGCCGAGACGGTGCTCGGCTCGTCCGACGAGGCCTCCATCCATTACCAGACCCTCCTGGCGCGCAACCCCGTCAACATCCACGCCATCGGCCAGCTTGAGCGCATCTACGAGGAGACCCAGAACTGGAACGAGCTCGTCAGCGTCTTGCGCTCACACGCCCTCTGGATGATCCAGCAAGGCGAGAAGATCGCCGCCGTCGTCCTCTACGAGCGCATCCTGGAGATCGCCACCGAGCAGACCGACGACACCGCGCTGGAGTTCGAAGCCCTGGAGAAGACCCTGGAGCTGCGCGGCGAGGGCGACCTGAGCGCCTACGAGCGGCTGGCCGAGCTGGCCCGCCGCAACAAGCGCTGGAAGCTGTGCCTCTGGGCCAACGAGGGTTTCCTGGCTCGCCTCGAAGATCCCGTCGATCAGGCCGCCATCCTTCAAGAAATGGCGCAGGTCGCCGAGGAGGAGATGGACGACAGGCCCCTGGCGACGACCTTCCTTGAGCGCGCCCTCGACGCCAGCCCCGACGATCTTCCGCTGCTCAACCAGATGGCCGACCGCTACCGGCGACAGGCCCGGCACCGCTCTCTGGCCCAGACCCTGCGCCACATCATCGATCAAGGCGACCAGCTCACCCCAGACCTGCGCGTGCGGACCTGTCGAGAGCTCTCCGAGGTCCTCAGCAAGCACCTCGACGACGAGCGCCAGGCCATCGGCCTGCTTGAGCAGGCCCTGATGATCATCCGCTCGGAGGGCGACAAAGTCTCCATCGGCATCCAGGACAGCGTCCGGCGCCGCGCCATCCGCCTCTACGCCAAGGTCGGCGACCAGGGCGCCGCCCTGAGCCACCTCGAAGAGATGGAGGCCAGCCTGCGCAAGCGCGGCGTCAGCGGCGATCCGCTCGCCCGGGTCTACGAGGACCTGGCCCGCATCCACGTCCAGCGCGACCAGCTCGACGAGGCCCAGCGCCACTTCCTGAGCGCCATCGAGGAGGATGAGGCCAGCGTCGCGGCTCGCCTCGGGCTGGCCGAGATCCACCTGGAGCGATCCCAGTGGAGCGAGGCCGCCTCGCTGCTCGAAGCCCTCGCCGAGAGCCTCGACGCGCTGCCCAACGCCAGGGACAAGGGGCGCGTCCTGGCCGGCCTCGGCCGCCTCTATGGCGCCACCAACAAGGCCGCCAAGGCCGTCGAGGCCTACAACGCCGCGCTGGCCGCCGACCCCACCAACGCTGAAGCCCGCGCCGCCCTGGCCTGATCCGCCCACCCCGCCGGGCTCGACCCGCCCCGAGGGTCATTGACCCCTCGGGGAGACCCCTGGCTCGACGGACGCCCTCAATCCTTACATCCACAGGTGCCCCTTCTGCTCTGAAAATTTGTTTGAGGACATGTGCCTGATCGTGATAGCTTGACCACTCTTAAGGGTGTGGATTCAAGAGGCTTCCCCCAAATCACCAGGGCGCCCCTGGTCTGTGCGGTCAAGCCGATGTCTGATCTCAACACATGAGGTGGGTTCGATGGCGACCTTGAGCGATCTCTCTCCTGGTCAGTGGATCACGCTCCTGACGGAGATGGTCGGGGAGAACGTGGTCCCCTTGTGGGGGCGATACCCGAAGCTGACGCCGTGGCGCTCGGATCTGGAGGACAGGCTCGCCGAGATCAAGGCGGCCTCCAGCCGTCCAGCGCCCGCAGCGCCCCAGCAGGCCCCGCTGCCCAGCGTCGCCCTCGACAGGCTCGCGGAGGCGCCCGTCCGCGTCGTCCACCACATCATCCGGGCGCAGTACTACCTCCACATCGCGCTGGCCGAGCCAGACAAGGCGCTCAAGGTCCAGGAGGCCCAGGAGTTCGTCTTTGACCGGGGCCTCTCCTTCCTCAACGCCTCCTACGGCGCTCAGGTCGGGGAGACAGACCGTATGGTGAACCTCGCCCGCCAGGAGGCGCTGTCGTCGGCGCTCTCCTCTGTCTCGCTGGAGGGGCGCGACTTTCAGGCCCTGCTGGATCTGGTGGTGCAGAACAACGCCCCGCTCAAGGCTCGACTCCAGGCCGAGGCCGCCCCAACCCCGAGCGCCTCGCCGACCCCAGAGCAGCTCGCGCGCGGCCTCGTCTCCCTCTTCCTCGATCTGATGCCCTTGATCGAGCGCGCGCTGCCCGCCCAGCAAGGCGAACAGGCGACCGACAAGCGGACGCTCCTGGCGTCGCTCAACCGCGAGCTGGAGGTCGCCAGGCGCCGCCTCCAACGCCCGATACCAGCGCCCACCGAACCCTCCGAGGGTTGAGGGGCGCCGACCCCTGCCCTCGGGCGGCCTCTTGGAGGGGCGATCTGATGACCTCTCGGCGCCTCTGCCCCTCTGAAGGGGCATCATCGTCGACCCTCGGGCAGATCGACCCCTCTGAAGGGGCATCGTCGCCGACCCTCGGGCGGATCGGCCCCTCTGGAGGGGGGCTGTTGCCGACCCTCGGGCAGATCAGCCCCTCTGGAGGGGCGTTGTTGCCGGACCTCGGGCAGATCAGCCCCTCTGGAGGGGGGCTGTTGCCGGACCTCGGGCAGATCAGCCCCTCTGGAGGGGGGCTGTTGCCGGACCTTGGGGAGATCAGCCCCCTCCAGAGGGGCATCTTCGCCGACCCTCGGGCGGATCGGCCCCTCTGGAGGGGCGCTGTTGCCGGACCTCGGGCGGATCGGCCCCTCTGGAGGGGCATCGTCGCCGACCCTCGGGCGGATCGGCCCCTTTGAAGGGGCATCGTCGCCGACCCTGGGCGGATCAGCCCCTTACGAGGTGTGTTGACGGTGTCGATTTTCAGGTGTGACCTTCCAGGGCGGTTTGGTGTCGTGCTTCGAGCATGACGGGTTCGCAAAGGGAAGGGTTGTTGGCGCGCCTGAGCGCGTCGGCAGAGTCTGGTTTGAGGGAGGACGGGAGGGCCTGATCATGATCGAGCGGATCAAAATCGATGAGCTGGTGGAAGGGATCGGCCTCCCCTTCCTCATCGCCGATCCAGATGAGAATCGCATCGTCTACGCCAACCAGAAGGCTGCGGATCTCTTCGGGTTGCCGCTGGAGGAGCTCATCGGGAGTGCGGGGATCAACGCCTACGTCGATCCGGTGGACGAGGTGAGCGTTCGAGAGCAGGTGTCCGCCGGCGGCGCCATCCGCGACCGAGAGGTCCGTTTTCGAAGGACAAGCGGGGAGATCTTCTGGGCGCTGGTCAACGTGGAGTCGGTTTGGGACAGCGCGCGTCGTCGCCTGTTTGTCGCGACCATCAAGGACATTACGCCCCAAAAGGAGGCCACGGAGCGCGCGCGTGAGGTCATGTTGGAGGATCACGAGCGGGCGATGGCCTCATTGGTCGAGCGCCTGGCCTGGGAGCGCTCGTTGTCGAGGCAGAGGAACGCCTTGCTCCTCAAGAGAATGTCGGCGATGGCCTATCTGCGCAAGGGCGATGAGGTGCTGACGATGTTGAGCGTCAGCGAGGGCTGCGTGGAGGTGACGGGTTACGAGGTCAAGGAGATCCTGGGGTCCACGGGCCCCGAGTACCTGGCGCTCGTCCATGAGGACGACAGGGCCTGGGTTGAGCGAGCCTATCGGGAGGCCTTGGCCGAGCGGCGCTCGATTCAGATCGAATACAGGATCAGGGCGAAGGGCGGCGCGCTGCGTTGGGTGTGGGATCAAGGGGAGGTGTACCTGGCCAGCAATGAGGTCGATTGGATGATCGAGGGCGTCGTCCAGGACATCACCGAGCGCTTCGAGGTACGCGCCGAGCGGGAGCGGTTGGAGCAAAAGGCGGCGGCCTCGCAGCGCATGGAGGCGCTTGGGCGCTTCACGGGCAACATCGCGCACGACTTCAACAACCTCCTGGCGGTCATCCAGACCTACGCGGGCTTCTTGCGGGAGGAGGCGGGAGGCGAGGGCTCGCAGGCGGAGGACGCGGACGTCATCCTGGACGCGGCGCGCAGGGCGACGAGCTTGACGCGCCAGCTCCTGGCCTTCAGCCGCCAGGGGCCTCAGGCCTTGGCGACGGTGGATCTCAACGCGGTGATGGCGGAGATGAGCAAGATGCTCGGCCGGGTGGTGGGGAGCGACGTGACGCTGTCGCTGTCGCTTGAAAGGGAGCCGTGCAAGGTCAGATTGGACGCAACCCAGATCGAGCAGGTGCTGATGAACCTCGCGGTCAACGCCAGAGACGCGATGCCCGATGGGGGAACGCTCACCTTCGAGACGGCCAAGGTCAGGATCGGTGAGGCGCTTGAGGAGCAAGATCTGCCGTTGGGAGACTATGTGAGGCTCTCGGTTCGAGATACGGGGATGGGGATGAGCGAGGAGACCCAGTTGAGGGTCTTTGAGCCCTTCTTCAGCACCAAGGAGAAGGACAAGGGCACGGGGCTGGGGCTCTCGACGGTCTTCGGGATCATCAAGCAGTGCAGGGGGCACATCAACCTCAAGAGCGCGCCGGGAGAGGGGTCGACCTTTGAACTCTTTTGGCCTCTGGTCGAGGTCGATGACCTTGGCGATGGTGGGCAGTTGCTCCCGCAGGATCTGGACGGGGTCGAGAAGATCCTCATCCTCAAGCGCGGCGATCTGGAGATGGCCCGCGCGATCGGGCGGGCGCTCAAGGGCAAGGGCTACAGCGTGCTCAAGGTCGCCGACGCGGTCGAAGCCAGGGAGGCGTTGGCCGGCGATCTGGCGGGGGTCGATGTGCTGATCGTGGATCTGGGGCCGGCGGCGCTGGTGGATCTGGAGGGGATCAAGGAGGTCAGGGCGCGTCGCCCGGAGCTTGGGCTCGTCTTCCTGGTGGATGGGGTCGAGGTGCACATCGGGGCCAACGGACCCTTCGCGGGGGCGGCGGTGCTGCCCAAGCCCTTCACGACGATGCAGATCCTGGAGCGAGTCCGGCTCGTCCTCAACGAGCGGCAGGCGGCGCGGTTGAGTTCTTGAGCGGTTGGCAGGCGGCGGCGGGGCTCAGGGCAAGCGGGGTCCTGGGGATCATGGTGTCGCCTCCAGAGGCGCCGGTGTCAGGGTGTCGGTCGTCGCGCCCGGCCCTGGCGACGCGGGGGCTCGGTCAGACGCCCGCCGATCCGGCGGTGCGCTGTGCGGCCCGATATCCCTGTCCCGTTCCAGGGTGGGCCTCGTGATCGCCGCTCAACGACAGGAAGCGCGCAGCGACCGGGGCGACAGGCTCAGGCCGAGGGCGATCGGGGCGCACGGTCGGGATGAGACGAGGTCTGGGGTCGAGGCGGGTGTCCTCGAAAAATTGTCGCCGGATCGCGCGCGCGAGGACTTCGGCCAGCGCGGAAGGGACGGCGTTGCCAAGCTGGCGCTGGGCCGATCGGAGGTTTCCCTGCACTTCGAAGCCCTCCGGAAAGGTCTGGAGGCGACACATCTCCCGGGCCGACAAGCGGCGGCTCTTCCAGTGGAAAGGGCCCACTGCAGGGCCTGGTTGGGCCTGCAAGGTCCAGGAGGGTCGTGAGCGCGCCAGCTTGAGCAGAAAGCTCCAGTAGCGTCGACGCCACCCGAAGAGCGGCAATCCTTCCCCTCGCTCGGTGTGATAGAGGTAGTTGCACCCCTCGGGGATCGAAGGCAGGAGGTCGGCCCACTTGCCCTTCATCCGAAGGCGGGGATCATCGTCATCCTCCAGATCGCCGATGGCATCCCACGCGCAGGTGGCCACCGGGCGCTGCGGGCAGAAGAGCCCAAGCTGGGCCTGCGGTGCTTCGATTTCGTCAACCATTGGCAGGTGTCCGCCACCCCGAGGCAGGCGACGGTGCGTCGGCTCGGGAAACTGGAAGCGCCGGCCCTCGCGGTGTCCAACGATGAAGGCGCGCTCGCGCTCCTGGGGGATGCCATAGTCCGCGGCGTTGAGCAGGGCCAATTCGAAGGAGTAGTTCGTCCCGATCTCGGCGTTGATGGCGTTGATGGTGGTTTCCAGGAGCTGGACCCCCTCGTCCTTGCTCTGGTAGGCCAGCCCGGCGACGTTCTCCAGCAAGAATGCAGTCGGCTTGAGATCCCGGAGCACGCGCAAGTAGGCCTCCAGCGTGGTCGCCCTCGGATCGGACAACCTCTTGGCGTCGCCATGGGCCCAGTAGCCCGACTTGGAGAAGGGTTGACAGGGCGGCCCCCCGATCAGGATCGAGGCTTGTCCCTGACCCAGGCCACCGGCCCGAGCCAGCTCCTGCGAGCTGACGGCGTGAATGTCCCTGTCCAGCACGGGCCAGTCGCGGTTGAACCTCAAGGTGGTGACGGCATCGGGGTCCATCTCCACCGCGACGGCCGTCTCGAAGCCAGCCGCTTCAAACCCGAGATCGAGCCCCCCTGCTCCCGTGAACAGGCTGATGACCTTGTGCATCTCACACTCCTTGGATGCCATCCATCCGGTCTGCTTCCTTGTACCTCGCCGCAGGAGCGCGTACAACCCAAGCCCATTTCACACCCACGCGCTGGCGGAGCGTTGGGTGTTTTTCGGTCGATCGGTTGGAGATCAGTCCGGCTGTGTCCCGTCGGGACGCGCCCTGGGAGCAGAGCGTGGAAATCGACAAAGCGCGCGCCCTTGAAGTGCTTGAGCAGGAGGCTCAATCCATCCGGGCTCGCCCGGAGACGAGCGCCTGGATCCCTCGCATCCAGGCTGTGTCAGCTTCTCCAGACTTCAAAAGGAACAAGACGCTCATGGCGGCGCTTGGGACGGCGCTCCTGGCCAAGGCCACTCACATCGACGTGGATGTCCTCTCCCTGAAGACCGATGTCGCCCCCCCCAATGAGCGGGCCTATTCGGCGCGGAGCCTCTGTAAGGATGTCCTGGCGGCGCACGCCCCTCGGCTTGAGATCGATCTGGGGGTGACGGGCCGCGAGCCGTTGAACAATTCGCCCTTCTATGGTCCAGATCGTCTGGACAGCTCCAATCTGCTCTCCAAGGTCAGTGGCAAGCAGGCCTATGGCCTCTTCCTGGAAATCTTGAGGGACGTGGACGCCATCAAGGACGAGGCCGAAGCCCGTGAGGTGTTGCGGTCTTTTCTTCAAGTCCGGTGTCTGGATTTGCGGCGCTTCGACGCTTCGGAGCGCACGGCGCGCTTTGAGACGCTTCAGGATTTGACGCACCACATCACGAGGGTCGTTGAGCAAGATCCCGAGCTTGGCAAGCGCGCTCAGGCGGTGGTGGCGGGCTTGCTTGAGGCCGCCCATGGCGCAGATCGTGTGGTGGTGAGCCCCATCCACGATCCCGATCGCCATTTCCCAGGTGATGTGGCCTTGAGGGCTCTGGAGGGAGAAGGGTGGGAGCGCGCCGTCGAGGTCCGCCATAAATCTGTCCCCCGAACGGATCTGGAGCACTTCACCCTCAAGGCGGCAGCGGCCAAAGTCGATCGGGCGGCCATCGTCTCGGTCCACCCCGCGCAGGAAGCCTTGCCGGATCTGGCCGAGGTCGTGGCCTGGGCCGAAGGCAAGGGCGTCTGGCTGCGCTTCTACGGCAACTGGGACAGCTTTATCCATGAGGCCATCTTCTGGGGCAGGGCTCTGTCTCCCCGCGAGGTGGATCGGGCGGCGGACGCCATTTTTCGGCGATTTCAAGAGCTTAAGGTCAGTGAAGCGGGCATCCGCTGCTGGCTGGGCCTGGACGAACAGGGTGGGGCGCGCGCTGGCGGCGGGGATCAGGGGGAGGCGGGGGCGTAGGCGGCCTTGACGACCTTGGCGGCGCGCTTGTTGCGCGGGGAGAAGCCGATGCGGCCCTCCTCGTCGGTGTCGACGTTGGTGAACCACTTCCAGATGTAGACGCCGTGGATGAAGGGCCGGGCGCCGGCGGCGGCCAGCAGCGCGCGGTAGGCCAGGGCCTGGTTGGCCTCGTCGTAGTTGCGGGCCTCGGGGGGCAGGTGCTCGGGCCAGGTGCTCGGGGAGATCGCCGTGGCGACGATGCTCTTGTAGCCGTACTCGGTCAGGATCACGGGCTTGTCGACCTTGCGCGAGAGGGCGCCGTACTCGTCGAGCTGCTTGCCAGCGGCGGCGGTCAGGGATTCCAGCGAGGGGGTGAGGCTGTCGGAGAGGGGGGCGAAGAACTGCACCCCGATGAAGTCGACCTTGTCCCAGAAGGCCACCAGGTGCGTCTCGTTCCAGTTGGCGGCGTAGATCAGGGGGCCGGAGTAGTGCTTGCGGACCTCGTCGACCACGGCCACCCAGCGCTCCCGCATGTGGCTCGCCGAGGCCAGCTCAAGGCCGACGACCAGGGCGTCGAGCTTGAGGCGCTCGGAGATCTTGGCGAAGTGGACGATGAAGCGGGTGTAGCTCTCGAACCAGCTGTCCCAGCCGGCCTGTCCGCCTTCGGGTTTGATGTGCCCTTGCCAGTCCGTGTAGTTGATCCACAGGTGGGGCTTCATGATGACCTTCAAGCCGAGCTGTCGGGCCTGGGCGACCTCGGCCTCGATGCGGTCGTCGGACTCACCGGCCTTGACGTTGGGGTTGAAGTCCACCTGGGTGCTGGTCAGCGAGCGCTGCCAGCCGAAGGGGGTCAGGCTGATCGAGTCGACGCCCAGGGCGGCCAGCTCCTTCTTGCTCGCCAGCGAGGCCGCCGATCCATAGCCCTTGACGCCGTCGTCCTCGTAGCTGTGGGCGAGGCAGGCGCCGCGGTGGACGCCGGGGGGGAGGGGGGCGGCGTCGAGGTCGGCCGACGCGGCGGCGGCCTCGTCGGGTCGGGCGTCGGCGGACCGCTCGGCGGCGGACCGCTCGGCGGCAGGCCGCTCGGCGGCAGCGGGGCGGGCGGCGTCGGGGTTGCGACAGGCGCCGAGGGCGAGCGCGGCGGCGAGGATCAGGGCAAGCGGGGTCCTGGGGATCATGGTGTCGCCTCCAGAGGCGCCGGGGTGAGGGTGTCGGTCGTCGCGCCCGGCCCTGGCGGCGCGGGGGCAGTGGGCCGCCCCAGGCTCGCGCCCGGGGCTACAAACCCAGGGACGCCCCTTCGGGGCTCTCGACGGGCTCTGGAAGAGCCCGCAGCATCGTGTCGCTCGGCTCAATGGCCTCAACATCAAGGGCCGCTTGTCCTGGGTGACACCATGCCTGGAGGTTGACGCTCCGTCGAGAGCCTCGAAGAGGCGTCCCTGGGTTTGTAGCCCCGGGCGCGAGCCTGGGGCGAGCGGGCTCTTCATATCTCGATGAAGATGTCGCGGGCGCCCTCCGCCGTCAACTGGCTCACGCTGGTGACGCGGTCGGCGAAGCGCGCGACGGCCTCGGGGCGCAGGCCCTGCTGCCCCACGTCGACGAGCACCCCATAGACCTTGAAGTCGAGCCTGGCCTTCTCGGCCAAAAAACCCTCCAGCCACTGCGGGCTGACGGAGGCCTCGCCGTCGGTGATGAAGACGACGTCGCCGCGCTTGAGGTTCTTGTGCTGGAGGATCTGGAGGGCCTCGTCGAGGGGCCCCTGGAAGTCGGTGCCGCCGCGCGGGAAGTAGTCGGCGAAGGCGACCAGATCGGCGATCTTGACCGGCGGGGCCTCCAGGCGTCCGCCGCGGGGCATCTCGAGGAGGTCAAAGACGCGCAGGTCGCGCTGGGCGTCGGAGAAGACGAGGGCGCGGAAGTGGCGCTTCTGCCGCCGGGCGATCTCAAGGAGGGTGAGGCAGACGGCCTTGGCCCAGAGCTCCTTGTCGCCGGCCATCGAGCCGGAGCCGTCGACGCAGACGACCATGGGGCCGCGCGCGCCCTCGTCGCGGCCCTCGATGGCGTATTGCAGGAGGTCGCCTTCGAGCAGCCGGCGCAAGAAGAGGCGGCGCAGCTGGGGGTGTCGGAGCTGGGAGGCCTCGGTGGGCAGCAGGCGGGCCAGATCGCGGCCCCGCTCGATGGCGTGGACCTCCGCGGGGAGGCGCTCGAAGCGGGCGCGGCGTGCGGCGCGGGCGAGCTGCCGGAAGGCGCCCACGAGGCGAGAGAGGCGCTTGAGCTTGTCGTTGGTCAGGAGCCTGTCGCCCAGGTCGAGCTTGGCGGCCGAGGGCATCCCGCCCTCGATGGAGGCGCCGAGGTCGTGGCCGAAGTCGGAGAGCGCCTGCTCGCTCTGGGCCATGCGCTCGGGCAGGGCGCCGGTCAGCTCCCGCAGGCGGCTCTGGATCGAGATGGGCAGGCCGTCCAGGCGTCGGGCCTGGGAGCGGCGCAGGCGCTTGAGCGCGGCCTGGGCGTCTTCGAGTTCGCCGTCGAGGGCGTCGATGGTGGCGTCGAGGCCCTCGCGGTGGCCCTGGGCGGCGAAGTCGTCGGCGGCGTCCCGGGCCTCCCGCAGCGCCTCCAGGCGGCGCTCCAGGGCGTCGATTTCGAAGCCTTCGAGCAGGTCGTGCTGATCGAAGAGCTCCTCGCGGCGCAGGTTGCGCAGGACGTGGTCCAGGACGAGGCGGGCGCCGTAGGTGGCGCGGCCCTCGTCCAGTACGGTCTCGGCGCGCAGGCGCTCGAAGTCGCGCGAGGCCCGGACCCAGCCGACGACGCGGCGGGCGAGCGCGGTGCGGCCGGTCGTGTCGGGGTCCTCGTCGAGGATGGTGGTGGTGTACTTGAAGAGCAGCGCGAAGACGTCCCTGGCCAGCGCCTCGAAGCCCGGGTGGAGGCGCAGGCCGGCCTGGACGGCGGCGGCCAGCGCGGCGTTGTCGATCAGGGCGCGATCGAAGGCGGCCTCGTCGTAGGCGTCCCGGCCGACGACGCAGGGCGCGGGCGGTGCCTCGTCGAGGTCGTCGCGGGGGTCGTCCATCAGACGCCCTCTTCGAGGATCTGGCGCTGGAGGATCTCGATCTCGCCCAGGATCTGCACGACGGCGTCGGCGCGGCGTCGGCGCTGGGTGGCGGACTCGGCCAGCGCGTGGACCTGGGCGTGGATGCGCTTGAGCTTGGTGTGGGCCTCGATGCTGGCGCGCATGGCCATCTCGGCGTCCGGCCAGCGCTGCAGGGCGTAGTCGCGGACCTCGCGGGCCTGAAAGAGGAGCTCGCGGGCCTTGTCCTCGTGGCCGAGGAAGACCTCCTGGAGGGTCAGGCGGACCTCCTCGCGCTCGGCGGGGTCGTTCCACAGGACGTGGACGAGCTGGGCGAGGTCCTGGGCCTCGACCTGGAGGCGGCCGTCGACCATGGCCCAGGCCTTGAGCAGCCGGATGGCCTTGCGCCAGCGCCGGTCGCTGGCGATGATGCCCTTGGCCTTGAGGCGGCGGCGCAGCTCGACCAGATCGCCGAGCCAGGCGCTGTGCAGCTCGACCAGATCGACGCGGGCGCGCAGGTCGTCGAGGTCGGCCAGGGTCAGGCCGGCGGGGGACTCGGCGCGCTCGGACATCGAGAGCATCTTGAGGAAGCGGAAGTCCTCCTCGATGTAATCGACGGTGTAGCGCAGCATGAAGCGGTCAAAGAGGGCCATCAGATCGCCCTCGTCGGGCAGCTCGTTGCTGGCGGCCACGAGGGTGATCAGGGGGACGGGGGTGGCGGACTCGCCGTTGTGGAAGACGCGCTCGTTGACCAGCGACAGGAGGCTGTTGAGGATGGCGCTGTTGGCCTTGAAGATCTCGTCGAGGAAGGCGATGTGGGCCTCGGGCAGCTTGCCGGTGGTGACCCGGACGTAGCGGTCGCGCTCAAGCTCGCGCAGGCTGATGGCGCCGAAGAGCTCCTCGGGGGTCGAGAAGCGGGTCAGGAGCCACCCGAAGTAATCGGCGCCCTCGATCCGCCGGCACAGCTCGACGGCGAGCATGCTCTTGGCGGTGCCGACGGGGCCGAGCAGCAGGACGTGCTCGCCGGCCAGCAGGGCGGCGAGCATCCCCCGGATCACCTCGTCGCGCTCCAGGAAGCGCTCCGTCAACGCGTCGCGCAGCTTTGCGAGCTTCTCCATGCCCATCCTCGGCTCGTGGTCATGGCGCCGCCCGTCCAGGTCCGACGCCGCTCGCCGGGAGGATAACCCATCTGTCGGCAAAGCAGAAAGCGGCCCGGAGGTCGCTTCGGGATATGTTGTCGGCCGCAGGCGCGCTATGGTGGGTCGGGGTCGCGCCTTCGCGCGGCGTTGGCGCGCTTGGGAGCGGTTGGATGGAGCGAGCGCTCACGGCAGACGAGGCCTTGGAGCTGATCAGGGAGGAGCTGCACGCGCCGGAGCCTGACTTCGGGGGCGTGGAGGCGGTCCTGGCCTCGGGCCTCAAGGGGGAGGGGGCGCTGGTGGTGCAGGATTACCTGCTCGGCGCGCTGCGGTCGCGGCTGCGCTCGCCCTCCGGCGGCGTGTGGGGCTTGCTCCGGGTGGCCGCGGAGCGCTTCGCCGAGCACCCGGAGGCGCTCAAGCCCGCCGAGGTGCTCGGCGCGTGGCTGGCCTCGGAGGAGCGGGCGGTCGAGGGGCTGGAGTGTCTGGGGGTGTTTGCGCGGCGGGGTGAGCTTGGGGGCGTGGCCTTCTGCGGGGCGCTGGCGCTGGCGCTGGTGGTCGGCGAGCGCGCGTGGACGGACGCGCAGGTCGGGATCGGGGCCAGGGGCGCGGCGCTGGCGCTGGCGCTGTGCGGGGCGGCGTCGGATCGAGGCGAGGGCGAGCGGCGAGGTCAGCGGGTGTGCGCGGCGGTGCGAGGGGCGCAGTCCTGGGGCGCGCTGGAGGCGGTCGACGCGCTGATCCGGGAGGCGCGCTTCGAGGGCCACGACGATCGCGGGCCGGTGGTCGCGGCGCAGTGGCGCCAGAGGGCGCAGCGGGTCTTTGACAGGCTCTGGGATCTGCTGCACGAGGGCGGGCGGCCCTACCTGTTCAACCTGGCGCGGCGGGACGTGATCGGGGTGCGCCGGGTGCGCTACGCGGAGCTGCCGGTCTTCGCGCAGGTGGCGACGGGTGCGGCGCTGGTGGCGGAGCTGTCCTCGGAGGCGAGCTGGAGCGCGCAGGCCAGGGGTCAGGCCGAGCACCGCTTCTGGTCGGAGGCGACGTGGGCGCTGGGGCAGGCCGGGCTGGTCGTCCCGCTGCTGGCGTCGCCCTCGGGCGACGAGGGCGACTTTGATGAGATGGACGCCGTGCTGGTCGGTATTGACGGCGAGCACGCGCTGGAGATCGCGCTCTCGGCGGCGGCCTCGCTGGGGGCGGTGGGCGGCGAGCGCTCCGCGTCGGCGCTGGCGCGGGCCTTGAGGCCGCACCTGTCGCAGCGGCAGCCGGGCTACGAGGCGTGGTGCGCGGCGATCGAGCGCGGCGCGTGGTAGCCCGCGGTTGGCACTCCACCCCCTGTCCCCCTCCTCCCTCCGGAAGGCTGTCTCTTAGTCACATCTCATCGGAGCCCGTCGTGGCGGGGATCGAGGGGAGACTCAGTTGATGGGTCTGGGGTCAGTGCATTGGCCTTGCTCAAAAACTCG
>SYOX01000288.1 GCA_005804885.1 Pseudomonadota bacterium
CTCGACGAATCGAGCCTGACCGTTGCCGAGAGGAGCCCCGCTGGATGACCATCATCTGGCGGGGCTTTCTCTCATCATCCGCTGTCCGCTCCAACATACAAGCCGCGTGGTGCAGCCGCGACAGCGGCAAACCCGTCGGTCACCGAAAGGACCGTGTGCCCACCCAACAACGCCGACCCGTCATGATCGACGTGTCCACCCAACAACGCCGACGCGCCATGATCGACGTGTCCATCCAACAACGCCGACCCGCCATGATCGACGTGCCCGTCAACGAAGCCGACCTTATTTGGCGTCCAGCCAGGTGGTGCCCACGCCGGTGTCGACGACGAGAGGGACCTTGAGCTTGTGGACGCCGGTCATCTCCTCGCGGACCATGCGGCGCAGCCCCTCGACGGCGCCCTCGGCCACCTCGAAGACCAGCTCGTCGTGGACCTGCAGGAGCATCTTCGCGGGCCACGCCTCGCGCTCGATACGCCGCTGGATGCGGATCATGGCCAGCTTGATCAGATCGGCGGCTGTGCCCTGGATGGGGATGTTGACGGCCAGCCGCTCGCCAAGGGCGCGCATGTCCTCGCGCGGGCTGCCCAGCTCCGGGATCGGGCGGCGGCGGCCCAGCATCGTCTCGGCGTAGCCCTTGGCGCGGGCGGCGTCCACGAGGCCGTCGAAGTAGACCTTCACGCCGCTGTAGCGCTCGAAATACTTCTCGATGTAGTCGGCGGCCTTCTCGCGCTTGATGCCCAGATCGCGGGCGAGCCGCTGCGATCCCATCCCGTAGACGACCCCGAAGTTGACCACCTTGCCCGCGCGCCGCTTGGACTCGTCGACGAGCACCTGGGGGATGTTGAAGATCTCGGCGGCGGTGCGCCTGTGGATGTCCTCGCCCTTCTGGAAGGCGTCGCACAGGGCGGCGTCGCCGGAGAGGTGGGCCAGCAGGCGCAGCTCGATCTGGCTGTAATCGGCGCTCAGCAGCAGGTGGCCGGGGGCCGGGACGAAGGCCCGCCGGATCTCCTTGCCGCGCTGAGTACGTATCGGAATATTCTGAAGATTGGGATTGCTCGATGAAAGCCGGCCCGTGGCGGCGACGGCCTGGTTGAAGTCCGTGTGGACGCGACCGTCCGTGTGCATCAGCGCCGGGATCGCGTCGATGTAGGTCGACTTGAGCTTGGCCAGGGTGCGGTGCTCCAGGATCTTGCCCGGCAGCGGGTGCTGGCCGGCGATCTTCTCCAGCACCGACTGATCGGTCGACATGCCGCTCTTGGTCCGCTTGCCGGACTTGAGCCCCAGGTCTTCGAAGAGGATCTTGCGCAGCTGCGTCGGGCTGTTGAGGTTGAAGGGCGCCCCGACCATCGCGTGGGCCTCCTTCTCGATCTCGGCCAGCTCCGTCGTCATCACCTCGCCCTGGGCCCGCAGCGCCTCGACGTCGATCCGGATGCCGTTCTGCTCCATGACGGCCAGCACCCGGGCCAGCGGCAGCTCCATGTCGTCGTGCATCCCGGCCAGCTTCATGATCTCGACGTCCGGCCACAGCGCCCCATAGAGCAGCCGCGTCACGTCGGCGTCCTCGGCCGCGTAGAAGGTGGCGTCCTCGACCAGCACCATGTCGAAGGTCACCTGCTTCTTGCCCTTGCCCGCCACCTCCTCGAACTTCTTCGTCCCGTAGCTCAACACATCAAGCGCCAGCGCATCGAGCGAGTGGCTCAGGCGGCTCGGATCGACCAGATAGCTCGCCAGCATCGTATCGCAACGCACCCCGCGCAGCGCGATCCCGTAGCGCTCCAGCACCATCCACTCGTACTTGACGTTGTGGCACAGCGTCCCGATGACCTCGGACTCCAGCAGCGGCTTGACCCGCTCCAGCGCCACGTCCAGCGGGATCTGACGCGGCGCCCCGAGGTAGCGGTGGCCCAGCGGCACGTAGACGGCCTTGTGGTCCTCCCAGGCCATCGACATCCCCACGATCTCGGCCTTGAGCGGGTCGATGCTGGTCGTCTCCAGATCGAAGCTGAAGAGCCTCGCGTCCGACGCGGCCAGGATCGCGGCGTCGAGATCGGCCAGCGTCAGGATCATCCTGTAATCCTTGTCCGGCGTCACCCGCACCATGTTGCTCCGATCCAGGGCGCGCCGCTCCTTGTCCAGCTCCCCGAGCAGCCGGCTGAACTCGAACTCCTGGTAGAGCCGCCCCAGCGCCGTCCAGTCCGGATCGCGCACCGCCATGTCGGCCAGCTCGAAGGGGATCGGGCAGTCGTCCTTGAGCCGCACGAGCTGCTGGCTGATCCGGGCCTGGTCGGCGAAGGCCTCCAGGTTCTCCTTGCGCTTCTTGCCCGAGACCTTGTCGATGTTGGCCAGCAGGTTCTCCAGCGACCCGAACTCGCTGATCAGCGCCCCGGCGGTCTTCTCCCCGATCCCAGGGACGCCGGGGATGTTGTCGGAGGTGTCGCCGGCCAGCGCCAGCACGTCGATGACCTTCTCCGGCGGCACCTGGAAGCGCACCCGCACGTCGTCGACCGTAAAGACCTTGTCCCGCATCGAGTCGACCATGATGACGTTGCGGTCCAGCAGCTGCATCAGATCCTTGTCCGCGCTGCAGATGACGATCGACAACTTATCGACATCCTTGAACTTCTTGACCGCCGAGGCGATCAGGTCGTCCGCCTCGACGTCCGCCTGCTCCAGCGTGGGGATGTTCATGGCCTGGACCAGCTCCCGCACCCGCGGGATCTGCATCAGCAGCTCCGAGGGCGGCGTGGCGCGGTTGGACTTGTACTCCGGGTAGAGGTCAACCCGGAAGGTCTGCGCCGAGATGTCGAAGGCGACCGCGATATAGTCGGGCTTGTCGGCCTTGAGGATCTTGCGCAGCATCCCGGTGAAGCCCATCAGGGCGCTGGTCGGGTAGCCGGACGAGGTCGACAGGGTGGGGTTGGCGTAGAAGGCCCGGAAGATGTACGCGCTGCCGTCGAGGATGTAGAGGGTCTTCCTGGCGCTGCTCATGCTGGCTCCTTGGCCGCAAGGGGGCGGCTTGTGTTGCGCGCCGCTCTTCGGCACACTGCCTTGGCTTTACCACGAGGCACCCTCCGAATGAAGCCTCTGCCCTTGTCGATCCCCCCTGCCAGGACTGCGAGACCATGACCGCGAAATTCTCCCGAGACGGCCTCAACCTGACGCGACACCTGCTCGACTATGTCCGCCGCTGCAGCGTCGTCGAGAGCGACGCCCAGCGCGCCATCCGCGAAGAGACCGCCGGCCTCGAGATGGCCCGGATGATGATCTCGCCCGAGCAGGCACAGGTCATGGCCTTCCTCGCCCGGCTCGTGCGCGCCGCGCGGATCGTCGAGGTGGGCACCTTCACCGGCTACAGCGCCAGCTGGTTCGCCGAGGCCGTCGAGCCCGGCGGCAAGGTCGTCGCCTGCGACAAGAACGCCGAGTACATGGCCATCGCCCGAAGGCACTGGGAGCGGGCCGGCCTGAGCGACCGCATCGAATCTCGCCTCGGACCCGGCGCCGACAGCCTGCGCGACCTGCTCTCGGAGGGCTGGGCCGGCACCGTCGACCTCATCTTCATCGACGCCGACAAGACCGGCTGCCAGACCTACTACGAGCTCGGCCTCCAGCTCCTGCGGCCCGGCGGCATCCTCCTCTTCGACAACGTCCTGTGGGGCGGCTCCGTCGCCGACCCCTCCGACACCACCGACGACACCGAGGCCCTCCGCCAGATCGCCGCCACCGCCGCCGGCGACCCCTCCGTCGCCTCAGCCCTGATGACCATCGGCGACGGCCTCCTGGCCGTCCTCAAGCCCCACGCCCCCTGAGCGACCCCATGCTGCCCAGCAAGATCTTCCGCCCCGACCTGCTCGCCGAAAAGACCGTCATCGTCACCGGCGGCGGCTCCGGCATCGGCCTGGCCATCGCCCTGGAGTGCGGCCGCCTCGGCGCCCGGATCGCCATCGGCGCCCGCAAGGCCGAGCGCCTCGACGCCGCCGCCGAGCTCCTGCGCGCCGAGGGGATCGACGTCTTCTGCCAACCCCTCGACATCCGCGACCAGGAGGCCGCCGAGGCCTGGGTCAAGGCCGCCCACGCCCACCTCGGCCGCCGCGACGTCCTCGTCAACAACGCCGGCGGGCAGTTCCCCTCGCCCGCCATCAACATCTCCCCCAAGGGCTGGCGCGCCGTCATCGACACCAACCTCAACGGCACCTGGAACATGACCCAGGCCGTCGGCCGCGTCATGATCGCCCAGAACGAGGGCCGGATCATCAACATCGTCGCCAACATGTGGCGCGGCTTCCCAGGCATGGCCCACACCGGCGCCGCACGCGCCGGTGTCGTCAACCTGACCAAGACCCTCGCGCTGGAGTGGGCGCGCCACAACGTCCTGGTCAACGCCGTTGCCCCAGGCGTCATCCGCTCCTCCGGCCTCGACACCTACCCCATCGAGATCCGCGAGGCCTTCGACGCCACCGTCCCCCAGCACATCCCCCTCAAGCGCCTCGGCAAGGAGGAGGACGCCGTCTGGCCCGTCGTCTACCTCGCCAGCCCCGCCGGCGACTTCATCACCGGCGAGACCATCTGCGTCGACGGCGGACAGGCCCACTGGGGCGTCGTCTTCCCCATCTGACCCGGACATCGGCCGGCCGCCCGCGAGCGCCTTCGGCTCCAGACCGCCCGGCCACCCACCTCCCCATCGGACCCGAACCCCGGAGGACCCTCGATGCGCAGCGTCTTCATCGGCCCCCTCGGGCTCAGGAGCGGCTGGCGGATCGCGATCTTCTGCCTCGCCGTCACCGCCGCCATCCTGGGCTGGAACTTCGCCGCCTGGGCGCTCATCCCCGACCTCTTCTCCGGCCCCACCGCCGCCCTGATCCCCCTGACCGCCAGCAACCTCATCCCCACCCTCGCGATCTCCTGGCTCTGCGCCCGCCTCATCGACCAGGACGGCCTCAAGGCCGTCGGCCTCGACGGCGGCCCCCTCAAGGCCATCGCCGAGGTCGCCGCGGGCGCGGCCCTGGGCATCGGCCTGATCGCGGCCTCCTGGGGGATCGTGGCGCTCCTGGGCGGCGCGTCCATCGCCTGGAAGTCACCGGATTTGCTGTCATTCTTGCTCTGGTCGGCGATCCTGCTCGCCGCGGCGACCTGGGAGGAGGTGCTCTTCCGAGGCTACGCCTTCGGCTGGCTCCGCAAGGGGATCGGGCGCTGGGGGGCGACGGGCCTGTGCGCGGCGATCTTCACGGCGGCGCACCTGACGAACCCCAACATCACGGCGATCGGGGCCTTGAGCATCGGCCTTGCCAGCGCAATGCTGTGCCTGTCGCGCTTCCTGGCCGGGGACAGGCTGTGGTGGCCGATAGGGCTGCACTGGGGCTGGAACTTCGCCCAGGGGATGCTCTTTGGGGTGGCGATCAGCGGCATCGACGACGGCGACGGCACGATCCCGGCGATGGCGCGCTCCACCCTCTCGGGGCCAGACTGGCTCACGGGCGGCGACTTCGGCTTCGAGGGCTCGGCGGGCACCGTCGGGCTGTTGATCGTGGCCTGCGTGCTCCTGATCGTGGCGCTCAGGGCTCACCCACGGACTCCAGGGCCAGACGCCTGACTCTGCGCACCACGCCCTTGATCTGCCGCTCGGCGGGCTTGAACTCGAGATCGGCTCGATGGATGGCGCGCTGTCGCAAAAAGACGCCGAGCCGGTCGCCGTCAAGAGCGTCGGCCCGGAGGACAAGCCGTATCTTGTCGGCGGGGCCGTAGGTGGTGAACATCCATAGTGTTGATGCGAGGCAAGTAATTTTATTGGTTGAATTACTAAAAATATTCACATTTGTGATGGCGTTATTTTCACGAATTGACATCCTGGCGGAGCCCCCATTAGACTCCATGCCATTCTGAGGCGCCAACCAGGAAGAGGGGCACCGGGCACAGAGCCAGCGTATCTTGCCCGCGGGTTTCGGGAGGCGCTCACCGAAACATCTGGAGGAGAAGATGAGAAGATCTTTCTACGGTTTGCTGGTGGCGGCGTGTGTAGCTTGGACTGTGAGCGCGTGTGTGGAGGAGGTGGACACCGAGGAGGTGCTGGACCTTGAGTGCGAAGAGGGAGCGGACCTGGAGCAGCTGGAGCAGGAAGCCCGAACGCCTCCGCGCTGTTCTACGCCCACGCCCACAAGCACACAAACGGCGGCCGTTCAGCTGGTGATCAACGCGACACCCCCTTCAGGAGTGTCCAGGACCATCCCGGTCCATGTCCACGTCATTCACGATGGCAACCAGGGGCTGATCTCCAACGAGACCATCAACGCACAGATCTCGGTCCTGAACAGCGCCTATTCCGTTTGCGGCATGAGCTTTGTGCTGGCGAGCACGGACTACACCAACAACTCCAACTGGTTCAACATGACGCCAGGCTCAACCGCCGAGTCTCAAGCCAAGGCGGCGCTGCGCCGGGGTTCAGCCGATGACCTCAACATCTATAGCGGCAATCTGGGAGCGGGAATCCTGGGTTATGCCACCTTCCCATCGTCCTATCAGGGCAACCCCACCGATGACGGAGTGGTCCTGAACTTCAGCACCCTCCCCGGCGGCACCGCAACCCCCTACAACCTCGGCGACACCGGCACCCACGAAGTGGGACACTGGCTCGGCCTCTACCACACCTTCCAGGGCGGCTGCAGCAGGACCAACGACTACGTCTCGGACACCCCTGCCGAGAAGACCGGGGCGACGACCTGCACCGCGGGGCGCAACACCTGCACCGCAGCGGGTGTGGATCCCATCCACAACTTCATGGACTACACCGATGACAGCTGTATGTTCCAATTCACTGCGGGACAATGCACTCGAATGGATTCGGCGTTTACGGCGTATCGGTTTGACCGCTGAGTCGCGCGGCCTCCCCACGCTCCAGCGGATCGGATGGGTCCAGGTCCAGGAGCAACCCTCGCTCCCCATCCTGCTGGACGTCCTCCCGGGTGTCTCCCAGACACGCCAGAGCACGAGCCTGTGAGGCCACGGCGGCTGAACGCCGCCCAGCCGAGGTGACCTTCGATCCACCAACCGCTCCTGCTCGTCGTCTGCCCCGCCATCCTCTCGACCATGCTCAGGCGGGCTCGGCCAGCGCCTTGAGGACACGCACGACGACGGCCTGACGATCGTTGAGCCACATCGAGGGGGTGACCCGGATCAGCCGCCAGCCCAGGCGATTCCAGAAGCGCGGCGTGTAGATGTCGCGGGCCATGGGATCGGGCGAGGCCAGGAACTCGCTGCAGTCGACGCCGAGGCGCCAGTGATCCTCGCCGGGGGCGCCGACGGCCAGATCGAGGCGCTGGCTGCCGAGCCCCAGGCCGCGCTGGACGCGCAGGCCGCGCGCCAGCAGCGCCTCAGCCAGCTCGTCCCGCACGCGGCCGCCCACGCGCGGGGCGTCCTGGAGCATCCGGTGCGCGCCGGTGACGCCCCGCCCCTCCCCCAGCGCCCCGGCGGCCTCCAGCATCGCGGGCAGCTCGCCCGTGCGGCGCGCGCCGCTGGCCTTGACGTACTGGAGGTAGAGCTTGAAGAGCTTGGGGCCGCGGTGGGTCGAGGAGGCGACGTCGAGCTGGTCCGGGTCGAAGGAGGCCAGCACCCAGACGCCGAGCTTCGCGCGGGTGATGGCGACGTTGAGCCGTTTTTCGCCCCCGGCCTGCCCCAGCGGGCCGAAGCGCGCGTGGACCCTGCCGCCCGGCGTCGTGGGGCCGTAGCCGACCGAGAAGATGATCACGTCGCGCTCGTCGCCCTGGACGTTCTCCAGGTTCCGCACGAAGAGCTGCTCGACGGCCGGGCGCTCCCTGTCGCGGGCCAGCGCCTCCCGCAGCGCGGGATCGGCCTCCAGCAGCCCCTCGATCAGCTCGGCCTGCTTGCGGTTGAAGGTCACCACACCGATCGAGGGCGGCCCGCCCTCCGGCCCCGTCGCCGACAAGAGCCCGCCGACGAGCTTGACGACGGCGCGGGCCTCGACCTCATTGCGCTGATCGGCCCAGAGGCCACCGACGCGCTCGAAGTGCAGCCCCTCGATCATCGGCGCGCGGATCGCGTCGCGGCGCGGCGCCGTGATGAGGCGGCCGCCGTAGAAGGCCGCGTTGGAGAAGGCCACCAGCGCCTCATGCCGCGATCGGTAGTGCCAGCGCAGCGTCGTGTCGGCGAAGGCGACCCGCGCCAGCGCCAGCAGCGAGTGGCTGGCCAGCACCGCGCTCTCCTCCTCGTCGTCCTCGTCGTCGTCGGAGGCCTGGAAGAAGTGGCTCGGCGGCATCTGCTGATCGTCGCCGGCCACGACCGCCCTGCGCGTCCTGGCCAGCGTCGGCACGGCCGACTCCACCGGGCACTGGCTCGCCTCGTCGAAGATCACCAGATCAAAGAGGTCCGGGCGCATCGGGAAGAGCGCCGCCACCGCGTCCGGGGAGCAGAACCACACCGGCCGAGCCTGCGACAGCCCGGTGTCCCAGTGATGCTCGACGATCTGGCGCAGCGTCATCCGGTGCCGCTTCTTGCGCGCCTCGCCGGCCAGCTTCCTGAGCGCCCTCCCGCGGCCTCGCTCCGCCGCCGCCTGCGCCAGCCTCCGATGGTAGAGCGCCAGGACCCCTCGACCTCCCACCCCGAGCACCCGATCCAGATCCTCGCCGAAGGCCCGCAGCTGCGCCGGGTCCACCAGCGGGGCCTCCAGCGCGGCGGAGCTCCGGCCGGCCTTCGTCAACGCCCTCCAGGCGCGCTCCAGCGCGAGCTGCGCGTCCTCGGCGGGATCGGCCAGGCCCGCCTCGGGCGGCCGCCACAGGCGCAGGAAGCGCTGCATCCACCAAGGATCGCCGCGCATCTGCCCGTCGAGCCGCGCCGCCTCCGGGGCGTCGGCCTCCACGCCGAGGATCGCCTCCAGCGGCGCTCGGGCCCGCGCCATGTCCCCCTCGCTCGCCGCCCTGCGGATCTCGTCCAGCAGCGTCGCCTCCCAGCGCCCGGACATGGCGGCCAGGAGCGCGTCGAGCGACCCGAGCAGGCCCGCGCGGGCGCGATCGCCGAGCGCGGCGGCGAAGAAGGGCGCCTGGGCCGGATGGGGGATCGCGTCGAGGTCGGGCAGCTCGGCGTAGGGGCCGCCGTGGTGGCGCAGCGCGGCGTGCAGCTCGTGGAGCGCCTCGACCCGGTCGTGCTGCGCGCGCAGGTCGGCGATCGCGTCGTCGATCTCGCTCGGGTCGCCCTGAAAGCCGAATGATAACGCGGTGTTGTCCGACGGCAGGGCCGCGATAAGGTCGTGCCACCTCAGCGCCATCTCGCAGAGCGGGGCGGGGGCGACGAGCGCGCTGGAGCCGGCCTCGGCGGCCAACGAGGCGCACCGATCCAGGACGGCGCGCGGGGTCTTGGACAGGCGCCAGTACTCGGGCATCAAGAAGCGATACCACTTTGAGGACAGCTCGCGCAGGCGGCTCAGATCCCGGAGCCAGCCCTCCACCTCCTTGCGGCTGGCCGAGACGAGCTCGTGAGGGACCTTGCGCAGCGACCGGCGCGCGTGCCTCAGGATGCCCATGACCTGCGCCCACTCCCCATGCTGGGTCTGACCGCCGGTCCAGGTCCAGAAGAGCAGGAAGTCGTCGACGCGCTCCTTCTCCGGGCCTCCGATCAGGTCGAGCAGCCCGGCGGCCCGCGCCCAGTCCTCGCGGTGTCCGTCGGCGACCTCGGGGCTCAGGGCGGGGCCGCGGCGCTCCATCTCGCGCAGGAGGTCGAGGGCCTGGCGGACCTGCCCGAAGATGGCCCGGAGATCGTCGGGCAGGCCCTGGCCGTCTGCCCACCGGGCGCGGCGATGCAGCGGGTGGGGGGCGGCCAGCGCGCGGGTGTCGTGGGAGAGGGCGGCGATCCGGGGTCGAAGGGCCAGCGCCTGCCGCTCGGTGGCCTCACCGGCGACGTGGACGAGATCGGGCAGCGGGCGCAGGTCGTCGTCGAGGGCGCGCTCCTGGAGCTCGGCCAGGGCGGGGCGGTCGGGGTGGAAGGCCAGGGCGAGGAAGGCCTCCTGGGCGGCGCCGAGGCGGGCGTCGAGGCGACTCTGGGCGACGTCGCAGTCGCGCTCGGCGCGCTGGAGGGCGGCCTCCAGGGCCTCGGCGGCGGGGGAGACCTGGGACTGGGCGCGGTCGAGGGTGTCGGCGATGGCGTCACAGACGGCGTTGCGGTCCCGCTGGACGTCGTGGACGACGGCGACGGGCTCGCGCAGGCCGACGCTGGCGAGCCTGTCGGCCACGACGTCCAGCGCCGCGCGCTTCTGGCAGACGAGCAGCGCGCGGCGGCCGTCGGCGATGCAGGAGGCGATCAGGTTGGTGATCATCTGCGACTTGCCGGTCCCGGGCGGCCCCTGGACGACGAGGCCCGCGGCCTCGGGCTGGCTCAGAAACTGGAAGACGGCGTCCTGGCTGCTGTCCGAGGAGAGCACCTGCCAGCGGCGGCTGTCGTCGAGGCGGCGGGCCGCGTGGGCCGAGAGCGGCGCGGGCTGATCCTCCAGCGGGGCGTCGGCCTCCCAGTCGGCGGCCTCGTCGACGGCCATCAGCGCCGCGGCCAGCCCCAGATCGCCGCCCGCCTCGACCTCAAGGAGCTGATCGTAGTCGAGGATGATGTTGCTGCCCGAGCTCGGGAAGCGCCCCAGGACGAGGTGGTGGTGCAGCGCGAAGCGGTCGCGCGGCCCGCTGTCGCGGGCGCCCCGGTCGCGGTCGGGGATGGGCGAGAGCGCCGGAAGGGCGCCGGCCCCGGCGGGGTCGATGGCGACCCCGAGGGCTTCGAGGGCGGCGTGCAGGTCGGCCCAGGTCGTCGCGTCGACGGCCAGGACGCGGTCGCGGTCGCGCTCCAGCAGGGCGTCGAGGGTCAGGCGCACGCGGGTCAGCCGGAAGATCGCCTGGGCGAGCCCGACGTTGAGCTCGGGCGGCCCCTGCAGCGCGGCGTTGTAGCGCTGAAGGCCGACGGCGGTGGTCTCGAAGGCCACCGGGTAGAGCAGCAGCGGGCCGCGCAGCCAGGTGCCGTCGTGGCTGCGGCCCTCCAGCAGCGGCCAGCCGACGTAGAGATCCTGGGCGCCGGTCTCCATCCAGCTCGCCCGCGCGGCCCTCAAGAGCTGGGTGAGGTCGTCGGCCAGGGCCAGCCGGTCGGGGTCCTGGGGGCGCACGGGGATGAAGGGGATCGCGGCGCCGCCCTCATGGCCGAGGCGGCCCAGCAGGCGCTCGAAGGCCTCGGGGAAGGCGGCCTCGACCCGCGCGAGGTCCAGGGCGCCGGCGCGGGTCATGCGCGTCAGGCGAAGCGCCCGCGAGCGCATGTTGGCGGCGATGAAGCGGCGGCGCAGCTGCGACAGGCGAGCGCTGTGGTCTGCCCCTGAGGTCATTCCCGCAGCCCGAACTCTTTCATCTTGTTTTGCAAGGACTTACGGCTGATCTTCAGGATGCGCGCGGCCTGGGTGACGTTGTTGCCCGTCTCGGCCAGCGCCTGGATGATGTACTCCCGCTCAAGGCGCTGGGTCGTCTCGCGGATCGCCTCCTTGAGGCCAGCGTCGCCCGCGGGCAGGTGGATGGGGGGGATGGGCAGCGGGGAGACCCCCCCGGAGTGCTCCTGGAGCTCCGAGGGCAGATTCTCGGCCTCGATGAGCTGGCCGTCGGCGAAGAGGATCATCCGCTCCATGACGTTCTCAAGCTCGCGGATGTTGCCCGGCCAGGAGTAGGCCGACAGCAGCCTCATGGCGTCGTCCTCGATGCCCTCGATCGACTTCTGGAGGCGCGCGTTGTACTTGGCGACAAAGTGGCGGGCCATCGCGGGGATGTCCGCGACCCGCTCGCGCAGCGGCGGCAGGTGGATC
>SYOX01000289.1 GCA_005804885.1 Pseudomonadota bacterium
CGGCACCGAGCTGGGCCAGGGCCTCCACACCAAGATGCTCACCGTCTGCGCCCACGAGCTGGGCCTGGACACCGACGCCATCCGCGTCATGAACACCGCCACCGACAAGGTCCCCAACACCTCCGCCACCGTGGTTGAGCTGGGCGGTGCCGTCGGCGTAGACCAGGACGAGGGCGCCGGCCTGGTTCAGGAAGCTGGCGGTGAAGGAGATGCCGAACTTGACGGGCTGGAAGCCGATGCCGCGCTTGATCCAGGTCGAGCGCGCGTTGAAGGCGTCGATGTCGGCGCGGCGGGCCTCGTAATCGGAGGAGGCCATCAGCTCGGCGTGGAGGCGGTCGAGGCGGATCTGGTCGATGTCCTGCCAGTAGGGGGTGGTGGTGCGCCCGGGGCCGCCGTAGTAGTTGCGGCGGCGGACCTCGGCGGGGTCGAGGCCGAGCTTGTCGGCGGCGCGGTTGATGGCCTCCTCGACGACGACCATGCCCTGGGGGCCGCCGAAGCCGCGGAAGGCGGTGTTGGAGGGCACGTTGGTGCGGCAGACGCGGCCTTCGAAGTGCAGCTCGGGGATGTAATAGGCGTTGTCGATGTGGAAGAGGGCGCGGTCGAGGATGGCGATGGAGAGGTCGGCGCTCCAGCCGCCGTTGGACCAGCAGAGGACCTTGAGGGCCAGCAGGTCGCCCTGGTCGCTGAAGGCGGCCTCGTAGCGCGACAGGAAGGGGTGGCGCTTGCCGGTCTGGAGCATGTCCTGGTCGCGGTTGAGCCAGACCTTGACCGGGCGTCGGGTGTGGACGGCGCCCAGGGCCGCCATGGCGGCGAAGTGGGCCGCCTGCGTCTCCTGGCCGCCGAAGCCGCCGCCCCTGCGGCGGGCCTCGCCGACGACCTGGCGGCGGGTCAGGCCGAGGACCTCGGCGACCTTGGCCTGGACCTCGGAGGGGTGCTGTGTGGAGGAGTGGATGAGGAGGGTGTCGTCCTCGTCGAGCACGGCCAGAGCGGCGTGCGTCTCCAGATAGAAGTGGTCCTGGCCGCCGGTCTCGACCTCGCCGCGCACGACCAGGGCGGCGCGGCGGATGGCGGCGTCGGGGTCGCCGCGGCGCATGGTGTGGGTCTGGCCGATCGTCTCACCGCGGGCGATGGCCTCGCGGATGTCGATGAGGGCGGGCAGCGGCTCGATCTCCAGGTCGATCAGGGCCGCCGCGGCGCGGCAGGCCGCCAGATCCTCGCCCACGATCAGCGCGATGGCCTGGCCGATGGTGAAGACCTCGCCTTCGGCCAGCAAGGGCTCGTCGTGGGAGAAGGGCGAGACGTCGTTGACGCCGGGGATGTCGGCGGCGGTCAGGATGGCGTGGACGCCGGGCGTGGCGCGGGCGGCCGAGGTGTCGAGGCGGCGGATCCGGCCGCGGGCCAGGGGCGAGGCGAGGATGTGGCCGACGAGCATGCCGCGGGGCGGGGAGAGGTCGTCGACGTAGAGGGCCTGGCCGCTGGCGTGCTTGTGGCCGCTCTCGTGCAGGGCCGGCAGGCCCAGAGGGCTGCGGGTCATGAGATCACCTCGGGGTTGACGGTGCCGGTGGTGCGGTAGGGCAGGCGCGGCGCGGGATCATGGCGAGTTTCGAGGAGGAAGCCGCGCAGGAGGTTGGCCGCCACGGTGCGGCGGTACCACGCCGAGCCGCGGTGGTCGTCGATGGGCGAGAAATCCTCCGAGAGCCGCGCGCAGGCGGCCTCGACGGCCTCCTCGGCCCAGATCTGGCCCAGGAGCGCGGCCTCGGCGGCGGCGGCGCGGGCCGTGCGGGCGGCCATGCCGCCGAAGGCCAGCCGCGCCGCCTCGACGCGGCCCTGGCCGTCGAGGCGGACCCACATGCCGGCGGCGACGGTGCTGATGTCGAGCTCCTGGCGCTTGGAGACCTTGTAGCAGGCCGAGCGGACATCAACCCCGCGCCAATCAACGGGAATCTCGACGCCCGCGAGCACCTCGCCGGGCTTCAGGGCCGTCTGGCGGTATCCGGTGAAGAAGGCCTCCAGCGGGACGAGGCGATCGCCGCCGCGCGAGCGCAGCAGGGCGCTGGCGCCGAGCGCCATCAGCGCCGGGGCCATGTCGCCGATGGGGGAGGCGGTGCAGAGGTTCCCGCCGAGGGTGGCGCGGTGCTTGATCTGGCGGGCGCCGAAGAAGCGCAGCATGCGCTCAAGGGCCGGGAAGGCGTCGGCGCAGGCGGCCTCCAGGTCCGACAGGCGCGCGGTGGCGCCGACCCTCCAGCGATCCGGGCCCGGCTCGATGCGGGACAGGCCGCCGAGGCCCTCCAGCGAGATCAGCAGCGGGGGGATCTCGAAGCGCTTGGTGATCTCCAGCGACAGGTCCGTGCCGCCGGCGACGAAGCGCGCTTGAGGGTGGGCGTCCAACAGGTCCCAGAGGGTCGCCTCGTCCTCGGGGGTCCAGAAGCGCTGTTCCCCATGCGCGTAGTCGAGGCCCATGGAGCGGGCGGGGGTCTGGTCGAGGGCGCGGGTGAAGCGATCCTCCTCGGCCTTGCCCGCGATCTGGCGTGTGGCCTCCATGATCGGCTTGTAGCCCGTGCAGCGGCACAGGTTGCCGCACATCTGATCGTCGAGCTTCCAGGGCGCGTCGAGATCCTTGCGATGGTAGGCCTCGAACATGGACATGATCACGCCCGGCGTGCAGTAGCCGCACTGGGAGCCGAGGGCCTCGACGAGGCTGCGCTGCACCGGGTGCCAGCTGCGGCCCTCGGCCAGCCCCTCGACCGTGAAGACGCTCTTGTTCTGGACCATGGGCAGCAGCACCAGGCAGGCGTTGATCGCCCTGAAGGCCGGCCCCCCGTGGGCCTCGGGGTCGACGATGACCACCGTGCAGGCGCCGCCGTCGCCCTCGGCGCAGCCCTCCTTGGTGCCCGTCAGCCCCATCGAGCCCCGCAGGTGGTTGAGCAGCGTCGTCGTCGGCGGGGCGCTGTCCTCCTCGACCGCCACCCCGTTGATCCAGAACCTGAGCTTGTCGTCCATGATCTCCATCTCGCGCCGGCGTCTTGGGGCCATTGTAACCGCTGTGGCGCGAATCGGGAATCCATGATCGCCGATTGCCGGGCGCCCCGCGTCCCCGCTCCCCCTGGAGCCCGTGTTGGCCGTCAAGGCTGCACAGAGGAGCGCATTTTCTTGTTGAAGACCTCGCCTCGATTGACATCGAAGGGCGTTGAGGTCATGATCTGGAAAGGAAAAATCAAACGTTCACAACATCTTAGGGCTTTTTCGAGCGGCTCTTCTTTGTCAGTAATCAAGATATTCACTCATCTTATCGGTGATATATACAGTGAGGCGTTGTTCAGTGGAAGGGGCCAGGGTTTTGGAGAGTTGGATGCGTTCATCGTCGCTCAGGGGTCTGGCGTCCGGGTTTCTGGTGTTCGTGGCCTTCGTCGCGGGTTGCGGCGATCCGCCTGCGCCGGGGGACGTGCAGCCCGCGCCTTGTGGGGGCGCGTGCCCGGTCGAGGAGTGCGTGCTCAACGTCTGCGTCGATCCGGGCGGTGAAGATGCCGGCGTGGACGGGGGCGAGGACGCTGGTGAGCCGGACGCGGGCCAGGACGCGGATGTCATGCCGACGCCTTGCCAGGAGGATGGCGAGTGCGAGGTCGGTCAGATCTGCGAGCAGGGCCTGTGCGTCAAGGGCTGCCGGGAGGACGCGGGGTGCCTCGACGGTGAGTATTGCGATCAAGAAAGTCTTGTCTGTGCGGCAGGTTGCCGTGTGGGTGAGTGCCCTGAGGGCGAGGTGTGCGAGAGGGAGTCGCGGGTCTGTCAGGTGGTGCCTTGCGAGGACGACGGCGGCTGCGACGTCGGCCAGATCTGCGAGGGGGGCGTGTGCGCCGAGGGCTGCCGCGAGGACGCGGGCTGCGGCGAGGGCGAGATCTGCGAGGAGGCCGCGTGCGTGCCTGGCTGTCGTGAGGACGGCGAGTGCGGCGAGGGTGAGATTTGCGAGGGTGAAGTGTGCGCCGAGGGCTGCCGGGAGGATGTGGGCTGCGGCGAGGGCGAGATCTGCGAGGATGCCGCGTGCGTGTCTGGCTGTCGCGAGGACGGCGGGTGTGATGAGGGCGAGATCTGTGAGGAGGCCGTGTGCGTGGCGGGTTGTCGTGTCGACCCGGACTGCGCGGGCGGCGAGATCTGCCTGGAGACGTCGTGCGTGGCGGGCTGTCGGGAGGACGAAGGGTGCGCCGAGGGCTCGTATTGCGATCTGGAGGGCCTTGTTTGCGAGGTGGGTTGCCGGATCGGGGATTGTCCGACGGGGCAGGTGTGCGTTCGGGAGTCGCGTGTCTGTGAGGTGGTGCCTTGCGATGACAACAGGGGCTGCGGCCTGGGTCAGATCTGCGAGGGCGAGGTGTGCGTGGAGGGGTGTCTTGAGGACATCGGGTGCGTGGCGCTGGAGATCTGCGAGGGTGGCCAGTGCGTGGAGGGGTGTCGGCAGGATCGGACGTGCGGCCCGGGGTTGATCTGCGAGGGTCTGCGCTGCGAGGAGGGCTGCCGGCAGGACCGGGACTGCGGAATTCTTGAGATTTGTCGCGGGGATGGGACGTGCGGCTCGCGCACTTGCCTGGATGATCGGGGTTGCGTGCTGGGGACCTATTGCGACGGCGGGTCGTGCCTGGTGGGTTGTCGCCACGACGCTGAGTGCGGCGTGGGGTTGATCTGCGCGGGCGCCAACCGGTTGTGCGTGCCGGGTTGTCGGGGTGACGCGGACTGCGGTGAGGGCGAGTTCTGCGGTGACGATCAGCAGTGCGCGTCGGGCTGTCGGGACGACCTGGGGTGCGGCGAGGGGGAGATCTGCCAGAGCTTCGGTCGGCAGTGCGGGCCGGGCTGTCGGGTGGACGGGGACTGTGAGGAGGGCGCGTTCTGCGTGTTGGCGGGCGCGAACCCGACGGAGGGCTTGTGCCAGCCGGGGTGCAGGTTGCGCCAGTGTCCGCAGGGTCTGGTGTGCGACAGCGAGGTGAGGCAGTGCGTCGAGCCGACGATGTGCTTTGGGGACGACGAGTGCGGCGGTGGGGAGATCTGCGAGCCCTTCTTCTGTCAGGAGGGGTGTCGGGGTGACGGCGAGTGCGGGCCGGGCCTGTTTTGCGACGACGCCGGGCAGTTCTGCCGGGTGGGGTGCAGGAGCGATGAGGGCTGCGGGCAGACCCAGTACTGCAACCTGGTCGTCGGGGCTTGCCTGAGCGGCTGTCGAGTGGGGGCGTGCGGCGAAGGCGAGGTGTGCGATCTGGACAGCCGGGTGTGCGCGCCGGGGCCGTGCGAGGGGGATGAGGATTGCGACGAGGACTTCTTCTGCGAGGAGGGCACGGGGCAGTGCGCGGTGGGTTGTCGGAGGGATGGCTGCCCTGAGGGCGGTCGCTGCGACGAGTCCATCCGGCTGTGCCTGCCGGGGCCCTGCGCGCAGGACGGGGAGTGCGGCGACGGGGAGATCTGCGTGGCCGGGGCCTGCGAGGAGGGGTGTCGGAGCGACGTCGAGTGCCTCGATGGGCAGTTCTGCCGGTTGCCGCGCGGCGAGGATGGGGGGCAGTGCGAGGTGGGCTGCAGGGTGGGCGGGTGCCCGCAGGGGCTGGAGTGTGACACGATCCAGCGCTTCTGCGTGGAGCCCGGCTGCGACGTGGACGAGGACTGCGGCCAGGGTCAGTTCTGCCGCGATCGGGTGGTGTGCGAGGTGGGATGTCGAGACGACCGGGAGTGCGGGCCGGGGACGATCTGCGAGGACGAGGTGCGGCAGTGCACGGTGGGGTGTCGTCAGGACAACGATCGGGACGATGCGTGCCAGCAGGGCTTCGCCTCGCCGGTCCGGCTGTCGGTGGGGGAGAGCGTGGAGCTTCAGGGTCGGCTGTGCCAGGGGGACATCGATCACGTCGGGGTGCGCCTTGAGGCGGGCGAAGGGCTTGAGGCGACGCTGATCCCGGGTGAGGGGATCGGGGCGCTGGAGCCGAGCCTGATCGGGCCGGACTGCGTGACGGTGGTCGCGGAGGCCGGCTTCGAGGGGGATCCCTCGCGGGTGGGCTTCAGAGCGCCGTCGGCGGGGGTCTACGTGCTGAGGCTGGCGCCGGCCCGGGCCTTTGACACCAACGATTACACGGCGGTGATCCGTCGCCTCGCGCGGGGCTGCGGGGTCGACCCCGAGGAGCCCAATGAGGTCGGCAACGGGCTGACGCCGAGGCTGGACGGGGCGCGCGGCGAGGTGATCGAGGTGGTGGACCGCAATGTGTGCTTCGGGGATGAGGACTGGTACGCGGTGCCGCTGGACGTGTCGGGCGACGCGATCAGGGTGACGTTGAGGCAGGACGCGCAGCAGGTGCCGCTTGGGGTGGAGATCCGGGGCGTGGGCGACCTGGTGCTGGCCGAGGCTGTCGAGGACGCGCCGGAGAAGACGGCGGTGACGGGGCCGATCAACGCGCTGGGGCTGTACTTCATCCGGGTGTACGCGACCGGGCCGGTGTCGCTGGAGGGGGTGGGCTACGGGCTTGAGGTGCTGGTCAACGCCGACAGCGACTGCGACGAGGACGCCTTCGAGCCCAACGACAACCCTGCCGAGGCCGTGCCGCTGCTGCCGGGCGTGCACGCGATGAACCTGTGCCAAGGGAGGGACGACGCGGAGTGGTTCGAGGTGGAGTTCGTGCCGGGCGATCGGGTGCGCGTGTCGCTGACCTACGATCACAGCCTGGTCGCGCCGGAGGAGTCGTTGAGCACGACGCTCTTTGGCCCTGGCGGGGTGGGCGACGTGCGCGACTTCGCGCTCCGGGAGGGCGTCTCGGACACGGACACGCTGGCCTTCGCCCCCGACGGCTTCCTGGTCTCCGAGCAGGACGCGGGGGTCTGGCTCCTGAGCGTGGAGTCGGGATCGGGCGGGATCGCGGTGGATTTTGAGTTGAGCGTCGAGGTGGAGGCGCCGGTCTGCGAGGAGGATCCTGGCGAGCCGCGCAATGAGCGCTGCGAGGATGCGCTCCGGGTGCAGCCGGGGCAGCCCCTCGGGGGCTTCCTGTGCGGCAGCGCGCGCGATGAGGACTGGTTCGTGGTGTCCCCGGATCCGAACCGGGGGCTCTCGATCAGGCTGGAGCACCTGCACTTTGACGGCAATCTGGAGATGGAGGCCTACGCTGGCGACGGCGTCGAGCTTCTGGGCTTCAGCTACAACGCGGGGCCGGATTTTGAGTCGATAGACCTCTTCCCGGTGCCTGAGGGCGATGTGTGCGTGAGGGTCTTTACGCGGAGCTTCAGCGTGACCAACGCGTACACGCTCAGCGCGGATCTGGACTGATTCTTGAGGAAGATCGTTGGTTTACCATACAACAGCGAGGGCGGTGAGATGAGCAGCAATACCCGACAGCGACGAGGCGACAGCCTTCCACCCTGGTTACTGTGCGCGATCGTCGTGGCTGCCGTTGGATTGAGCAGCCAGGCGCAGAGCCAGACGACCTACTCGCAGACCTTCACGGGAGGTCAGGACACGCCCTCGACGAGCCAGGTGTGCCAGGCCTGGACGACCTTCCAGAACCAGCTCAGCACGAGCGTCGTCTACGAACGGGTGGTGATGAAGGGGAGCCGCAACGAGACGGGCTTCACATGCACGGGCTCGGTGGCCAACCAGATCTGCCAGCGGATCAAGTCGAACAACCAAGCGACGACCTCCTTCGCGTGCAATGGCCAGACGTGGTTCCTGGGCGGCTGCGGCGGGGGCCTTGAGGTCAACGTGGGGGCAGGCGGGATCTGCAACTGCAACAGCGGCAACATCGCAACCGTGCGCGCTTGCATTGGAAACAGCAACTGGGGGGGGATCAACGGGGCCACCTGCGGCGGCGGCACCCAGCGCATGGACATCGTGTGCGAGCCGGCGGGGAACAATGGCCCGCCGGTGATCCAGCCGATCAACAACCGGACGGACGACGAGGGGGCCGCGATCAACCTTCAGGTCCAGGCCACCGACCCCGAGGGGAACCCGCTGACCTACTCGGCCACGGGCCTGCCGCCGGGCTTGAGCATCAACGCGACGACGGGCTTGATCACGGGGACGATCTCGGGGACCGGCTCGGTCAACAGCCCTTATACGACCAACGTGACGGTCAGCGACGAGGGGCGACATACGGTCAACCGGTCCTTCACCTGGACGGTGCGGGATACGATCAACATCACGTCGATCTTCTACTCGGAGAACTTCACCGCAGGTCAGAACACGCCGAGCACGGAGGAGGTCTGCCGGGACTGGAACGTCTTCAGGGGCCAGCTGTCCTCGGGCGTGACCTACGACGCGATCACGATCAAGGGGAGCAACAACGAGACGGGCTTTACGTGCACGGGCGCGGCGGCCAACGACATGTGCCAGCGGATCCGGTCGGACAACCGCGCGACGACCTCCTTCTCCTGCGGCGGCCAGACCTGGTTTATTGGCGGTTGTGGGGACGGCGTCGAGGTCAACGTGGGGGCCAACGGGATCTGCAACTGCAACTCCGGAAACATCGCAACTGTGCGCCCTTGCATCGGAAACTCGAACTGGGGTGGCATCAACGGGGCCACCTGCGGCGGCGGCACCCAGCGCATGGACGTCATCTGCACGCTGTCCGGGCCTAACAGCCCGCCGACGATCCAGGCCATCGCGGATCGGACGGACAACGAAGCGGCGGTCATCTCGCTTCAGGTTCAGGCCACGGACCCGGATCGCAACCCCATCACCTATTCGGCCACGGGCCTGCCGCTTGGCCTGTCGATCAACGCCACGACCGGCTTGATCTCGGGGACGACGACCGACAGCGCGTCGTCTCTGAGCCCGTACTCCACCCGCGTGACCGTCTCGGATGGCCGGGCTTCGGCCAGCACCTCCTTCGTCTGGACCATCAACAACAGCGTGCCGACGATCCGCCACTTCTATTCGGAGAACTTCACGGGCGGGCAGAACACGCCGAGCACGTCGGAGGTCTGCCGGGACTGGAACGTCTTCCGGGGGGTGCTGTCCTCGACCATCAATTACGGCAAGATCACGATCAAGGGCAGCCTCAACGAGACGGGGTTCACGTGCACGGGTTCGGCGGCCAACGACATGTGCCAGCGGATCCGGTCGGACAACCGCACGACGGCCTCCTTCTCCTGCGACGGCCAGACCTGGTCCATCGGAGGCTGTGGGGACGGGGTCGAGGTCAACGTGGGTGCCAACGGGATCTGCAACTGCAACAGCGGAAACATCGGAACCGTGCGTCCTTGCATCGGAAACTCGAACTGGGGCGGCATCAACGGGGCCACCTGCGGCGGCGGCACCCAGCGCATGGACGTCATCTGTGAGGAGCTGACCCCGAACTTTGCCCCTGTCGTCCAGGCCCTCCCCAACAGGACCGACAATGAGGGCGTTGTCATCGCGCTTCAGGTCCAGGCGACGGACGGCAACAACGACCCGCTGACCTACTCGGCCACGGGCCTGCCCCAAGGTCTGACCATCAACGCCACGACCGGCCTGATCTCGGGGACGATCGCAGGCACGGCCTCGGTGGGCAGCCCCTACAGCGTGGTGGTGACGGTGGACGACCGTCGTGCGCAGTCGACGCGGGCCTTCACCTGGACGATCAACGATACGATCAACGTCACATCGTTCTTCTACTCGGAGAACTTCACCGCAGGTCAGAACACGCCGAGCACGGCGGAGGTCTGCCGGGATTGGAACGTCTTCAGGGGCCAGCTGTCCTCGGGCGTGACCTACGATGCGATTACGATCAGGGGCAGCCTCAACGAGACGGGGTTCACGTGCACGGGCGCGGCGGCCAACGACATGTGCCAGCGGATCCGGTCGGACAACCGCACGACGACCTCCTTCTCCTGCGGCGGCCAGACCTGGTTCATTGGCGGTTGTGGGGACGGGGTCGAGGTCAACGTGGGTGCCAACGGGATCTGCAACTGCAACAGCGGAAACATCGCAACCGTGCGCCCTTGCATCGGAAACTCGAACTGGGGCGGCATCAACGGGGCCACCTGCGGCGGCGGCACCCAGCGCATGGACGTCATCTGCACCGTCGCCGGGCCCAACTCAGCGCCGACGATCCAGACCATCGCGGATCGGACGGACAACGAAGAGGCGGTCATCTCGCTTCAGGTGCAGGCCGCGGACCCGGATCGCAACCCGCTGACCTACTCGGCCACGGGCCTGCCGGTGGGCCTGTCGATCAACCCCAACACGGGCGTCATCGGCGGGACGATCAGCGGCAGCGCGGCGGCCAACAGCCCCTACACCACCCGCGTGTCCGTCTCGGACGGCCGAGCCTCGGCCAGCACCTCCTTCCGGTGGACGATCAACAACACCGTCCCCACCGTCATCAACTTCTACTCGGAGAACTTCACGGGGGGGCAGCAGACGCCGGACAGCGCCGAGGTCTGCCGGGACTGGCGCGTCTTCCAGGGCCAGCTCTCCTCCAGCGTCACCTACGGCAGGATCACGCTCAAGGGCAGCAACAACGAGGCGGGCTTCACCTGCGTCGGCAGCGTGGCCAACGACATCTGCCAGCGGATCAGGTCCGACGACCGCAACACGACCTCCTTCACCTGCGACGGCCAGACCTGGTTCACCGGCGGCTGCGGCAACGGCCTTGAGGTCAACGTCGGGGCCGGCGGCATCTGCAACTGCAACAGCGGCAACACTCTGGGGACGGTGAGGCCCTGCATCGGGAACAACAACTGGGGAGGGATCGGGGGCAACACCTGCAGCGGCGGCACCCAGCGCATGGACGTCATCTGCGAGGAGCTTGGCCCCAACGATCCGCCCGTGGTGCAGGCCATCGCCAACCGCACCGACAATGAGGGCGTCGACATCAGCCTCCAGGTGCAGGCCACCGACCCGAATCAAAACCCGCTGGTCTACTCCGCCACGAACCTTCCGACCGGCCTGACGATCAACGCCACGACGGGCGTCGTGAGCGGCAGGATCGACGGCAGCGCCTCGGCCAACAGCCCCTACACCACCCGGATCACCGTCTCGGATCGACGCGCCGAGACCTCGATCACCTTCACCTGGACGATCAACGACACGATCAACATCACGTCGCTCTTCTACTCGGAGAACTTCACCGCAGGTCAGAACACGCCGAGCACGGAGGAGGTCTGCCGGGACTGGAACGTCTTCCGGGGCGTGCTGTCCTCGGGCGTGACCTACGACGCGATTACGATCAGGGGCAGCAACAACGAGACAGGGTTCACGTGCACGGGTTCGGCGGCCAACGACATGTGCCAGCGGATCCGGTCGGACAACCGCACGACGACCTCCTTCTCGTGCGGCGGCCAGACCTGGTTTATTGGCGGTTGTGGGGACGGGGTCGAGGTCAACGTGGGTGCCAACGGGATCTGCAACTGCAACAGCGGTAACATCGCAACCGTGCGCCCTTGCATTGGAAACTCGAACTGGGGCGGCATCAACGGGGCCACCTGCGGCGGCGGCACCCAGCGCATGGACGTCGTCTGCAGCATCGCCGGGCCCAACAGCCCGCCGGTGATCCAGGCCATCGCGGATCGGACGGACAACGAAGCGGCGGTCATCTCGCTTCAGGTGCAGGCCACGGACCCGGATCGCAACCCCATCACCTATTCGGCCACGAGCCTGCCGCTGGGCCTGACGATCGACGCCGTCCGCGGCCTGATCTCAGGCACGATCTCGGGAGATGCGGCGGTCAACAGCCCCTACACCACCCGGATCACCGCCTCGGACGGCCGCGCCACCGCCAGCATCACCTTCGTCTGGACGATCCGCGACACGATCCAGGTGCCGCCGGTCATCTACTCGGAGAACTTCACGGGGGGTCAGAGCACGCCGGACAGCGCCGAGGTCTGCCGAGACTGGCGGCTCTTCCAGGGCCAGATCGACGCCAACCGGGTCTACACCGTCGTGACCATGAAGGGGAGCAACAACGAGACAGGGTTCACGTGCACGGGTTCGGTGGCCAACGACATCTGCCAGCGGATCCGGTCTGACAACCGCTCGACGGTCTCCTTCCAGTGCGACGGCCGGACCTGGTTCCTGGGCGGCTGCGGCAACGGCCTTGAGGTCAACGTGGGGGCGGGCGGCATCTGCAACTGCAGCAGCGGCAACATCGGGACCGTGCGCCCCTGCATCGGGAACGACAACTGGGGCGGCTACAACGGCAACACCTGCGGCGGCGGCACCCAGCGCATGGACGTCATCTGCGGGCAGTTCGGCCCCAACGAGGCGCCCGTGGTGCAGGCCATCGCCAACCGCACCGACAACGAGGGCGTCGACGTCAGCATCCAGGTCCAGGCCACCGATCCGGATCAAAACCAGCTGGTCTATTCGGCGACGGGTCTGCCTACGGGCGTGATCATCGACAACAGAACGGGCCGGATCGCGGGCACCATCGACGGCTTCGCCTCGGAGAACAGCCCCTACACGACGCGGGTCACCGTCTCGGATGGCCGGGCCCAGGTGACCGTGTCCTTCACCTGGACCATCAACGACACCATCCGGATCGCCCGGACCTTCTACTCGGAGAACTTCACGCAAGGGCAGGATACGCCGGACAGCGCCGAGGTCTGCCGCGACTGGCGACTCTTCCAGGGCCAGCTCTCCTCGACCCGGACCTACACGCGGGTCGTCCTCAAGGGGAGCAACAACGAGACAGGGTTCACGTGCACGGGGTCTGTGGCCAACCAGATCTGCCAGCGGATCCGGTCGGACGACCGCAACACGACCTCCTTCACGTGCGGCGGCCAGACCTGGTTCCTGGGCGGCTGCGGCAACGGCCTTGAGGTCAACGTCGGGGCCGGCGGCATCTGCAACTGC
>SYOX01000290.1 GCA_005804885.1 Pseudomonadota bacterium
GCCAGCCGCCGCCCCCGGCGCGCCGCCCAGCGCCGCCGCGCCCCCCGCGAGCGATCTCGACGCGGCCGATCCCGCCGCCAACAACCCCGACGCCGCCGACCCCACAAGCGATCCCGACGCCGCGCTGCCCCGGATCGGCCTCGTCGTCGATCCCCCCGCCGCGGCGACCCGACCGCCGGCCCCCGATCCCAAGCGCGCCGAGGACTTCAAGGGCCGCCTCGAAGCCCTCCTGATCCGCCTGGCCGATCTGGCCCGCGAGCAGGGCATGCGCACGCTGGCCGCCGAGATCACCGGCGACAGGCTCCCGGCGCTGCGCTCCGGCCGCGTCACCGCCGTCGTCCTGGGCGAGTTCAACCACGGCAAGTCCACCATCCTCAACGCCCTGCTCGGCCGCGACGTCCTGCCCATGGGCATCACCCCGACCACCTCCGTCATCACCCACCTGCGCTGGGGCGACAAGCCCGGCGCCCTCGTCCACTACGGCGACAACGACACCCGCGAGGTCTCCCTCGACGACCTCCCGCGCCTCGTCGGCCCCAACCAGAAGGTCGACCCCCGCTACGTCGAGGTCTTCTACCCCTCGCCATTGCTCCAGGACAACCTCGTCCTGGTCGACACCCCCGGCGTCAACGACATCAGCCGCCAGCGGGTCGAGATCACCTACGGCTACCTGCCGCGCGCCGACGTCATCATCTACGTCCTGGACGCCAACCAGGTCCTCAAGCGCTCCGAGATCACCTTCATCCGCGACAGGCTCCTGAAGGCCAGCCGCGACCGCCTCATCTTCGTCCTGGGCAAGATCGACACCCTCGACGACGCCGAGCGCGAGGAGGTCGAGACCTACGCCCGCGAAAAACTCACCGAGCTCGTCGGCCCACCCGAGCTCTACCCCGTCTCCGCCCGGCGCGCCATCAAGGGCGACGATCCCGGCTTTAACGCCTTCCGCGCCCGCCTCGTCGACTACCTCAAGGACCGCAAGGCCCACATCCTCATCGACTCCGGCGTCAGCGGCGGCCTGCGCGTCGCCGGCATGCTCAACCAGAGCCTCGCCATCAAGCGCCGCGGCTACGCTCTGGACAAGGTCGAGCTCCAGCGCCGCGTCGAGGCCGTCCGCGCCCGCCTCAACACCGCACGGCAGGCCATCTACGAGAACCTCGACCGCATCGACGAGACCACCAGGGGCATGAAGGCCACCGCCCGCCACAACCTGCGCGAGTTCACCGCCCGCTTCGCCGAGGCCCTCCCCCGCGAGGTCGACCGCGCCTCCATCGCCGACATCAAGCTCCACCTCGGCGACTGGATCCGTGACACCTTCAAGGACTGGCTCGAACAGGAGGGCAACGCCATCGCCCGCGAGCTTGAGCGGCTGGCCGAGGAGGTCATCGAGACGACCAACGCCAACCTGGGCCAGGCCGTCGACGACATCCAGGACGAGCTCGGCCTCAAGGCCGCCGGCATCGATCTGGACGTCAACACCCTGACCTACGACGTCGGCGTCTACGCGCTGGGCCTCGGCGGCCTCTCCATCGCCCTGCTCGGCGGCGTCCTCGTCGGCGGCCTCGTCATGCTCGCCGCACCCCTGCTGGCCATCTTCGTCAAGGACAAGATCGAGGACAAGACCCGCGCGCTGGCCCACCAGGAGGGCGTCCGCGTCGTCAGGAAGGCCGGCGAGGAGGTCGAGGCGGAGCTGGTCCGGGTGATCGAGGAGTACGGCGACAAGCTCAAGACCTTCGTCGAGTCTGCCGGCGACCGCCTCTACCAGCAGATCGACGAGGCGCTCGGGCAGGCCTCCCGCGACATCAACAGCGAGAGCGCTGACCGCGAGACCCTCGACGCCCGCGCCCAGGACGCCCTCAAGGCCGTCGAGGACATCACCGCCGGCTTCGAAGCCCTCCGCGACAAGCTCGTCGCCCCCTGATCCCACCGCCGCACGGCGCTTCATCAAACGCCCCGACCACCTCATCCCTGGACTCACCCCGGATCCATGACATACGCTCTACCTCGCCATGCGCCCGCGCCGGGCACCTGAGATCGAGGCAAGAAGTCGATGTACATCACAGGGTTCGAGATCACCGACGTCCGCTGCTTCGCCGGCACTCACAAGGTGTTGCTGGATCGCGGCGACGGCACCTACGCCGGCTGGACCGTCTTCGCCGGCCGAAATGGCGCCGGCAAGTCCACCCTCCTGCGAGCCCTCGCCATGTCCGTCGTCGGTCACCTCACGGCGCAATCCCTCGAACGATCCTTTGTGGGATGGGTCCGGCAAGGGGTCGACATCTCCAATGGGAACATTGTATCGCAGATCGAGATCGATCGCGTGTTGGACAGCTCCCGTGTCCCTCACATGCCCTTGCGTTTGGAGTCGGCAGCCGTTCATCTCACCATCGTACTCCGGCCCGGAGAAGCCGTTGGTGCTTCAGCTTCGGGAGGAACGGGGCATATCTTGGGTGGTGAAGAACTCCTGGGTTGGCGTGAACAGCCAATCAAGGGGTGGTTCATCGCCGGGTATGGGCCCTTCCGGCACCTGGGACCACCGGACGCCGGCACGGCAAAGGTGATGAAGGATCCCGTCCTTGGGCGGCTGATCAACCTGTTTCAAGAATCGGCGAGCCTTGGGGAGGCGGTGGACTGGCTCAAGCAGGTCCACTTGCGGGCGTTGGAGGGGCGAGAAGGCGCGGCGCAGCTCAAGACAGACGCGCTCAGGCTCCTGGGTGATGGACTGTTGCCCGACGGAAGCGTGGTGGACGGGGTGGATTCGGACGGGCTGTGGGTGGTGCGCGACGGGGTGCGCCTGCCTTTGGAGTCGGCCAGCGACGGCTATCGGACGGTGGCGGCGTTGGTGCTCGACATCGCGCGCAACCTTCAGATCTGCTATGGACGGCTCTCTCTGCAGGAGGACCGGGGACAGGTCGTGTGCCCGCTGCCGGGGGTGGTGCTGATCGACGAGGTGGACGCGCACCTGCATGTGGAGTGGCAGCAGCGCATCGGGTTCTGGCTGACCGAACACTTCCCCAAAATCCAGTTCCTCGTCACGAGCCACAGCCCCTTCGTCTGTCAGGCCGCCAGCCCGCGCGGCTTGATCCGCCTGCCGGCGCCCGGCGAGGATCGCCGGATTGAGCATGTGGACGATCGGGTCTTCAAGACGGTGACCCGAGGCGACGTCACCAGCGCCGTCATGACCGAGCTCTTCGGCCTGGATCGCGCCCACTCCCCGCAGGTCGAACGCTGGCGACAGGAGATCGCTCGCCTGGAGGGCAAGTTGCTCAAAGAGGGCCACCTGGACGACAAGGAGTTGAAAGAGCGCGAGGACTTGCTTGCGCTCCTGCCGGATTCGCTGCGCGATCGGGCCGAGATCAAGCTGGCCGGGTTGATGGAGGCGCTCGATGCGGCGGATTGATCGTCGGCCCTTATCTCCAGCCGTCGTCAGGTTTCTGAAGACGGACAGGGCCGACAAGATCGCGGCCATCCCCGATCACGCCGCCAAGGTCCGCGAGGTCAAGCGCCTCTGGAAGCTTCAGAAGAACAAGTCCTTCAAGGAGATCAGAGCCACGCTCGCCGCAATGGCCACGGGTCGGGCGCGCTGCATGTACTGCGAGGACAGTGCGGGCACGGACATAGAGCACTTCCGTCCCAAGGCAACCTTCCCCGATCGAGCCTTTGACTGGTCCAATTACCTTTGGGCGTGCAGCTACTGCAACAGCAACCTCAAGCGCGATCAGTTCCCCTGCGATGCCCACGGCGATCCCCTCCTGATTGACCCCACCGTCGACGATCCGCAACACCACCTCGCCTTAACCCCGACGACAGGGGCATTCTCTGAGCGGACGCCCAAGGGCAAAGAGAGCATCACAGTCTTTGGCCTCAACGATGAGCGGTCGCCGAGAGCGCTTCCGAGAGGAAGAGAGTTTGCCTGGGACAAATTGCAAGAATTTATCATCATTTTTGGTCGGTATCAGGCCGCTGGGCGGCTTGACCGAGCGGAGAAGATTCGACGGGTTGTGTGTGAGGAGCCCTTCTCCGGGGTCTTCGTCTGGCTCCTGGCCTACAGCGCCGATCCGTCTCGACGACTCCTCCTCGACCCCGAATGCCACGCAACGATTGAGCAATGGCCGGAGATCGCTACATGGATCTGATCTCCCCTTCGCCTGTCCATGCTCGGGCCGCCCGCCCGCAGCATCATCGCGGCACCGGGTTGGGTGGGTGGGCCGCAGGAGCCTTTGGCGGGATCGCTGGCCGTTTGGGGCGGGTGGCGAGGGCGTCGTGTCGGGCTCGTCGTGTCGTCGGTGGATGCAAGGCGATCGCGACGGGTTGCCTCCGTTGGGCGGGCACGCGGTCCTTTCGGCGACCGACGGGTTTGTCGGACACGGCGATCGCGAAGGGTTGCCTCCGTTGGACGGGCGCGCAGTCCTTCCGGCGACCGACGGGTTTGCCGTCCCCTGATCGGGTCCGGCTGCACGCCGCGGCTACTCTGTGTCGCCCCTTTGGGGGCTCTAAAATGCTGTCCCGTCTTGGTGATATTGGTGGACCCAGATGGTTTGCAGGCCCGAGACGCCAGGACACCAACCGACCGATTGGCTTTGTCGGTGCGTTGTCGCATTCACCCCCGCCCCATCGGGGCGGCTCGGTAATTAGAGCCCCCAAAGGGGCGAGACGCCGTCGGCATGATCGTAGCCGCGTGGTGCAGCCGCGACAGCGGCAAACCCGTCGGTCGCCGGAAGGACCGCGCGCCCGTCCAACGGAGGCAACCCGTCGTCATCACCGTGTCCGACAAACCCGTCGTCATCACCGTGCCCGCCCCAGCGCCCTGTCGACCCGCCCTCCACGGCCTCTGATCCCGCCAAAGGCTCCTGCGGCCCCCCCCCCCGATCCCCCTTGCCCGTAATACGAGCGTCCCCCCTCCTTCCGGAGGGAGGAGGGGGACAGGGGGTGGAGTGCCCGGCCTGTGAACATCCAGTCCCAGAGCGCGCTCCTGGCGGCCTTCGTGAACCTCCTGTTGGCGATCAGCGTGGTGATCCGGTGGCGCTGGACGCCCTTGAGCGCCTACTACGTGCTGCTCGGCGCGGTGCTGTCGTCGTGGACCTTTACGAACTTCATGGTGGCGCTGACGCCCTCGACGCGGTGGGAGCTTGCCGGCGACTTCAGCGCGGCGCTCATCCCGCTGGTGACGCTGAAGTTCTTTCAGACTTTCTTGAACGATCGCGGCAGGTTGGCGACGACAGCAGCGAGCGTGACGCTGGCGGCGACCTTGTTCTTCGTCATCGCGATCATCCCGCTGCACGACGAGCGCCTCTTCAAGGTCAGCCTCTTCGTCTACGTCTTTGCGACCTTGTACCTGTGCGTCTTCATGATCTGGAAGCGGGTCAGGGCGGACGCGGAGCCTTCGGTGGCGGCCCGCCTGCTGGCGCTGACGATCGGGGGGCTGGTGGTCATCACGCTCTCGCTGGCGGACTTCGTGCCGACGCTCAAGGCCTCGTGGCCGGCGCTGGGGAACATCCCGGTGCTGGGCAACGTGGTGATCATGTTCTTCATGTTCTTCCTCTATCAGATCATCGTCGAGGTCCGCCTGCTGGGCTTGAGCGAGCTGGTGGGCAAGATCGCGGTGCTGGCGGCGCTGATCATGATCATGGCGGCCATCTACGGCGTGCTGGCGGTCTGGATCGGGGATCAGCCGAGCATCTTTGGCTTCTACACGCTCATCGTGTCCTTCGTGATGTTGATCCTCTTTGAGCCGATGCGGGACTTGATCGAGGAGCGGGTCAACCGGCTGCTCTTTCGGGAGCGCTTCGAGTTCGCGCGGCACATGGCCATCCTGCGGCGCGAGATGGCCAACGTCGTGGAGATCGACGACCTGGCCGAGCTGATCATTTCTCGCCTGAGAGACACCCGGCGGGTGACGCAGGCCTCGCTCTACCTGCTGGAGGACGACGCGACGGCCTACCGGCAGGTGTCCAGCGTAGGCGACGCGCCCGACCGGCTCGACGCGGTGACGGATCGGGTCTTCTTCGAGAAGCTGGCGGCCGATCGGGCGCTGGTGGCCTTCGACTTCGAAGCCGAGATCGAGGAGCGGCTGCGCGACAAGGGGCAGGGGGCCGAGACGAGCGACCTGAGCCACGCGCTCGACGCGATGCGTCGGATGGGGGCGGGGGTCAGCATCCCGATCATGAGCGCGGAGCGGGTCATCGGGCTGCTCAACGTCAACGACGACAGGATCCGGGAGGCCTACACGCCCGAGGAGCTGCGCTCGCTGGTTCAGATCGCGTCCCAGGCGGCGATCTGCGTCGAGAACAGCCGGCTGGTGGCGACGCTGCGCGAGAAGGACCGCATGGCGGCGCTCGGTGAGATGGCCGCGGGCCTGGCGCACGAGATCCGCAACCCGCTCGGGGCGATCAAGGGCGCGGCGCAGCTCCTGGCGCTGCCGGACTCGAGCGACCCCGAGGAGGACTCTCCGCAGGCCTTCCTGAACATCATCATCGAGGAGGTCAACCGCCTCAACACGGTCGTGAGCCAGTTCCTCGATTACGCGCGGCCCTACCGGGGCAACCCCATCTCGATGAGCGTCAACGTGGTGGTCGAGCGCACGATCCCGCTCTTTCGCCAGCAGGCCGAGCAATGGGGCGTGGTCCTTGAGCTGGACCTTCAAGAGGGGCTCCAGGAGGTCCGCGTGGACCCGGACTTGATGCGGCACGTCTTTTTGAACCTGGCCATCAACGCCATTCAGGCCACGGGGGTGGCGCCGGAGGGCGAGCCGGATCAGCGCGAGGGCGCCGCGGCGGACCGAGGCGAGGTGCCGACGCTGGCGATCCGGACCCGCGCGGTTCGGCGGCTGATCGGGATCGGCGGTCGGATGCTCCCGAGGGACATGATCGAGGTGCACTTCGAGGACAACGGCTGCGGGATCCCTGAGCTGGAGTTCTCCAGGATCTTCATCCCCTTCTTCACGACCCGGCAGAAGGGGACGGGGCTGGGCCTGGCGATCAGCCAGCGGATCGTGGAGAACCTGGGGGGCAAGCTGGAGTTCTCCAGCAAGGAGGGGGAGGGGACGACCTTCCGGGTCTTGCTGCCGCTGCTCGGCTCAGGGGCCTGAGGGCACGATCCGAGGGCGTCGCCCCGCGCGCTCAAGGGCGTCGATGACCCGAGCCCGCCCGATGCGGCGACCTCGGGCGGGGCTCAGGCGGCCCGCAGCAGGGGGCGCAGGGCGTCGACGACGGCCTCGAGGCAGCCCGGATCGAAGGGCGAGGTGAGCCCGGCGGAGACGGCCAGATCCTGGAAGGGCGCCTCGCCGCCGCGGTGGCACAGGGCGATGTAGTCGTCGATGGCGCCTTGCCAGTCCTCCGAGGCCCGCAGGAAGATCTGAAGGGCGCAGGTCTGGGCCAGGGTGTAATCAATGTAATAGAAGGGCGCGCCGTAGATGTGGAGCTGCTGCTGCCACAGGCCGCCCTTGGCGGGCCAGGCGAGGTCGCCGTAGCGGCGCCAGGGCAGGTAGGTGCGCTCCATCTGCTGCCACATGGCGTGCCGCTCTTCGGGCGTGGCCTCGGGGGACTCGTAGACGAGGTGCTGGAAGTGGTCGACGGCGACGCCGTAGGGGATGAACATCAGGGCGCCGACGAGGTGGTCGCGGCGGAAGCGCTCGGCGTCCTCGGGGCTGAAGAAGCGCTCGATGTGGGGCAGGGTGAGGAACTCCAGGCCCATGGAGTGGATCTCGCACGCTTCGTAGGTGGGCCAGAGGTACTCGGTCAGGGCGTTGTCGCGGCTGGTCCAGTACTGGAAGGCGTGGCCGAGCTCGTGGGTGAAGGTGCGCACGTCGTTGAGGGTGCCGTTGAAGTTGCCAAAGACGAAGGGCGCGCGTTGGTCGGGGAAGGCCGTGCAGAAGGCCCCTCCGCCCTTGCCGGGCCGGGTGTCGAGGTCCAGGAGGCCCTTGGCGACGATCTCGGTGTAGAAGGCGTCGGGCTCATCGCCCATGGCCTTGAACATGTCGCGAGCCTGCTCGACGAGGAAGGGCGTGTCGCCCAGCGGCTTCGGGGGGTCGCCGGCGTCGAGCAGGCCCTCGTCCCACTCGCACATGGGGTTCAGGCCGAGGCGGTCGGCCTGCTCCTGGCGCAGCTCGGCCACCAGCGGGACGAGGTGGTCCCGGACCTGGGCGCGGAAGCGGTCGACGTCGGCCTTGTCGTAGTCCACCCGCTGCATCAGCTTGTAGCCCAGCCCGACGAAGTCCTCATAGCCCAGCGCGTGAGCCATCTTGTGCCGCACCTGGACCAGATCGTGGAAGATCTGATCGAAGGCCGCGCCATGCTCCGCGTACCACCCCCACTTGACCCCGGCGGCCTCGGCGCGCACCGCCGGATCCGGGTCGAGGGCGAAGCGGGCGATCCCCGCCAGCGTGTGGGTCTGGCCCTGGAAGGTCAGCTCGGCCGAGGCCCGCAGCTCCGTGTAGGCGGCCTTGAGCCGGGCCTCCTTGACCATGTCCTCCTGGATCTCGGGGGCGAAGGCCGCCACGTCGCACTCCCACAGGTCAAAGGCGTGGCCCCCGAAGCGCGCCTCGATCGCCGCGCGCTCAGGGCTCGACAGCAGCGCCCGCTTCATCCGCACGTCCAGGTTGACGATCCGCGGGCGCAGGTCGTCGGCGCGCTCGTAGGCGGCCTTGCAGGCCGCGTCGCGGGTGTCCTGGTAGAACCTCAGCCGGATGTGCGCCTGCCACGTCTCAAGCTCGCGCCGCAGCGCGTCCCAGCGCTCGACGACGGCGATCTGACCGGCGCCGTCGGCCTCGGCCAGCGCACCCAGGAGCGCCTCATAGCGGGCGGTGACCGCCTCGATGTCGATGTCCGGCGGGTTCAAGTCGGAAAAATGGTCGAAGGTCATGGTCTGGGCTCGGGGCTTGGGGTAAGAGATCAAGGCGGCGAGCGGCCTGCCCGCTGCAAGAAAGACCGACGGGTGTTGAGCTTCAGCGCCCCAACCCCCAGATATCATGACCCCTATCCTGTCCGAAGAGGTCCTCGACACACAAGAGTCCGGCGGCCCCCTCGTCGCCCTTGAGTCCACAATCATCAGCCACGGCTTCCCCTGGCCCGACAACCTCGACCTCGCCCTGGCCCTGGAGGCCGCCGTCCGCGCGCACGGCGCCACCCCGGCCACCATCGCCGTCATCGACGGCGTGCCGCGCGTCGGCCTCGGCCGCGACGATCTCGAGCGCCTGGCCCGCGCCGATCGCGTCGAGAAGTGCTCCGCCCGCGATCTCCCCTTCGTCTGCGCCACCGGCCGCACCGGCGCGACCACCGTCGCGGCCACCTGCCTGCTGGCCGACCGCGCCGGCATCCCCGTCTTCGCCACCGGAGGCATCGGCGGCGTCCACCGCGGCGCCACCCTCACCATGGACGTCTCCGCCGACCTCGCCGAGATCGCCCGCGCCCGCGTCGCCGTCGTCTCCGCCGGCGCCAAGTCCATCCTCGACCTCGCCCTGACCCTCGAAGCCCTCGAAACCCTCGGCGTCCCCATCGTCGGCTTCGGCTGCGACGAGCTGCCCGCCTTCTACACCCCCCACAGCGGCCTGCCCATCCCTCACCGCGTCGACGACCTCGACACGCTCGCCCGCATCGTGGCCGCGCACCGATCCCTCGGGCTCCACGGCGGCCTCCTGATCTTCAACCCCATCCCCCCCGCCCACGCCCTGCCCGCAGACCGCGTCGACGCCTGGATCGCCCAGGCCCTTGAGGCCGCCCAGGCCCGACAGATCGAAGGCAAGGCCCTGACCCCCTTCCTCCTGGCCGAGCTCGCCCGCCTCTCCAACGGCGCCACCCTGCCCGCCAACCGTGCCCTCGCCCTCCACAACGCCGACCTCGCCGCCCGCCTCGCCCTTCGCATCGCCGCTCTTGATGTGCCCGCGCTTGATGGCCATTCTTGAAGCCAGGTCCGCCTTCGGCTAGACTCAATCTCTGGAAATGGTGGACAGAAAACAAGCAAAGCGGCTCACCCTCTCAAGAGTGAGCGCGCCTCGGCGCGCTGATGATCTCCTGACAAGGAACCCCGATGTCCTCCCAATCCGAGACACCGCGCATCATCACCATCCCGATCCTCATCGCGCTGGCCTGGTCGACGCTCAACGCCGTCGACCTCCTGCCCATCAACCCCCTCTGGTTCAAAGCCGTCAACCTCCTCCTCCTGACCGTCGCGGCCTGGCCCATGATCTCGCGCGGCTTCGAACAACGCTGCTGGCCCCTCATCCTTCGCCTGACCGGCAAGGCCGCCCCTCACCAACCGAGGCCCGCGGCGCCGGCCGGCCCCGTCGTCTACGATCCCCACGCCCCGCTCCTTGACGAGCAGCCCTTCGATAGCCCCTCCCTCCGCGTGAGCAGCGCCCCCGCCATCAACCCCTTCTCCAACCCCCCCGCTCCCCCTCCCCGCCGGGTCGAGGCCCCCGCCGACATCTTCGCCGCAGTCCCCAACCCCTCGCCCCCCACCACGACGACACTCGTCTGGGAGGCCGCCGCCTCAAGCCCGATCGCCTTCTCGTCCGCGGATCAGGCCGCGGCCAGGCTGCCCGTCGACGGCCATCAGCCCATCCCGCCGTCCCGCCCCGCGCTGGCCCTTGAAGATCCCGATGAGTTCTCCCTGGACGACGTCGAAGACTCCGGCGCCCACGACTTCGCGCTCGCCCTGGAGACCGGCGAGTTCTCCAGCAAGGACACCGGCCAGCTCGCCTTCAACGCCCGGTCCATCGCCCAGAGCGTCGCCGAGGGCCTGGCCGACGAGCTCTCCTTCGACAACGACTCCATCTTGCTGAACCTCAACGACGTCTCGCTCGACGCCGCCCTCAAGAACGTCGATGCCGGCAAGGACCCCCTCTCGTCCCTCGACGACGCACTGCGCATCGAAGCCCTCGAAGAGGCCATCCGCGCCGATGAGGCGCGCCGCCGCGCCAACCTCGACGCCCTCAAGACCCAACGCGATGATTCCCGCGACGGGCTTGATCTTTGAACAGTGATGGGGGCAGGATGATCCCACCAGCTCTCCAGATGGGGCAGGGCGGCCAGGGAGGGGATCGCCGTGGAAACCCGAGACAACACACCCGAGGTTCAGATCGGCCAGCCCTCCGAGCCCGCCCCCTTTGACATCGAGGCGAGGCTCAAGGCCATCCCCCAGGCGCCCGGCGTCTACATCATGAAGGATCGCAAGGGGGAGATCATCTACGTCGGCAAGTCGATCAACCTCAAGGCCCGCGTGCGCTCCTACTTCCGGGGCGGGGACACGCGCTCCTTCGTCAAGCGCCTGCCGCGCCTTCTCGGCGACATCGAGACCATCGTCACCGGCAATGAGTTCCAGGCCCTGCGCCTGGAGGCCTCCCTGATCCGCGGCCACCGGCCAAAGTTCAACGTCGCCCTGATGAACGACAGCCTCTGGCTGCGCATCGACCCCCGCGTGCCCTGGCCCACGGTGGACGTGGTCCGCGAGGTCGCCAACGACGGCGCCCGCTACTTCGGCGAGTACCCCAGCGGCGGGGCCGCCCGCCGCAGCACCGAGCTGCTCACCCGCCACTTCATGCTGCGGACCTGCTCCGACGCCGAGATGGCCCGGCGAGACAGGCCCTGCCTCCAGTACCAGATCAAGCGCTGCCTGGCGCCCTGCGTCCTCGAAGTGGAGCGGGCCGAGTACCTCGACAGGGTCAACGAGTCGATCCTCTTCCTGGAGGGCAGCTACCCCGAGCTGCGCCAGCTCCTTGAGCGAAGGATGGTCGAGGCCAGCGACATGCTCGCCTACGAGGTCGCCGCCCGCTTCCGCGATCAGCTCCGCGCCGTCGTGGCGGCGCTTGAGCGCTACAAGATCGTCTCGACCGAGGAGGCCGACTGCGACGCCTTCGGCTTCTACCGCGAGGGCGAGCGCATGACCATCCAGGTCCTCTCCGTCCGCAAGGGCCGGCTGATGCACACCCGCGCGTTTCCCTTTGAAGATCAAGAGTTTCCAGATGATGAGGTGATGTCGAGCTTCTTGAACCTCTATTACAGCGAGGGCCGCAGCATCCCCGCCGAGGTGCTCCTGCCTTGCTGGATCGAGGCGCAGGAGCTGCTGGCCGGCTGGCTGTCGAAGATCGCCGGGCGACGGGTGGTGATCCTGACGCCGACGCGCGCCGGGGAGCGGCGCGATCTGGTGCACATGGCCAACCAGAACGCGGGCCACACCTTCCGGCAGCAGCACGACGAGGGAGATCACCGCCGGGAGCTGCTGGACAAGCTCCAGAGGCGCCTTGGCCTGTCGAAGATCCCGAAGCGGATCGAGTGCTTCGACATCTCCAACCTCCAGAACGAGGCGCTGGTGGGGGCGATGGTCGTCTTCGTCGACAGCGTCGTCTCCAAGCGAGACAGGAGGCACTTCAAGATCAAGGAGGTCGAGGGCCAGGACGACTTCGCCAGCATGCGCGAGGTGATCCGGCGGCGCTTCGAACGCGGCCTCAAGGGCGACTGGCCCATGCCCGATCTGGTGATCATCGACGGCGGCAAGGGCCAGCTCGGCGTGGCCCATCAGGTCATGGAGGATCTCGGGGTCAAGGGCGTCGACCTGATCGCGCTGGCCAAGTCGAGGGCGATCAAGGACGGCAAGTCGGACAAGGTCCACCACAGCCTGGAGCGGGTCTTCCTGCCGGGGCGCAAGAACCCGATCATCCTGCAGCAGAACAGCGCCGAGCTCTTCCTGCTGCAGCGCATCCGCGACGAGGCCCACGAGACGGCCCTGAGCTACCACCGCCAGGTCCGCCGCAAGAAGAGCCTGCAGGGCTCCATCGAGCGCATCCCGGGGGTCGGCCCGAAGCGACACAAGGCGCTGATGCGGCACTTCGGGTCCCTCGGGGCGCTCAAGAGGGCCTCGCGCGAGGATCTCCAGAAGGTCGCGGGCATCAGCCGTCAGCTCGCCGAGGCGATCATGGCGGCCCTCGGCGGCGCGGCCCCTCAAGATCCTCGACAGCGAGAGTTGCTTTGAGCCGACCCTGAGTCACGGGATGGAGCAGCAGGGGAGGGGAGGGGGCGAGACCCGGATGGGGCCTGCGGCGATCAGGTCAGCGCGGCGAGCCCTGCGGCGATGCGCGCGACCCCGGCCTCGATGGTTTCGTCGGAGGCGGCGTAGGACAGGCGCATGAAGCCGGGGGCGCCGAAGGCCGAGCCGGGCACGAGCGCGACGCCGTGGTGCTGGAGCAGATGGGAGGCCAGGGCGAGGTCGTCGCCGATGACGCCGTCGGGGCCGGTGCGGCCGATGTAGGCGCCGAGGTTGGGGAAGGCGTAGAAGGCGCCCTGAGGCTCGACGCAGGTGACCTCGGGGATGGCGCGCAGGCGCTCGAGCATGAGGAGGCGGCGACGATCGAAGTGGGCCTTCATGGCGCGCGAGGGTTCTTGATCGCCTCGGATGGCCACGGCGGCGGCGTACATGACGAAGGAGGTGATGTTGGAGGTCGACTGGCTCTGGATCTTGGAGACGGCCTTGGCGACGTGGACGGGGGCGACGATGAAGCCGACCCGCCAGCCGGTCATGGCGTGGGACTTGGACAGCCCGTTGACGGTGACGGTGAGCCTGTCCAGGCCGGGGCGCAGGGTGGCGAACTCGACGGGCTCGGTGTCGCCGTAGATGAGCATGTCGTAGATCGAGTCGTAGAGCACGCCGATATCGTGCTTGAGGACGACCTCGGCCAGCGCGTCGAGCTCCGATCGGGTGTAGACGACGCCGGTCGGGTTGCTCGGGGTGTTCAGGACCAGCAGGCGAGTCCTGGGCGTGATGGCCGCCTCCAGCGCCTCGGGCGTGAGCTTGAAGCCCGTGGTCTCGTCGCAGTCGACGATCACGGGCACGGCGCGGGCCAGGATCGCCTGGGCGGTGTAGGAGACCCAGTAGGGGGCCGGGACGATGACCTCGTCGCCGGGATCGAGCAGGACCTGCATCAGCTCGTAGAGCGAGTGCTTGGCGCCGCAGGAGACGACGACGTTGTTGGCCGTGACGTCCAGGCCGCGGCTGTTGTAGAGCTCGGCGACGGCCTTGCGCAGATCGAGCGTCCCGGCGACGTCCTCATAGCCGGTGCGGCCAGCGTCCAGGGCGGCCTTGGCGGCCTCCTTGATGTGGTCGGGCGTGTCGAAGTTGGGCTCGCCGGCCGACAGGCTGACGATGTCCCGCCCTTGCGCCTGGAGCTGCGCCGCCAGGGCCGTAATGGCCAGCGTCGGGGAGGGTTCGATGCTCTGGATCAGAGCGTTGAGCGCGAGGCCTGATTTTTCCTTGGTCATCCTTGAACTTGCTCCGGTGTCTTTTGAAACTTGACGCGCAACCGCTCGGCGACCTGGTCGGGCACCACACCCTCCACCGAGCCGCCGAGCATGGCCACCTCCTTGACGAGGCGGCTTGAGACGTAATAGTGGGTGCCCTCGGTCATGAGAAAGACGGTGTCGATGCCCTCGTTGAGCTTGCGGTTCATGCTGGCCATCTGCAGCTCGTACTCGAAGTCGGCCACGCCCCGAAGCCCCCTGAGGATCGCGTCGATCCCCCTTGAGGCCGCGTACTCGACCAGGAGGCCGTCGCAGGTGTCGACGATGACCCCGTCGTCGTCGCCGAACTCGGCGTTGATCATCGCGATCCGCTCGTCGATGTCAAAGAGGGGCTTCTTGGCGATGTTCGTCGCCACCGCCACCACGATCCGATCAAAGATCCGCCGCCCTCGCCGGATGATCCCGACGTGTCCGTTGGTCAGCGGGTCGAAGGAGCCTGCGTAGACGGCCGATCGAGTGCTCATGGGCTCTCCTCCTCTGGGAGCTCCCACAGCGTCACGCAGGTGTCGCCGTAGGTGCGGGTTGTCTGGTGCTTGAGCGCGCCGAGCGCCTCGGGGGGCGGCAGCGGCTCATCGCGGCCGTGCTCGGCGACGACGGTGGCGCCATGGCAGAGCACCTCGCTCCTGTCCAGGGCGAGGACGATCTGGGCGACCTTGTGATCGGCATAGGGGGGATCGAGGAAGACGATGTCGAAGCGCCGGGCGCGGAAGCCCGCCAGCGCGTCGATGACCTCGCCGCACACGATCTGCTGATCGGGCTGGCCGATCCGGCGCAGGTTCTCGCGGATGAGCCTCGCCGTGGACGCGCTCTGCTCGACGAAGACGACGCTGCGCGCCCCTCGGCTCAGGGCCTCGCAGCCCAACGCCCCCGTCCCCGCGAAGAGATCCAGGACCTCGACCCCGGCCAGCTCCCAGCGCGAAGACAGGATCCCGAAGATCGCCTCGCGCACGCGGTCGCCCGTCGGGCGCAGGCCCTTGTGCCGAGGGGGGGTGGCGAGCTTACGGCCACGGGCGCTGCCGGCAATGATCCGCATGGTCTCCCTGAGCGCCGGGGCCTGGTCCGGTGGCCTCGATGCGACGGCCTCATCCATAACATGAGCCGGCCGCGACCCCAACCACAAACACCAGAGATCCCCAAGGTCGCCGTCAGGGCCGGGATCGGAGCCGCTGAGACGTTTTTTTACAGGGTGGCTTGAAAAAGTCCTTGACCCCCACGGGGGGCTCATGTAGAAACCCACCTCGCTGTCGGCACCCGCCTTGATGGTTTTGAATGTAGGGTGCTGACGGCGGAATGTCCCCTCCTCCTCACGAAATAAGTCTTGACAGGCTTGGTTTGAGGCGCTAAGGTGGACGACCTTGCTGAATCCCATGTTTTGGGATTGGCAAGTTCGATGCGGGTCATCTGCGTCGGTCTTTGAAAACTGAAGAGAAGAGAGTGAGTGAACGCCGACATCTTTAGATGTCGGCAGTGTGGCGATCACGCTCAATCGAGCGCGCATGCCCGCCTCCGAGTTGGACTTGAGGTCTTGCAAGGGGGAGGGCGTGGAC
>SYOX01000291.1 GCA_005804885.1 Pseudomonadota bacterium
CTCTTCGGCCACGAGAAGGGCGCCGTCTCCGGCGCCTCCTACACCCACCGGGGCGTCTTCGAGCGCGCCGACGGCGGCACCATCTTCTTCGATGAGCTGGCCGAGATGGACATCGAGTTCCAGCCCAAGTTCCTGCGCGTGCTCGAGACCGGCGAGTTCCGCAGAGTCGGCGGCGAGCGCACGCTGCGCGTCGACGTCCGCGTCGTGGCCGCCACCAACCGCAGCCTCGACGAGATGATCTCCCGCGGCCGCTTCCGACAGGATCTCTTCTACCGCCTCGCCAAGGTCCGCTTCCGCCTGCCCCCCCTGCGCGAGCGGATCATCGACATCCCCCTGCTGGCCGAGTTCTTCATGGAGCAGCTCTCCACCCGCCTGGCCCACCGCCCGACCATGACCGCCGAGGCCCTGGCCATGCTCCAGCGCTACGCCTGGCCCGGCAACATCCGCGAGCTCCGCAATGTCGTCGAGCGCGCCGCCACCATGTGCGGCCCCATCATCGACGGGAGCTACATCCAGCAAGAGCTCGGGCTGGCCGACGCGCCCCTGATGGCCCCGCCGCCGGGCACCCTGTCGACCCCGCCGCTGCCCTCGGCCGAGAGCACCCACGCCTACCTGAGCGCCCCCATCGTCGGCCCCGACGGGGACTCGGTGCCGCTGCGCGAGGCCAAGGATCAGCTCGTGTCCGACTTCGAGCGCCAGTACCTCGAACACCTCCTCGAAAAACACCAGCAGAACATCTCCGCCGCCGCCCGCGAGGCCCAGGTCGATCGCCGCCACTTCTACCGCCTGCTCAAGAAATACGACCTGATGAAGTAGCCCTCTTGAGGGCAGGCCCAGATCCCAGGTCACCGAGCGCGAACCCTCGTGGGATCGTCGGGGTGGAGCGTCCGCGCGTCGAAGGGGCCTGGAGCCTTTCCTGAACCAACCCGATCGAGCCCGGCGGGTTGGTCGTCGAAGTTGACACTTGAGGGTTGCGGCGGTAGCGTCGAGGGCTGGCGAAGGGCACAAGATGAGGGGCCGGCTCCGCCCTCGCGGGTCCCCGGCAAGACGAGGCAGGTGTCGAGCGATGTTCCAGGCTCTCCCACAAGGCAGCCGCATCGAGGTTGTGCCGAACCACATCGTGGGCTTGCACCGCAGCCTCAACAGCCCGGTGATCGCGCTCGGCGGCGGCGCGCCCGTGCAGTGCCGGGCGCACATCCTCGGGGCCTACAACGCGCACGGCACCTACACGCTCTTCGTCGTGCTCAGCCCGCCGGGTCGGTCCCAGCCGCTGCTCTTCCGCAGCGAGCCGGTCAGCATCCCCATCGCGGAGTACCGCAACTCGGAGCTCTCGGCGCTGGAGCTGGTCAAGCGCTATGGCTTCGTGATGGAGCGCATCGACCTGAGCGCGCTGTCGGAGGGGGATCGCGCGCGGCTGATGCGGGAGCTGCCGCTGGCGGCCCCGTCCGAAGAGGAGGTGGTGCTGCGCCTGCTGGACGAGCCGCCCAGGGGCGCCCAGAAGATGGCGTCGGCCTCGCCCTCGCCTCGAACGGCCTCCTCACCCATCTCCGCAGGCATGGACAGCGACTCGCCCCTGGACCTGGCGGAGGCCGGCGCGCCAGTGCCGACGGTGACGGTGGCGGCTCGATCGGGGGGGGCCGATCTGGGGATCGCGCCAGAGGAGGCGATCGCCGTGCTGGGCCGGCTGCTGGCCGGCTTCTAGTCCGGCGCGAGGGTCCTGGCGGCGCCGCCGTGTGGGCGGCGCCTCGCCCTCAGCGGCGCACGTCGAAGACGTCGTGGGTGAACGTCGAAGACGTCGTTGGTAATTGTCGAAGACGTCGTTGGTAATTGTCGAAGACGTCGTGGGTGAGCCGAAGACGTCGTGGGTCAAGGAGAGCGCAAGTCATGGTCAGACGCGAGGTCCTGCCTGAGCCGATAGACTTCGGCAAGTACCAGCTGATCGAGCGCATCGCGCGCGGCCGGATGGGCGAGGTGTTCAAGGCCAAGCGCGGCGGCGTGGAGGGCTTCGAGAAGGTCCTGGTGATCAAGCTGCTCAACAGCCGCCTGACGGCGATGGAGGCCTTCGTCAACGCCTTCGTCGAGGAGGCGAAGCTGACGGTGAGCCTGTCGCACGCCAACATCGTGCAGGTCATGGATCTGGGCCAGCACGACGGGCTCTACTTCATGGCGATGGAGCACGTCGGGGGCTACGATCTGGGCACGGCGCGGCGGGTTCTCAACACGGGCGGGCGGCCTTTCCCTTTGGATATCGCGGTCTTCGCGATCAGCGAGGTGGCCAAGGGGCTGGACTACGCGCACCGCCGCAAGGACTACAACTTCGAGTCGCTCAACATCGTGCACCGGGATCTGTCGCCGGCCAACATCCTGATCAGCTTCGAGGGCGAGATCAAGATCACGGACTTTGGCATCTCGCGCGCGCTGGACGTCATCGGGGACGTCGGCCGCAACGAGAACGTCCGCCGCCATTACCTCTACACCTCGCCGGAGCAGGCGCGGGGCGAGCCGATGACGCACCGCAGCGACATCTTCTCGCTGGGGTTGATCCTCTACGAGCTGGTCAGCGGCGTTCACCCCTACGATGATCCGGATCCGAGGGTGGTGCAGCGGCGGGCGATGGAGGGTGTGGTGCGGCCGATCCGGCAGGTGGTGGAGCTGCCCAAGGCGCTCGAGCAGATCATCACGTCGAGCCTGTACGCCGAACCGGCCCAGCGGGTCGACAGCGCCGGGACCTTGTACGAGGAGCTGATCAGCTACCTCTTCGCCTCGGGCCACAAGGCCGACAACCGCTCGCTGTCGCTCTTCATGCAGGACACCCGCATGCTCGAAGAGGAGCTGCAGGAGCGCGAGATGCAGATCGGCGCGGCGGCGCCCGAGGATGCCGATCTGAACGAGATGATCGAGCTGGATCCGGATCAGTTCGAAGAGCTCGACAGCACCTCGGACCTCTTCGACATGGTCAACCTGGAGGCGGGCGCCGAGCCGAGCAACAAGCTGCGCGTCAACCAGGCGGTGATGGGCGACGCGGCCGGGATGCGGACCTCGGCGGAGATCCCGTCGGCCAAGGCGCGCCAGCAGGCCGGCAGCCGCTTTGATCCGGTCCCGCAGCCCGACGCGATGCCGCAGCGGCTCTCGACGCTGGCCGACGGCCTTCGGGCGGGGCGAGGCGGGGCGGTGGTGCTGGTCGGCGACCTGGGCCAGGGCGAGGAGCACCTGCCGGACAGGCTGCCGGCGCGGCTCAAGGCGCGCGGGATCTTCCAGGTGTTGCACCTGGTCATGGTCAACGACGATCGGACGGTGCCCTACAGGCTGGCCAGCGAGCTGACGCGCTACATCGCGGACATGGCGCCGGGGGGGCGCTTCGTGGTGGAGCGCGGGGACGATCCGCACACGGCCCTGCAGGCCATCCAGCGCCTCTCGGCCAGCGGGGTGGCGTGGGAGGAGGTCGACATGGCCACCAACCTGTGCGGCCTGAGCGGGGCGTGGCAGAAGGGCTTCCACGCCAAGCGGGATCTGACCCTGGGGCTGACGACCCGGCTGATCCAGGCCGTGACGGCGAGCAACCCCTTCGTGCTCATCATCGACGGCGTCGAGCGCCTCGATCCGCTCTCTCGGGAGCTGCTCTTCCACCTCGTGAGGCTGGCGGCGTCGATGCCGCTGCTGATCATCACCTCGGGGGCGGACGCCTTCGCGGCGGACCAGCTGCTGTCCGTGCAGATGGAGGGCGGTCTGGCCTTCGAGGCGGTGGAGGTCGAGAGCCGGTCGGGGGCGATGGAGGCGGAGTCGGCCCTGTTGACCCTGGAGCCGCTGGGCGTGGAGGTGGTCACGGCGCTGGCGCTGGTGGCCCAGCCCTTGCCGCTCGGGGTGCTGGAGCGGCTGACGGGGCAGGGGTCCGAGGCGATCCAGGCGGTCTGCGAGGCGATGGCGGCGGTGGGCGTGGTGCGGCTGCTGCCGCCAGAGCACGTCCACCTGGGCAGCGAGCGGCTCCAGGCGGTGATCGACGGGTGGCTGCAGGCCGGCCAGCTGCCGAGGGTGGAGGTGCTGGCCGGCCGGCTCCTGGATCTGGGGCTGGTCGGAGGTGAGCCGTGGCTGTCGCCCTGGAGCGGGTGTCAGATGCGGCTGCAGCTCCACCTCGGGAGGTCGCGCGAAGCGCTCGTGGAGGCGCTGGATTATGGCCAGCGGCTGTGCGACGACGGCTGGCGGGAGGTGGCGCTGGATCACTTCATCCAGATGGAGCGGCAGATGGCGCGCTCGGCCTCGGGGACGGCGGTGGTGCGGCTGCCCTTGATGCTGGCCAGGGCGCGGTCGGCGCTGGAGCTGATGCAGCTTGGCATGGCGGCCTCGACCCTGGACGGGCTCTGGGCGCTGGCGGCGCACGCCAGGGACGAGAGGATGCTGGTCGACATCCGGCTGGTCGAGGTGCAGCTGGCGCTCGTCGGGGGCGACGGGGGCCGCGCGGTGGCGCTGCTGCGGCTGGTGCTCGACGACTCTGCGCGGCTTGGGTTGACCCGGCAGCTGGTCAGCGCGCGGCTCCAGATGGCGCACTGGATGGCCCGCGAGGGCGACCTCTATGTGGCCCAGCAGCACCTCGAGGCGCTGCTGGGGCAGGTCGACGGGCGGGGCTACGAGTGCATCGACAGGGTCGAGCACGCCGAGGCGCTCTCGCTGATGGTGGAGGTGCTCTCGCGGCGCGGCTACGTGGCGCGCGCCGTGACCTGCCAGTCGCTGGTGGAGCAGATGGCGGCGTCGAGCAGCAATGCGATGATCGACTGCCTGGCGGCCCTGGGGCGCTCGCACCTGTCGCGGGTCAACGGCCAGCCAGGGGCCGGGGCGACGGAGGCCGAGGACGCCTACAACGTCGCGCGGGAGCACAACTTCATCCGGCTGGGGTTGAGGCTGGCGGCGGTGGTGGCGCAGGCGGCGCTGGAGTCCGGGGACGTGGACAAGACGCGGGCCTACAGCGAGCACCTGGCCGAGGTCGGGGCGCTCTACGGCCACGGGGCCATCGCGCGGCTTGGGCGAGATCTGGCCAGCCTGTCGCTGGTGCTGACCTCGACCGGCGACAGGGCGCTGGACGCCCTCCAGGAGCTGCACGGGATCCTCCACAACGCCCAGCAGCGGCAGGACCCGCGCGAGAACCTGCACGCCCACCACCTGCTCTACCGGGCGCTGACGCACCTGGGCTCGGGCAGGGACGCCGAGCACCACAGGCGCGAGGCCCTGCGCTATGCCCAGCTCTGCCACGCCGAGGGGATGGCCGTGGTGCTGGACTGAGGGTTGAATGCTGGACTAAGGTTCAGTATGCGTCCAAAGGCTTCAGGACAGCTTCTCAGTCGTAGCGCAGGCCCTCGACGGGCGAGAGGGTCGCGGCGCGCCAGGCGGGGTAGATGGTGGCGGTGAAGCTGATCAGGAGCGAGACGATGGCGACGATGAGGAACTCGACGGGCTCGATCCGGACGGGGAGCTTGTCGATGAGGTAGACCTTGGGGTCCATGCCGATGTTGCTCGACCCGATGATGAGGCAGGCGACCAGCCCGCCGAGGATCCCCAGCGCGGTGCCGATGCTGCCGATGATCATGCCCTCGAAGATGAAGACGCGCATGATGCCGCCGTCGGAGGCCCCCATGCTCTTGATGATGGCGATCTCCTTGCCCTTGTCCAGGACCAGCATGATGAGGGTGGAGACGATGTTGAAGCTGGCCACGATGACGATGAAGGTCAGGATGATGGACAGGACGAGCTTCTGAAGCTTGAGGCTGGTGAAGAGGTTGCGGTTGATCTCTCGCCAGTCCAGCGTGCGGAAGCGCCCCGGGGTCAGCCGCCCCTTGATCTGCTCGGAGATCTCGCCGACGGCGAAGATGTCGGCGACGCGGATCTCGATGCCGGTGACGACGTCGCCCTGGTTGAAGAAGTCCTGGAGGGCGCGGTAGTCGACCATGACGAGCTTGTTGTCGTACTCGTTGAAGCCCGAGCGGTAGATGCCGGCGACGGTGAAGCGGCGGCTGGTCGGGGCCATGGACGAAGGGGCCCAGTTGCCGGGGTCCAGGCCGCGCAGCGGGCTGACGAGGCGCACCTCGTCGCCGAGGTGGGCGTCGAGCTTCTCGGCCAGATCGGTGCCGAGGAAGATGCCGGGCAGCGGGCCCTCGGGCGGCGCCGCCTCCGAGGGCTCCTCGCCGCGACCCTCGTCGGGCGACCCCTCACCGGGCGCCCCGCGATCCTCCTCGGGCGCGGCGCCGCCTGGGTCCACGTCCCTGACCTCGTCCTTGTTGGGGGGAGGGGTCCACTTCAGATCGTCGAGGGTGCCGTGGCGGACGTAGCGCGGCAGGTCGGAGACCTTGTCGGCGCGCTGGGGGTCGATGCCCTTGATGAGGACGCCGGAGAGGCGATCGCCGCGGCTGATCATCATCTCGTGGAAGATGAAGGGGCTGGCCGCCTCGACCCCCTTGACCTGCTCGACGGTGTCGATGATCTCGTTGTACTCGCGGAAGTTGATCCCGTACTTCATCACCAGGATGTGGCTGTTGATGCCCAGCACCTTCTCGCGGAAGGCCTCCTGGAACCCTCCCGTGACGCTCACGACCGCCGTCAGGGTGGCGACCCCCACGACGACGCCCAGGATCGAGATGAGCGTGATGGTGGAGATGAAGGACTTCTTCTTGCTCTTGAGGTGACGCAGACCGACGAAGGTCTCATAGGGCATGGCTTGGATCCTTGTCTTCGAGCACAGGCTGACCCAGAGAGCGGCCAGGCGCCTGGGGTGGGGAAGGCTCCTGGGCGGAGCGGGTATTCCAGGCGCGCAGCCTGGGTAGCACACCTTGCGGCCCATTCCAAACGCGGGTAGAGTCTCCCCAAGGAACCAGACCTCTTTGCGGGTGAGGGGAGGGCGACGATGGGCGATGTCTGACACCCCATCGACGATCACGCGCGGCGTCGACAAGCGCGCTGTCGGAGGTGGTCCGGCGCTTGAACTTCGAGGGCGCTGGGGCAGACAAAGAGGTTGACGAATCCTGCGCGCCGAGCGAGCATGCGCGTCGGCCCCAGAGAAGACGAGGGCGACAGACCTCCCTCAAAACTCCTTCGGGCAGCGAAGGGGGAGGCGACCTCCTGGAGGGCGCTCAGCGCCCTTCCTGGACCTGTCGGCGGCAGGGGGTCTCGTGTTGACGCAGCGGGTGAGCTTCGAATCGACGAAAGTTGATCAAGCCGCCCTGTGAGGACTGATCGAGCAGACGCGCGGTCGAGGATCGGCGCGCGCTGGCGATTGCGGAGATGATGCGGGGAGTGAATGGCACAGTCGGCGCCGAATAGCCAGGGTCAGCGCGTGCCCTTCGAGGAACGTCTTGACATCTCCAGCAAGACCGACGTCGGTCAAGCGCGGGCGAAGAATGAGGACAACCTCGGCGAGGCCAGCCCCGATGAGACCGGGCGCGGGTGGTTCTTCGTCGTGGCCGATGGGATGGGCGGGGCCGTCGGCGGCGCGACCGCCAGCGGCCTCGCGGTCGAGAACGCCAAGGCGGGCTACTGCGAGTACATGCGCTCCAAGCCCCTGGAGTCTCCCTTTGGCGGGCTGACCTACGCGGTGGAGAGGGCCAACCAGTCGATCTTCGATCGCTCCCGCACGGACGAGTCCTGCTACGGGATGGGCACCACGATCGTGGTGATGGCCATCATCGGAGACATGGTCTACACGGCCCACGTCGGCGACAGCCGGATCTATCGCTACCGCGATGGCCGGCTCGAGAAGATGATGCGGGATCACACGCGGGTCCAGATGCTCTCGGATCAGGGCATCATCACCCCCGCCGAGGCCAACCACCACCCCGAGAGCCACGTCATCAACCGCAACCTCGGCGGCCGCCCCGACGTGGAGGTCGACACCCCCGCCGACGGGCCCTTCCCGCTGATGGAGGGCGACACCTACCTGCTGTGCTCCGACGGCCTCCACGGCCTCGTCCCCGACGATACCATCCGCCGGGTGCTGGACAAGGCGCCGCCCAAGCACGCCTCGGCCGCGCTCGTCGAGCTGGCCAACCGCCGCGGCGGCTACGACAACATCACCGTCAGCCTCGTCACCGCAGGCAAGGGCCCGGCGGCCTGGGAGGACTTCGACGAGGTGGCCTTCCGCAAGCTCGTCGACGAGCTCGCCCTGGAGGAGACCAGCGATACGGCCCTCTTCGAAGCCCACGACCCCGACTCCCGCGCGCCCGCCGAGTTCGAGACCCAGCGCCTCAAGGCCATCGCCGCCGGCGAGCCCATCGACAGAGCCACCGGCCGCAGCACCGCGCCGAAGAAGGGCGAGGAGGACAAGCCCAAGGGCCAGGCCTCGCGCAACACCGTCATGCTCGACGAAGCCGAGATGGGCGGGATGTTCGCGGCCATGCGCGCCGCCGACGCCGTCGCCGCCACCTCACCCTCACCCGGGACCCCCGCCGAGAGCCTCAAGAAGGGCATCTCTCCCCTGGTCATCGTGCTGCTCCTCGCCCTGCTCTTCACCGTCGCCCTCGTCGCGGTCCTCATCATCGTCCTCATCCTGAAGTGAGGGCGCCGCGCCTCCTCCTTGCCCTCCTCGTCGCCCTCGCCTGCGCGGCCTGCGTCCGCGCGGCCTCCCCCGACCCCGCCCTCAACCTCTCCGCCGATCCCTTCCTGGCCCTCCCCGGCGCCCAGGACCCGCTGGGCCGCCTCGTCCCCTACCGCTTCCGCGATCAAGGCGCCGCGGCGCTGGAGCGCTTCGAAGCCCGATCGTCCATCGAGCGCCTCGTCTTCGCCCGCGCGCTGATCGACGCCCTGCTCTTCGGGGAGCTGACCCAGGACAGAGCGCTGCTGGACAGGCTCGCCGGGCAGGGCGAGCTCTGGCCGCTGGTCGAGCGCGCGCTGCGAACGGGCAAGGACGATGATGAGGCCGTCGAGCGCGCGCTCAAGGAGGGCCGCGCGCTCGCCCAGGCCCTCAAGACGCGAGGCATGGACGCCCCCTACCACGCCGCCCTGATGGCGCTGGCCGAGCAGGGGGGCGCGTGGGAGGTGGAGGCGCGAGCGGCGATGCTGCTCGACCTCGACGAGGCGGTGGGGGCGGTCGCGTCGCTGCCGGCCGACCAGCGAGGCCGGCAGCTTGTCGCGGCGCTGGGGCCGCGGGTCTGTGCGCGGCCTGAGCGCATGGCCTCGGCGCAGGCCGACGAGGGGGCGTGGCAGGCGGGCCTCGAGGCGGCCTGCGACCTGCGCTGCGGCGTCGGGGCGCAGGAGCTGGAGCTTGCCCCGGAGGGCGTGCGAGGGGCGCTGTCGGTGGCGTCCTGCGGCTACGAGGCGGCGGGGTGGTCGCTGGACAGCGCGGAGGGCGTGTGGACGCCGGAGCTCGCCGTGGTGTTGAGGATCTTCAGTCAGATCAAGGAGATAGAGTGGCTTGAGGCCAGCGGCCACCCGCTCGCGGTGGAGGCCGCGCCCTCGCTCGTGGCGCTGCGCGAGCGCCTGAGCCGCGCCCCCGTCGCGCTGCCGATAGGGGCGCAGAGCGCGGGCGCCCTGGGGCTTGAGCTGGTCGAGGGCGGGGGTGAGGGTTGGGGCGCGGGGGTCTCCTTCGTGCGGATCGACGCCCAGGGCTTGAGGGTGGGGCTGGTGCCGCTGGTGGCGGCCACGACGCACGGGGGGCGGGGTCTGGAGGGGCGCTTCGGGTTCCCTGGGCGGCTGGTGGCGGGCTGGGAGGAGCTCGGCGATCCCCAGCGGTCGGGGTGGATAGAGCGGCGGCTGTCCTCGGAGGTGGAGGACGCGGCCGAGCTGCTCGGCGCCTGCGGCGTGGAGGGCGGCGGGCCGTGGGTGTTGATGGTGGACGCGAGGTTGGGGGCGCAGGAGGTGCTGGCGGCGTTGGGGCGAGTCAGGCGCGCGCTGGCCGGCGGTCGGATGGAGGCGGGGTTGCTCTTGTGGGAGGCGGGGCGGGGGTTGCGGGCGGCGCCCCTGGGGTTGATCGGGTCGGTGGAGGGCGCGGGGGGCGGGCTGGAGGGCTTCCCGTCGGAGGTCCGCCCGCTGGACTTGAGGTTGAGGGTGGGCGCGGGCACGGTGGAGATCGTGGCGCGCGGCGAGGTGATGGAGCGGCTGGAGGGCGCAGGCGTAGGGCGGCTGGGCGAGCGGCTGTCGGGGTTGAGGGAGGAGGCCGGGGGGGCGTTGACGGTCGAGGGGTCAGGCGGGGGATCCTTCGGGTCTCTGGTGGAGGCGCTCTCGGCGGCGTGGTCGGCGGGCTACAGGTCGCTGTCGCTCTCGACGACGCGCTGAGGGCCGGGCTCGCGGGGCGGCGGGGCGATTTTGCAGGCTCGTGCGCGGGGGCTGTGCTAGGCTGTCGGGAGAACCTCCTGTCAGAAGGCGGGCCAAGACACCTGAATCAGCCCGAGTGACGCTCGAAGACCCGAGGGGTTCGAGCGCTCCTGGAGGAGAGGCTTCCTGGTCCGGGTCCGAACGGAGTCAGGTTTGGAGGGCCGCCTGGGCATCGGGATCGATGGACGAGAGAGTCTTCAAAAGGATCCACATCTTCCGTGGCTTTGTCCGCACGACGCGGGATTACAAGGAGGCGGTGGGCTATCACCTGGTCAAGGGGAGGCTCCACAACCGCTACTTCCACCATGTGGGGGTGGTGTCGGGGGTGGCGGGCGAGCTCAAGGTCAGGGCGCGGCGTCGGCCCGAGATGATGGTGGAGGTGAGGCCGGGCTACGCGCTGGATCCATCGGGTCAGGACGTCCTCGTGCGGGAGGTGGAGCTCAAGGGGGTGGTCAAGGAGGACTTTGTCCTGCCCCGGACGATCTACCTGGTGTTGAGGTACCAGGAGGAGGAGACGGACTACAGGCAGATCCGGGTCCCGGGCTTCCCGGAGATGGATGGCCATGCGCGGATCAGCGAGTCGTACCGGGTGGACTGGACGATCGCGGAGCCGGACGTCCGGCGGGAGCTTGAGCTGTGTCGCATCCTGCTGACGGAGGACACGGTGTCGCTCAGGAACGCGGAGGATCCGAACGATCCGAAGCCGGGTGAGATCGATCTGAGGTGGGTGAGGCGAGCGGGCGTGTGCGGTCGGCCGATAACGGGGATGAGCTTCGAGGAGCTCAGGGCCTCGCTGCTGGAGGCGATCCGGACGAACACGTACATGGCCCGGACGCGCCAGATGCCCTCGTCGCAGTCGGTGGCGACGTCGCTGGTGGGCTTCGCGCTGCTCAACGACGCTCGGGCGTTGGACGAGGAGGGCTACCTGAGGTGCATGGCGCTGTTGAGCCGCGTGCAGGCGGAGTCGATCCAGGAGGCGCAGAGCAATGAGCCTGCGCTGGCGCACCGGAAGATGTTCCGGGACTACATCGGCAAGGCGGAGGCGTCTGCGGAGGTGCTCGGCGCTCTGGAGGAGCTGGCGGTCAACGAGCGGGCGGAGGCGGCGAGGCTCTCGACGGGCTTTGCGATGGAGGGCGTGCGGGCGTTGCACGGGTTGATCCAGCCGCCGCGCGTGGTGGCGTCCTCGGCGATGTCCGAGATGGTGCCCAGGACGGGGCTGCGGGTGTTGGACGGGACGGACTGGGAGCGTCTGAAGGTCGAGTCGCGGATGCCGGCCTTGTCGATGGTGGTCGAGGGTCGGGAGTGGCGCTTGATCGACGAGGTGAACCTGCTCGACGGGGAGTCGGAGCAGGCGCACAACTTCGCGATCCACGAGGCGGTGGACTGGTGGAGAAGCCAGGTGAGCCTGAAGTACCCGGACGGCGCGGTGGTGGCGGACGAGGGGATCGGGCACAAGGGAGGCCACTCGGTCTTCGAGGTGCACAACGTCACGCCGGGCTTGCCCCTGGTGATCATGCGCCGGATGGACTATGCGCGCGGCGATTACTGGTGTCGGGTCTGGGTCAACGACGTGGAGGCGGGCGAGGTGCCCTGCCTGGGGGAGGACACGCGCTACAGGTGGCGCAACTGGCCTTTCTGGATCCACCCGCACTTTGTGCGGCACCGCGTCGTGCGGGTCAAGCAGGCGATTGAGACGGCGAATCGGGACGTCAACTTCTTCAAGCTCTGGTTCTACCAGCCCGTGTAGTCGCCGCAAGGGTGCCAAAAGTTGGCGTCACGTTGTCGAAATCATTTGATTTTTCGAGTCGATTGGGGAGAGAGTAGGCGCGGGCCGGGCCCCCCCTGGGAGGGTCGTTTCGGCAGGCCTTTCGGGCCTTACAAGGAGGTTCGATGCAGCCACAGAACGCCCGAGGAGAACGAATGGACCACGTCCGAATAGAGAGCGCGCTCGGCGACTTCTGTGGTTTCCTGAAGGAGAACGAGAACAAGCTGCGTGCCTTCGTGGACATCGGGGCGATGAACTTCGACAACTGGTTGCTCCTGGAGCTGGCCAGCCACTTTTATCATAGCCTGTCGCCGATGGGCGTGCCGGACAACCACGTGATCTGGCCGGATCGTGAGCTGCCCATCCCTGGAGAGCGACGGCGTTTGAACTGTGATCTCTCGGTGGCGCCGCCGCCGAGGAGGCGTCGGCACGACAGGGCGGGGCTGTGGCTCAACGCCCGGATGATCTGGATCAACCTCGATTACGACAACCGGGCCGACGCGGTGGTGCGGGACATCAAGAGGCTGGGGGGCGCGGGTCAGGATTACGCGTACTTCATGATCACGCTCATTCGAACGACGGGCAAGAAGGCGGAGTTCAAGGAGCACCTCAAGGATCTGAGCGGCCGCATCGAGGCCTCGGTGCCCAGCGAGCTGCTCAAGTCCCAGTTCGAGACGGAGACCTTCAGGCTGTCGCACGGCGACACGGCCAACATCGGCATCTACTTCTGGCGACTGGGTGAGGCGGCGCTGACGTCGGCGCGGGCCTGAAGGGGTCAAGGACAGGGGTGTTGCCAAAGGCCGTGGACAAAGGCTACACTGGCGAAGATGCCCATCCCTGAGTCGGGGCATTGCCGAGAGGGTCGGCGAGAGGGTCGGGCAAGCGTCGATGCGCCTTATCGTCCCTTGCAGTCGGTGTTTTGGTGCTTGTCGTGCGGTCACGAGGCCAATGCTGACCAAAATGCCGCCATCAACATTCTTGAGGCCGGGAGTTGCCCGGACTCACTAAACGCCTGTGGAGTCGATGTCAGACGGGGAGGCCTTCGGGCCATCTCGCAGTCGGCGTTGAAGCAGGAATCGGCGATAGCAGGTGGTCGATGACTATTTGCTACCGTTTCGAGCAACGGTGAAAGAGCCCTCATCGTTAGAGATTGAACAACCATGGTGTCAACACCCATCGGCCTCCTTGATCGGTTGTCGGAGGGGGTTGGCTTGAGAGTGGCACAACAGCCTGCCGTTGGCGGCTGGCCGGAGGACCCCTGTTGGCGCACCCTGTGCGTTGACGGAAGCGTTGAGGTCGAGCGTTGAGCGATCAGGATCAGGGAAACAATAACGGGGGTCAGCGCAGCGGCCGGCGGCGTCGTCGCCGCAAGAGCGGCGGCGGCGGCGGCGCACCCAGCGATCAATCTCAAAACAGAGGCCCCAGCCCGGGGGGCTTCAGCGGCGGCGGCGGCAGCGGCGGCGGCGACGAGGGCGGCCAGGGGCGTCGTCGTCGGCGGCGGCGGCGATCTGGCGAGGGGGTCGTCGGGGTCGTCGGGGGCGGCGGTGCAGACCGGAGCCGAGGCCCGCGTCGTCAGATCGATCCCTTCGAACTCTTCTCGATCTTCTACCTGGGCCTTGACGAGATCCGGGGATACCGGAGCATCGGGGTCCAGGAGGTCGCCAAGCGCTTTGGCTGCGGGCAGCAGGACATCTTCAACGCCCTGGATCTCTACGGCATGGACAAGGCCTCCATGTTGCGCATCCGGAGCCGCTTTGACGTCGCGCTGGCCGAGCTTGACGTCAAGGTCGCCCCGGACGGGATCGACCGCAAGGAGGTCGCCCGGGAGCGCTACGCGGAGTTCGTCGAGGCCGGCCTCGCCGCAGGCCTCTTCGAGGTCGAGCCGACGGTCGCCTTGATGGCCAGGCCCGAGTCTGCGGCGTCCGAGATCGACGCCGAGGATGACGACGGCGACGATGGCGACGACGGCGACGACGATGGCGACGACGACGACGACGACGAGGGCGGCGATGGCGATGGCGACGACGACGCCGACGCCGACGCCGAAGACTGATCGAGGGCGGCGCTGAGGCGCGAGGAAGGCGCCCCTGGGGGCCGCAGGCATGCGGCGTCCGCCCCGAGGCGTTGAGTCCACCTTGAGCGCGGCCCGCAGAGGCCTGGGGAGTTCATGGAGAAGTTTGTCATCAAGGGCGGGCGGCAGCTCAGCGGTGAGGTGAGGCCGGGGGGCAACAAGAACGAGGCGCTTCCCTGTCTCGCGGCCGCCTTGTTGACGGACTCGCCCGTCGTCCTGGAGAATCTGCCGAAGATCCGGGACGTCGAGGTCATGATCGAGGTGCTTGAGCGCCTCGGCTGCGCGATCAGCTGGCTGGACACCCACACGCTCCAGATCGTGGGCCCGTCGATCGTCGACGCGATAGAGCTGCCCGTGGAGCTGTGCACGCGGATCCGCGCCTCGATCCTCTTCGCAGGGCCGCTGCTCGGGCGCCAGGGGCGGGTGTCGCTGCCCCCGCCGGGCGGCGACGTCATCGGACGCCGCCGCCTCGACACCCACTTCCTGGGCTTCGAGGCGCTCGGCGCGTCGATCACATGGGACAACGCCCTCTACAGGATAGAGGCGCGCTCCCTGGTCGGCGCCGAGATCTTCCTCGACGAGGCCTCGGTGACCGGGACGGAGAACATCGTCATGGCGGCGGTTCTGGCCCAGGGCACGACCGTCATCCACCACGCGGCCTGCGAGCCGCACGTCCAGGGCATGTGTCGGATGCTGGTGGCCATGGGGGCCAGCATCGACGGCATCGGGACCAACCGGCTCGTGATCAAGGGCGTCGCGCGCCTGGGGGGCTGCACCCACCGGATCAGCTCGGACTTCATGGAGATCAGCTCCTGGATCGGCCTGGCGGCGATGACGCGCTCTGCGCTGACGATCCACGACGTCGTCCCCGAGGATCTCCGCATGGTCCGCGTCGTCTACGCCCGGCTCGGGGTGCGCTTCGAGATCAGCGACAACAGGATCTTCGTTCCGGCCGATCAAGCCCTGGAGATCGTCAACGACTTCCACGGCGAGATCCCTCAGATCTCCGACGCGCCCTGGCCAGCCTTCCCCACGGACCTGATGTCCATCGCGATCACGATGTCGACGATCGCCAAGGGGACCGTGCTCTTCTTCGAGAAGATGTTCGAGGGTCGGATGTTCTTCGTCGACAGCCTCAAGAGCATGGGCGCCAGGATCATCCTGTGCGACCCGCACCGCGCTGTGGTCGTCGGCCCCGCGAAGCTCTACGGCGCGACGCTGGAGAGCCCGGACGTCCGGGCGGGCATGGCGCTGCTGATCGCCGCCCTGACCGCCGAGGGGACGAGCACGATCTACAACATCCGCCAGATCGATCGCGGCTATGAGAGAATAGATGAGAAGTTGCGGGCACTTGGCGCTGACGTTACGCGCCTGCCTGCCTAAACCCAGGAGAGAGGACAGTACCATGAAGACGACAAGAACCCTGCTGATCGCCCTCAGCCTCGCCCTCGTGTCGCTTGCGGCCTGCGACAAGGGCGAACTCAAGGAAGACGAAAAACCTGTCGGCGACACGAACAGCGCGCCCTCCTCGGCCCCCGCGGGCGACGACAAGGCGCCGGCTGGCGACGACAAGGCCCCTGTGGGCGACGACAAGGCCCCCGCGGGCGACGACAAGGCGCCGGCTGAAGCCGCCGCGGTCGATCACTCCAAGCTCGACGGCATCCTCAAGAAGTTCGTCAACGAGAAGGGCAAGGTCAACTACAAGGGCCTCAAGGCCGACGAGGCCGCGCTGGGCGAGCTGAAGGCCTACAACGAGTGGGTCGGCACCGCCGACATCTCCAAGTACTCGCGCGATGAGAAGCTGGCCTTCTACATCAACGCCTACAACGCCCTGACCCTGAAGGCCGTCCTGGATCGCTACCCCCTCAAGTCCGTCCTCGACGTCAAGGACCCCGACTTCTTCAAGGGGATCAAGCACAAGGTCGCCGGCGAGGAGCTCACCCTCGACGGCCTCGAGAACGTCAAGATCCGCGGCGACGAGTTCAAGGAGGCCCGCATCCACTTCCTGGTCAACTGCGCCTCGGGCTCCTGCCCGAAGCTGCGCCGCGACGCCGTCACCGCCGCCAACATGGAGGCCCTCTTCGAGGCCGGCGCCAAGGAGTATGTCCTGCAGGAGACGAAGCTCGACGCCGCCAAGAAGACCCTGGACACCTCCAACATCTTCAACTGGTTCGCCGAGGACTTCAAGAAGTCCAGCGGCACCGTCCAGGAGTTCCTGGCCAGGTACATGGACCCCGCCCAGGCCGAGACGGTCAAGGCCTCCTCGCTGACCTTCCACGAGTACGACTGGTCCCTCAACGAGCAGAAGGAATAATGGACGAGCCCGAGGACAAGCCCTCCCCACCTCGCCGGCTTGAGCTCCAAATCAAGCTCGACGAGTCCATGGCCCAGGGCGTCTACTCCAACCTCGTCATGGTCCAGCACGGAGAGTCCGAGTTCGTCCTGGACTTCATGTTCCTCCAGCCCGGCCGCAAAGAGGCCCGGGTCGGCGCCCGCGTCATCCTCGGCCCAAGGCAGGCCAAGCGCCTCATGGGCGCCCTCGGGGACAACGTCAACCGCTACGAGAAGCGCTTCGGCCCGATCCCCGTCTCCGCCGCCATCGATGAAGACGGCGTCGTCCACTGACCCCCCCCCGGCGATGTCCCCTCGCCTCATCGACACCCACTGCCACGTCGATCACCTCGACGGCGACCCCTCCCTGGCGCTGGCCGAGGCCCGCGCCCTCGGCGTCGGGGCCTTCGTCCTGCCCACGATCACACCCGCGATGTGGCCCAGCGCCGCGGCCCTGGCCGCCGCTCACCCCGACGTCCACCTCGGCCTGGGCCTCCACCCCTGCGCCCTCGATGACCTGAGCGACGCCGAGGTCGACGACGCCCTCGACGACCTGCCCAGGTTGATCGCCCTTCATGGCGCCGTCGCCCTCGGCGAGATCGGCCTCGACCACCGCGCCGCGCGCGACGACGAGCGCCTCGCCAGGCAGCGCCGCGTCTTTGAGCGACAGCTCACCATCGCCCTTGAGGCGGGCCTGCCGCCGATCATCCACTGCGTCGAGGCCCACGGCCTCATGCTGGAGGTCTGGTCCCGACACCCCTGCGGCGGCAACCTGCCCGGCGTGCTGCACGCCTTCACCGGCAGCGCCGAGATGGTCGCGCGCTATTGCCGCGCTGGCCTCTTCATCTCGTTCGCCGGGCCGATCACCTGGCCCGGCGCTCTCAAGCCCGCGGCGGCCTGCCGCGCCGTGCCCGACGATCGCCTCTTGATCGAGACGGACGCCCCCTACCAGAGCCCCCACCCCCACCGAGGATCCCCCAACAGCCCCGACAGGCTGCCCCTCATCGCCGCGAAGGTGGCCGAGGTCCGCGGCGCCTCGGTGGACGCCATCGCCGCCCTGACGACCGAGAACGCCCGCCGGCTCTTCGGCCTGGGCTGATCGCGTGGACTCTTGCCTGGAGGGCGGATCGCCCTCGTCGGCGGTCGCTCATACGGAACCACGCTCAAGCCACTTCCATGTTGGGCCACCTGGAAGCCCAGGATGACAGGGGTTCAGACGTGGTTCTGTATCAATCCAGCCCGCTGCGGAGGGTGACGGCGCGCTCGCGCGTGTCCACGCTGAGCCAGTCCAGGCGGCCGTAGCCGCAGGTGCCGGAGTTGGCGTAGATCCCGAAGGGCGTCTGGACGATCGCGGGGGTGTGATCGTGGCCGCAGATGAGGATGTCGGTCGATGAGCGTCGCAGCGCCTCGATCGCGCCGCGCTGGGTGGCCGAGGGTCGCCCGCGCTCGGGGGGGCTCTGGGTCAGGAGATCGTTGACGCGGTAGAGGAGGTCACCGAGGCGGCCGCCCTTGCGCTGGTCGCGCGCGGCGATCCACTTGACCGGCCTCTTGATCGGCTCGATGGCGTCGCCGAGGGGGTTGAATCGGTGCCCGTGCTGCAAGGTGATGCGCAGGCCGTCGACGTCGAGGTGGAGGGTGGCCGGGACGCCCTCTTCTTCCAGCAGGGCGTCGTGGTTGCCGTGGACTTGAAGGCAGCGGGTGCGGGCGAGCCGGTCGACGACAGGCGCCCAGGCCAGCCGCGCGTCCCGCAGCGCGCCGCGCCGATCCCCGAGGCGAGGGCCGACGTCGTGATCGAAGACGTCGCCGACGAGCAGCAGGAGGTCGTGGTCGGCCTCGACGTGGTCGAGGAAGGCCAGAAAGGCGTCGACCGTGTGGGTGAAGGCGCAGGCGCCGTCGGGCGTGGACAGGTGGAGATCGGAGAGGGCTGCGATGCGCATCGTTGCTCGGGCGATGGGGCGGGCTTGCGACCCAAGCCGGGCCTCGTGGTATAAGCCGAAGGAGTCAGGGAGAGGCCCTGGCTGCCCCCGCGTGGATTCTACACCCATCTCGCGTCGGGGTGGACTTTGAGCGCCTGTCCGGGAAATGCCCCGACGCCACCTCGCCTGGCCCGGTCCTCCCACGACGGGCGCTCAACAGGAGGCGGCAGGCAACGTGAGCGAGCGCAACATCGATCCTTCCACGCACGGCATCACGAAGATGCCCCGTCACGTGGCCATCATCATGGACGGCAATGGCCGCTGGGCGCGTCAGCGGGGCTGGCTTCGGCTCAAGGGTCACCAGGAGGGGGCGCGGGCCGTCAAGCGGACCCTGGAGCTCTCCTACAAGCTCGGGGTGCGCCACCTGACGCTTTTTGCCTTCTCGGCCCAGAACTGGAGCCGCCCCAAGCCTGAGGTGCAGGGCCTGATGGCGCTGCTCGGAGAGTACCTGCGGACGGAGCAGGCGGAGCTCATGCGGCGCGGGATCCGCTTTCGGACCATCGGGGACGTGACGAAGCTGCCCGAGAACCTCCAGCGGGAGATCCTCGATCTCCAGCAGCGCACGGCCTCGAACGATCGGATGGACTTGATCGTGGCGCTCTCCTACGGCGGGAGGGAGGATCTGGTGCACGCGGCCAGAGCCGTGGCCGCCGACGCCATTGCGGGCAGGATCAAGGTTGAGGACATCGACATCGAGGCGATCTCGGCGCGGCTGTACACCGCCGACATCCCCGATCCGGATCTGATGATCCGGACCAGCGGGGAGATGCGGATCAGCAACTTCATGCTGTGGCAGCTGGCCTACAGCGAGCTCTACATCACCGAGGTCTTGTGGCCGGACTTCTCCGAGGACGATTACATCGACGCGCTGCGGGTCTTTGGCGGCCGCGAGCGCCGCTTCGGGTTGACGGGCGAGCAGGTCGGCGGCGGGGGGGAGCGCGAGCGCTGATGGCGATCCGGCTCTCGCCCCTTGAGCCTCGCCATGCGGGCCGGGTCGCGCTCTGGGAGCTGGATCCAGCGGTGGCGTCGGGTCTGCTGCGCCCGCTCGGGCCGGCCTCCGTGGGCGAGGTGATGGAGCGCGCGAGCGCGCCGTCGCGGGATCGGGTGCATTACATCATCGAGGTCACCGCGGATCGGGTGGATCGGCTGCCGCCGGTCTGCCCGGTGGGCTTCTTGACGCTGGCCGAGGGGGTCGATCGGGTGCGGTGGGGGAGCTTCGAGATCGCGCTGGGGGTGCCCTGGCAAGGGCGCGGCTGGGGTCGCCGCGCGCTGGAGCAGGTCCCGGGGTTGCTGATGGCATGGCGAGGGCTGGAGGCGATCAAGGTCGGCGTCTTTGAGGACAACGCGCGGGCGACGGGCTTGTATCGATCGCTGGGCTACGAGGTGGTCGAGCGCAGCTGGTTGGAGTCCACGGGGGGCCGCCGCCGCGCCTTGATGATGTCCAACAGGCCGGATTTATTCAAGAAAAGAGAGGTCGGCTTCAGCTTTGGCCCTCGTTGAGGATGACGCCGACGAGCTTATCCTTGTCGATGATCTTGGAGGCTCGCGCGACCTCGGGGCCCGTGGTGCGCCTGGCGGCGACGACGAGGACGATGGCGTCGATGAGGGCGTTGATCTGGTTGATGTCGGCGTGGGGGAGGACGGGTGGGAGGTCGATGAGGACGAGATCGAAGGTGTCGTAGAGGCTGGCGAAGAGGCGAGTGAGGGCGGGGTGCTTGTAGAGCCTTGAGGGCAGCTCATCGGTGGGCGTGGAGGGCAGCAGGTAGCAGAGGGTGCCTTCCATGCGGAGCATGATCTGTTCGAGGCTGGCCTCGCCGTTGATGACCTGGGGGATCCCGAGGGTGGGGGCGAGGCCGAGGAGCCTTGCGAGCTCGGGGTTTCTGAAGTTGAGGTCGACGAGGGCGATGCGGACGTGTGGCGACTCGGCGCGGATGAGGGCGAGGTTGATGAGGGTCAGGCTGGTGCCGGATCGGGGGTGAGGCGAGGTCAGGGCGACGGTGCGGGCGGGTCGCTCGGAGGCGATGGTCTTGAGCTTGAAGTCGAGCTGGCGGTAGCGGTTGGCGATCTCACCCTCTGGGTCGTGGAGGACGAGCAGGTGGGGATCGATGCCGGTGGGGACCAGGGGGAAGGTCGTGACCTTCTCAAGTTCGGTGCGCTGGTGGGTGAAGGGCGTCAGGGCGCCGGGGGGCGAGCCGCTCTCGTCGTCTTCGGGGGCGGCCAGGCGGCGCGGCGAGATGGAGAAGGGGATGGTGGGGTCGACGGTGAAGGGGTCGGCGTTGGGATCGAAGTAATCGGCCGGGAGGGTGCCTCTGGGGTCGTACTTGGGAGCGTTGCCGTTGTCGATGACCTCGGTGATGGTGGTGACGCGCTCGACGCGCCGGCGGTACTGGCCGACGGTGCCGAGGCCGCGCGTGATCTCCTGGGCGTAGGGAGAGGGGCCTTCGCCGTAGAGGACATCGGGATCGAGGATCTCGCCGTCGACGGAGAGCTCCATGTCGCTCTCGCTGACCTCCTCGTAGGAGATCGACGGGGGTTGGTTGAGGCTCTCGGGGTTGGAGTGGGTGGTGTCGTCTTCGAAGAACTCGATGAACTTCGCGCCGCCGCTGGGTAGCTTGTGGGAGGTGGTCCTTGCGTCCTCGTCGAGTTCAAGGGGGGGCTCGGCGGGCGGCTTGTGGGAGGTGGTCCTGGCGCCCTCGTCGAGTGCGAGGGGGGGCTCGCTGAGCGGCTCTTCAGGGGAGCGGGCCGTTGCGAGGGAGGGCGCGGAGGGGGGCTTGAGGGGGGTGAATTCTTCGGCGTCGTCGAAGCCCAGCGGTGGACTGATGGCGATGACGGGTTCGGGGTGTACGGCGTCGGGGAGGTTGAGTTCGACCTTCCAGGTGTTGTCCTCTTGAGCTTGGGCGGTGGTGGCCTGGGAAGACCAGACGTCGTCGGAGCCGCCGCCAGAGGGTCCGATGCCGCTCGGGTCACCGGAGACCCTCGAGGGTAGGGGCGGCGGCGGGAGGGGCGGCGGGAGCGGGAGGTCGATGGAGGGAGCGGGCAGCGCCTCGACGTCGCCGCTCAGGAGGGCCTCCAGGTCCATGGTGCGGAGCTGGAAGGCCTCTCGGACCTGGTCGATCTTGTGGCGGTCAAGGACGTTGGTGTCCTGCTGGAAGAGGTCTTCGTCTTCCATGAGGGGGTTGGCGGTCAGATCAGGCTTGCGGCCGGGCGGGCGCTTGAGGACGTTGGTCGGGGCGTCGAAGGGGGTCGGCTCCTTGCGCTGGAAGGCGGCCCTGAGGGCCTCGATCTCCTCTTCGAGGGGGACATAGGAGTCCTTTCGGGCGGGCGAGGGGGCGACGTTGAGTTCCTGGCTGTGCAGTCGCCAGCGCTTCCTGGGCTTCTTGTCTTGCCGGGGTTCGGCGCTGTCCTCATCGCTGCTCTCGGGGGCGCTCTCGTCTTCGGAGGAGCCCTGGCCGGGGTTTCCCTTCCCGAACCACTTGTCGACGGAGGGCCAGCCGCTGACGGAGGGGAGCTCGGCGGGCCGTTTGGGTCGGATGGGCAGCGCGGGCTCAGGCGGAGCGGCGCGCTTGTCCTCGGCGAGTTGCTCGGCGGGCGCAGGCGCCTCTTCCCAGGGGGGGAGGCTGTCGTCGGCGCTGGCGAGGTCGACGGACAGGACGTTGGTGAAGATGGAAGGGCCTGGGGCTGCGAAGGGGCGCGGGGAGGCGTCGCGGCGGCTCTGCATCAACTCGATGATGGAGGCCTCGGGCCTGGGTGGTGCCGTCGGGGGCGTGCTGTCCTTCTGGCCCTCGATGGGCGAGGCGACGCGGTAGTTGCGCGCGGCCTCGACGATGGCGGTGGGGTCGGTGAGGAACCAGTCGTTCTCACTGATCTCCGTGAAGATCTCCCCGAGGTTGTCGCCGGGTTGATCGGTCTTCGTGGATGTGTCGTCGGGTGGGGTTTTGGGTGTTTTGGAGGGCCCCATTTCTCGCCATGAATTCTGATGAAGCGGTTAGCTGGAGGCACCGAATGACTGGGGCAGGTTAGGCGTCAGCTCTGGCCTTGTCAAGATTGGGCGGCGTCTGGAGGCTGTCGGGGTCGGCTTTGACGGGGCAGGAGCTTGAACAAGGGCCGGGGTCATGCTACCGCTTGTGGGCTCCATCAACGGCCGAGGTTGGCGTCTCGAGAGGCAGCCGGACAGGTCAGCGTGGCGGTCGTCGCTCTTTGTGTGGAGGTTTCCATGGCAGGCCATCAGGATCCGCCTTCGGGGCCAGGGCCGTTGATCGCCAGCGCGGAGTTGTCGGCGCTGGTCAGCTCGACCGCCATCCCCGCGCTGAAGGATCGAGGGGGGGCGGAGTCGCTGCTGGCAGGCGGGCACGAGGTGGTCGGTCGGGCGCGGGAGATCGCGCGGCTGGAGGAGCTCTTCCACGCGGCGGTCTATCGGCGGCAGACGACGGCGGTCCTGATCCATGGCCCGGAGGGGGTGGGCAAGCAGCGGCTCTTTCAGGAGGTGGTCGGTCGGCTCATCGGCTCGGGGGCGCGCTTTCGGTTGTTGGACGGGCGCCCGCTGGGCCGCGAGCTGGGGATGATCAGCGCGCTGCTGCGGAGCCGCTTCAAGGATGAGCTGGAGTCGTCGATGCCGGCCAAGGCGCTGGTGACGACGCTGCGGATGCTGGTGCCGACCCACGAGGTGGTGGAGGTGTGCTTCACGGTGGCGTCGATGCTGGGGGTGGAGTTGGGGGCGCGGCACGCGTCTCTGGAGTCGCTCGGGGAGCTGCTCGACGATCCGATTCGCCGCAAGCCCTTTCTGGTGGACATCCTCCAGCGGCTCTTCAAGAGGGAGGCCGAGCGCCTGCCGCTGTGCGTCTTGCTGCGGCATCCGGAGGAGGGGGACAAGGAGAGCCAGGAGATCCTCTCGGAGGTGATGGAGGGCCTCTCGGAGCTGCCGCTGCTGGTCGTGTCGCTGCAGCGGGAGGTGAGCGTCGTCGGCCGCAACAACGCGCGCCGCTTCGTGCCCTCCTACACGGGGCCAGGGGCGGCGACGATCACGGACTTCGACATCGCGCGCCTGGGCGGCGCGGCCGAGGATCCGAACCCCGTGACGCGCCGGGTCAGGAAGGAGGGGGAGATCGCCAGGGCCTTGGCGGAGGCGGCCCGAAGTCCGGCCCGCAGCGAGGCGCCGTCGCCCGAGCCCGACGCGGACCAGACGCTGATGCTGGACAACGCGACGGAGCGCTTCTACGAGGCGCCGAGGGTCTTCGGGCTGGCCTGCGAGCTGATGGCGCTCAGGCCGCTGCCGGACGCGCAGATGGAGTCGCTGGTGCGGCGCGTCCTTGAGCCCGTCCGCGATCTGCCCGACGCGCTGGTCGGGATGCTCGTCGCGCGGCTGGAGGGCGTCCCCGGGCGGCTGCGGCCGCACCTGACGGCCCTGGTCTCCAAGGGCTTGATCGAGCGAGGCGAGGGGGGCTGGGTGGCTCGGACGGGGCGGCTGCGCGGGGAGTCGATCCCGAGCGACCTGGAAGGGCTGGCGCGGTCGCGGGTTGAGGCGCTGCCGGCCAAGCACCGCGGCATCCTGGAGCTGGCGGCGGTCGTCGGCTCGTTCTTTGGCTTCACCGACGTGTTGACGCTGATGCGGCTCGATCTGGGGCAGGGCGACGGGGTCCCCTTCTTCGAGACGAGGACGGAGAGCCGCCTGCGCCGGGTCCTGCTCGATCTCCAGGGGCAGGAGTTCACCGTCTACGAGCCTCGCCTGGGTCCCCATGGCGACGAGGCCTTCCGCTTCAAGGTGGAGCGCGAGCGCGAGCTGCTGCTGGAGGGCCTGGATCCGGATCGCGTCAGGCTCCTGCACCGCATCCTGGCGCAGGTCCTGGAGCGGCACGGGGCGCCGGAGGAGGAGATCTCGCGGCACTGGGCCGAGGGCGGCGCGGCCAGGCGGGCGTCCTTGAGCTTGCTCAGGGCGGGGATGTCGGCCAGCCGCGCCTCCAAGGCGCAGAAGGCCATCGAGACGCTGAGGGTCGCGCTCGACGGTCTCGGCCTGGACGAGGGGGAGGATTACCTGGAGGGGCTGGCGTGCCTGGCGCACAGCAACATGGTGCTGGGCGAGTTCGCCCAGGTGGAGTCGCTCTGCGGGGCGCTGGCCCAGGGGGCGTACGCGATCGGCGCGCCGCTGCACGGGTCCAGGGCGCTGCTGCTGAGGGCGACGGCCTCGCGCCACACCGGCGCGCTGGACAAGGCCGCCGAGCACCTGCGGCAGGCGCTGGAGCTGGCGGGGAGGTTGTCCGGTGCGCCCGCGCTGGCGCTCAGGGCCGAGATCCTCGACGAGCTCTCGCTCACCCGGTGGCAGCACGGGGCGCACTTCAGCGAGGCGCTGGAGCTGGCCGACAAGGCGCTGGCGATCCGAGAGGAGCTTGGGGACGTGGTCAACACGGCCAGGACGCTGTTGAACATCGGGCAGATCCAGTACGCCCGCCACAACCTCGACGACGCCCAGGGGTGCTTCGAGCGCGCCGCGCGGCTGGCCGAGTCCGAGGATCTGCGCCAGGTGCTGGCCAAGGCCAAGAACGGGCTGGGGATCCTCGCGATGACCCGAGGAGACCACATGTCGGCGCAGCGCCTGTGGGCCGAGGTGCTCGACATCAGCCAGGCGCTCGGGGACAGGGCGCTGCGCGCGGCGGTGTTGAGCAACCTCGGCGAGCTGGCCTGGCTGGGCAACAACGGGCGGCTGGCCACCGATCTGCTCAGGCGCAGCGTCGATCTGGCCCGCAGCATCGGGGAGTTCCGGGTCAGCTCCGAGTCGCTCAGGCTCTTGTCGCGGATCGCGCTGGCCGAGGTCCAGCTCGACGACGCGGTGGCGCTGGCCATGCAGGCGCTGGACGAGGCGCGGCGCTCGGGGGCCGGGCTGCGGGTGGCGCTGGCGCTGCGCAACATGGCCGAGGTCCTGGGCCACACGCTCTTTTCGGACAGCTTCAAGGACGCCGATGACGTCCGGACCCAGATCATCTCGGCGCCGCGATCGAGCGCCGATCGCGCCAAGGAGGCCAGGGGCTGCTTCGAGGAGGCCATCGGGATGCTCGACGCGATGGGCAACCGGATGGATCTGCGCGACACGCTGGCGAGCTACCGGATGTTCCTCATCGAGCGCGGCCAGGGGGTCGAGGCCGAGGCGATAGAGCGGCGTCTGGCGGCGATCGGCTAGGGCGCGCGCAATGGCGCCAGGGCAATCGAGTTCTAGGCGCGTGCCGTGGAGAGTAAGCCGAGCAGGTAGTTACGATCCCAGCCAGCCCGTTTGCGTGAGTTGGCGACACCGAGCTTACGGTTGGGGTCTTGTTTAATGATGTTCAAGGCAAAATGGCGAAGGATAGTCATGTTTTGGGCAGTATTGCGTGAGCGATGTCTGGCCTCATCTTCACGGAAGGCCATGTCGAGCACCCAGTGCAGGCTGTTCTCGATCGACCAGTGTCTGCGGATGTTGTTGGCCACTTGTTCGGCGCTGGCCTCAGGATCGCTGCCGATGTAGTAGGCTGTCTCATACGAGGTCTTGCCGCTGGTCAACACACTTCGCTCGCGTTCGACCTTGACCACAAAAGACAGGTCTTTCCAACGAGATGCTGTACCAATCCA
>SYOX01000292.1 GCA_005804885.1 Pseudomonadota bacterium
CGTGCCCTTCATCGACGCCGACCCGCCGGGATCGACGTGTCCTTCATCGACGCCGACCCGCCGTGATCGACGTGCCCTTCATCGACGCCGACCCGCCGGGATCGACGTGTCCATCCATCGACGCCGACCCGCCGTGATCGATTGCTCCCTCGCCCATCGACGCCGACGATCTCGGCGAGCCCGTCATGGATGCTGACGCGACGATCCCATCGATCACCGAAGGATCAGCCGCGTCCGGCGACGCGCTCCCAGGGGATGGCCGTCTTGCCGTAGAGGCGCAGGCGCCGGAGCATGATGTCGAGGACGAAGATGGCCAGGGCGATGAAGAGGAAGTAGGGCCACAGCTCGCTCTTGTACTTGACGGACTCGCCTTCGGGGTCGAAGAGGCGGGCGGGAGTGGGGTTCAGGGCGCCCCTGCCGATGTCGACGGTCTTGTTGATGAGTTTTTCGTTGGGGGTCAGGGTCAGGTACTCGTCGGGGTAGGGCCAGGTCAGGGTGCCGCGCGAGATGGCGAGTTTTTCGCCCGCCTCGTCGAAGTGCGTGATCTGGACGACGTAGGAGCCGTAGTCCGTGAGGTCGAAGGCGCCCTCGTAGCGGCCCGGCGCGGTCTGGTCGAGCTTCATCTCGATCTTGTCGCCCTTGGGGGTCTTGAGGGCGACCTGTGAGTCGATGCGGTTGATGAAGCGGTCTTCCTCGCTGACGGCGTCGATGAGGATGCGGCCCTGTCCGCGGTCGATGGAGAGGGAGACGGGGAAGACGGTCTGGGAGTCGGTGTACATGGAGTCGCGCAGCAGCTGTGCCCAGAACTTGGGGAACTTCTGCCACTTGATCCACTCGATGCCCCAGCGGTTCTTGACGTCGCTGGTGAAGGCGATGGCCTTGCCCAGGCCGCGGCGCCAGCGGGCCAGGATCGGCTCGCCGTAGCGCGAGGTCAGGATCACCTCGGCCTCGGGCTTGCCCTTGGTCGAGACGTAGCCGAGCAGGACGGGGCCGGTGGAGAAGTCGATGCCGCTCATGGCGCGGACGGGCTTGACGAGCTTGGGCTGGAAGGGCTCCTCGACGAGCTGGCTGCGGGAGACGGTGCTGGTCTCCTTGGTGAAGATCTTGGGGATCGTCGTCGGGTCGGCGGTGAAGTAGTAGCGCCCGCCGCCGCTCTTGGCGATGCGCTGGGACAGCGAGGTGTCGGCGCCGCGCCCGACGGCGACGGTGGAGACCGTGATGCGCTCGATCTCCATCGCGGGCAGGATCTCGGTGAAGATGTTGTCCTGGGGGGCCTCGCCGTCGGAGAGCAGGATGATGTGCTTGAGGGCGGCGCGCGTGGTGACCAGAGCGTTGAAGGCCTGCTGGAGCGCCGGGGCGATGCTGGTGCCGCCGCCGGGCTGGATGCGGGCGATGGCCCCGGCGATCCGGATGCGGTTCGTGGCCGACTGAAGCGGGACGACCTCCTGGTAGCCGTCGTCAAAGACGATCACGCCGACCTTGTCGTTGCGCTGCAGGACGTCGACGCTGGCCTTGGCGGCCTCCTTGGCCAGCTCCAGCTTCTGCCCCTTCATCGAGCCTGAGCGGTCGATGACCAGCATCAGCGCCATCGCGGGCGTGTCGCGGCTCTTCTCGCCCTCGAAGGTCACCGGCATGATCTGCTCCATGTGGGTCTTGAAGTAGCCGCCGGGGCCGAAGGAGTTCTCGCCGCCGGCCATGACGAAGGCGCCGCCCTTGCGCTGGACGAAGTCGTCGATGGCCTTCATCTTGCCGTGCGAGACATAGTAGGCCGGCACGTCCGACAGGATCAGCGCGTCGAAGTTCTCATAGCCCTCCAGGTTCGAGGGCAGCCCGAAGGGGTTGCGGTACTCGACGTCGAACTTCTCCTGGTCCAGCGCCCGCATCAAGTAGTGCTGCTTGCCGGCCTCGCCCTCGACGTAGAGCACCTTGGGCTTGCCCTGGACCTCGATGAGCTCCGTGTAGCTGTTGTTGGGCTTGAAGGTGTCCACCCCGGCGCCGCCGCCGGGCAGGGTCATCGTCAGCGCGTAGCGCCGGGTGCCCTGCTCGTAGACCTCGGTCTTGAACTCGACGGTGTTCAGGCCCGGCGCAAGGCTCACGGTCTGCTCGCCGTCCTTGAAGTCGTTCTGCATCAGCTGGAAGCTGGCCTCGGTGGCCTTGGTCGAGAAGACCTCGACGCCGAGGTTGAAGGGCCCCCCGACCTTGACCTCCTCCTCGGGCAGGATGAAGCCCTTGACCAGCACCTCGGGCCGGGCCTCGAAGGCGAAGTTCCTGGCGAAGACCTTGATGCCGTAATCGCGGGCGTTGTAGGTCTCGCCGAGGAGGTCGCCCTCGGTCTGGTTGCCGTCGCTGATCAGCACGATGCGCTTGATGTGGTCCTGCGGGAAGAGGCCGTAGGCCAGCCGCATGGCCTCCTGGATGTTGCTCCCGAGGCGATCGTCCTCCAGCGCGGGCCGATCCAGCGGCGGGATCTGCTGCGCCCCTGGCGGGATCTCGACCACGCGGGGGGCCTTGGCGAAGGTGACGATCCGCACGTCGTCGCCGTCCTTGAGCTGCTCGTAGGTCTGCTGGATGAAGGTCCGGGCCTCGATCAAGGTCTGGTCCGGCATCGAGGCCGAGGTGTCCACGACGAAGACCGTGGTGACGTGGCTCTCGAAGGTGGTGAAGACCACCCGGCTCAGGCCCAGCGCCAGGGCCGCGATGAGCAAGGCCCGCAGCAAGGCCCCGAAGTGCTGCTGGATCTGGGGCAGATCGCTGAGCGTGTAGCGCCTGACGATCCACAGGCTCGGGACGACCAGGATCAGCGCCAGCATCAGGGGCGAGAGCAGCTCGACGTCGCGGCCCTCGACCTGGAACTTGAGCGGGTCGGTGGCGCCCTGAAGGGTGGGGTGGGTCGGCAGGACGACGAACTCATAGAAGGCCCAGCCCATCAGCGCCCATACGGCGCCCAGGCCAAGCCAGAAGAGGACGTCCTTGAGGCGGATCTTCTTCATCATACCGTCCAGCGGCGGTTGTAGGTCAGCCACTCGATCAGCAGCAGCGCGATGGCCGCCAGCACCAGGAAGATCCAGTACTCGCGGCGGACGAAGGACAGACCCGAGGTCGCCGTGGCCACCTCGACGCCCTCGATGACCAGTTCGGGAGGAGGCGCGATCCCCGACTCTCTGGGGTTGGCGAGGTTGGCGGCCAGGAGGAACTCCTCCGGGCCGGCCTTGATCGTGTGGATCCCGATGTGCTCGCCGTAGAAGATGGCCTTGCCCTCGTAGATGGGGACCTGGTGCGCGACGCCCTCCGGGTCGGTGATGGTGGCCACCTCGGCTTCCTTGGAGACCGGGATGGACCAGGCCGTCCCCGTGCGGTAGGTCGGGACGAGGGAGTTCTCGTCATTCATGAAGAAATCCACGACGTTGATCATCAGGACGGGCAGCGTGATCCGCAGCGGCATGTCGGACATGCGGATGTCGAAGGCCAGCCCCACGAGGCTCCTGTCGCCCTCCCGGCGCGAGAGGATCATGGGGTCGGCGCCGGAGGTGGCGGCGACCTCGTCGCCCTTGCCGGCGGTCATCTTCTGGGCCGTGGCGGCGAACTCGATGTCCTTGAGGGCCACCCACCGCAGCAGCGGGTCCTTCTTCTTGACGCCGGTGATCGTGGGCTTCTCGATCACGCCGTTGACGGGCCAGGGCGACCCTGGGCCCTGGGGCGCGACGAACATGAAGTTGCCGCGCTCCGGCAGCGCCTCGGGGGTGAAGCGGTCAAAGACGACGACGTCGTAGTCTTCGGCCAGCTTCGGGGTCCAGGCCGAGGGCTTGAACTCCTTGACGTCGACGTTCTCGTTGAGGACCAGGGGCGCGAGCAGGAAGAGGTTGCCCTCGGTGATCAGCGCCACGGTGGTCTTGCGGGCGCGAGGCAGGATGGCGTGGGCCTCGTTGTCCATGGGGAAGACGTCCTTGGCGTCGGCCGTCTTGAGCTCGACGCGGGCCATGAGCTGCTTGCCGCCGAAGCCCTGGTCGGGGAAGAAGAGCAGCTCGCTGCCGCCGGGGGCCAGCTTGATGGCCTTGATGTCGGCGAGGCTGCCTTCGGCAAAGAGCTTGAGCTCGACGTCGACCTCGCGCTCGAAGTAGCTGCGGACCTCGACGTAGATCTCGTAGTCCTGCTTGTTGGCGATGTAGCGGCGCACGTTGAAGGCCGTGATCGCGACGTTGTGGCCGGACTCGCCGGTCCTGACGTGGCTGAACTTGATCTCGCGGGGGAGCTGGGCGGCGGCCTCATTGAAGTCCTGGGCGAAGGCCCCGTCGCTCAAGAGGTAGACCTCGGCCTTGCCCTTGCCCTTGATCGCGTCTCGGACGAAGCGCAGCGCCTGCCGGATGTCGGCGGGCGTCGCGGTCACCTTCAGGTCCTTGATCTGCTGGCTGAGGATGGCCGACTCCTTGATGAAGGGCGTCAGGGGTCGCAGCTGGCCGTCCATGGTCACCAGCATGACCGAGTCGTCTGGCCCCATCGAGTCGAGGACCTTCTGGGCCTCGTGCCGGGCGATGTCGAGCCTGTCGACCCCGCCTGAGACGTCGATGGCGGCCATCGAGGCGGAGGTGTCGATGAGCAGGACGATGTTGCGGCCGACGAGCTGCTCCTCCTCGGGCCTCGGATCGGCCAGCGCCAGGACGACGAGCGCGACGAAGATGAGCTGGACCAGGAGGGAGATGAGGCGCTTGAGGCGCTCCCACCAGGTCGTGGCCTCCTTGCTGGCCAGCACCCGGCTCCACATGGGGCTGAAGGGCACGGTCACGCGTCGGCGGCGCATCTTCAGGACGTAGAGCAGCGTGACGATCGCCGCCATGCCGCCGAGCAGGGCCCAGAAAATCTCGGGGGTCAGGCCGATGAACTTCATTTCAGGAAGCCTCCGGCGCGGAAGACGCGCAGGACGAGCTCATCGAAGGGCTCCTGGACGGGGGCCTTGAAGTAGAGCAGGCGGCGCTTGGTGCAGAAGTCCTCGATCTCGTCGCAGAAGGCGAAGAAGGCCTCTCTGTAGCGCTTCATGAGGGCGGCGGTGATGGTGACCTCGCGCAGCTCGCCGGTCTCGCAGTCGACGAGGTGGAGGTCGCCGCGCAGGGCGGGGTTGAGCTCGGCCTCGTCGTAGATCTGCATGGCGATGACGTCGTGCTTGTGGTAGCGCAGCAGGTTGAGGCCCTCTTCGAAGCCGTCGGGGTCGTAGAAGTCGCTGATGACGCAGGCGACGCCGCGGCGGGGGTTCTGGGTCACGAAGTTGCGGAAGGCCTCGCGGGTGCTGGTCTGGCCGCCGCCTTCGAGGGCTTCGAGGAACTTGAAGACCTTGTAGATCTGGCCGCGTCCGCGCGAGGGGGGCAGGCGGCCGGTGAGCCGGGAGTTGAAGGGCACGATGGCGACGCGGTCGAGGTTGGCCAGCGCGATGTAGGCCAGCGTCGCGGCCAGCTTGCGGGCGTAGCGCAGCTTGCTGTTGCCGTCGATGCCGAGCTCCATCGAGTGGCTGCAGTCGACCAGGAGGTAGACGTGCAGGTCCTCCTCCTCTTCGAAGAGGCGCAAGAAGAGCTTGCGCGTGCGCATGAAGATGTTCCAGTCGAGGTTCCTGAAGTCGTCGCCGGGGGAGTAGCTCCTGTGGTCGGCGAACTCGATCCCGGAGCCGATCTTCTTGGTGCGGCGCTCGGCCCGCATGGTCCCGACGGCGATCTTGCGCGAGACGATGTGGAGCATCTCCAGCTTCTTGAGGAACTCGTCGTCGAAGAGGTTCTCGGTGTTGTCGCTCACGCTTCGCTCGCTTGTGGCCTGGGGTCGCCTGCGCGGCGAGCCCGGGCGAGGGGCCTGTCTGGCGACCATTGCAGCTGGCGAGGTCGTCCTGGGCGGCCTCGGTGGCGCGCCTAGATCTTGCCGACGGGGATCTTCTTGAGGATCTCGGTCAGGATGGCGTCCTCCTCGATCCCTTCGGCCTGACCTTCGAAGTTGAGGATCATGCGGTGTCGCAGGCTGGGGCGCACGGAGGTGCGGATGTCCTCGTCGCTGACGTGGAAGCGGCCGTCCATCATGGCGCGGACCTTGGCGGTCAGCAGGATGGTCTGAGCGCCGCGCGGCGATGCGCCGTTGCGCACGAAGCGCTTGACCATGTCGGTGGCCTCGTCCATGTCGGGGTGGGTGGCGCGCAGGATGCGCAGGGCGTAGCGCTGGACGGGGTTGGGGATCTCGACCTGGCGGACCTCATCGCGCATCTCCAGCAGGCGGGCCTTGGTGATGACCTTCTGGGCCTCGGGGTTGATGCCCTTGGTGGTGCGGTCCATGATCGTGTCGAGCTCATCGAGGGTCGGGAAGCGCACGATGAGCTTGTAGAGGAAGCGGTCGCGCTGGGCTTCGGGCAGGGGGTAGGTGCCATCCTGCTCCAGGGGGTTCTGCGTCGCCAGCACCAGGAAGGGCAGGTCGAGCTTCATGGTGTTGTCGCCGACGGTCACCGAGCGCTCGGCCATGGCTTCGAGCATGGCGGACTGGGTCTTGGGGGTGGCGCGGTTGATCTCGTCGGCCAGCAGCAGGTTGGCGAAGATGGGGCCGCGCTGGAATTCGAAGCGCAGCTTGCCGTGGTCGTCCTCGACGGCCAGCCGCGTCCCGATGATGTCGGTCGGCTGAAGGTCCGGGGTGAACTGGACGCGGTTGAAGTCCAGATCCAGGACGGTCGAGATCGTCCGCACCAGCATGGTCTTGCCCAGGCCGGGGACGCCTTCGAGCAGCACGTGGCCGTCGGCCATCAGGCAGGTCAGGACGTCAAAGACCAGCTCCTGCTGCCCGACGATGACCTTGCCGATCTCGGCCCGGATCGTCTCCATGTCCTTGCGAAAGCGGCTGACGATGGCCTCGGGGCTCGCGTCGGCCTTCCTGGCCGCCTCGGTCGTCTTCGTCATGGGCTCACTGTCTCCTGGTGCTGGATGGGACGTTGATGTTGACGCCGAGACGTCACTGGCGCCGTCGGCGGCGCCGCTCAAGGTGCCCACGGCGCCGCCGTGGACATCCGATCGATAAATAGGCCCGCGCCGCAGACCCCGTCAATCAAATGGACGCTCACTCTTCCGCGCGCGGTCGGATGAGATCGAAGTAGCGCCGCACGTAGAAGCGATAGCCCGGCGGGATCTTGTCCTTCTCCATGACCTCCTCGGCCAGGTTCTCGTACTCGGCGTAGACGTCCTTGTACTCGGTGGTGGCGAAGCCGCCGCTGGCCGCCGCCTCGATGATCTCCGACTGCGTCGGACCCTCGCCCTTGCGACCCTCCACCTTCGTATTCTTGAACTTCGCCCCGTCGAGCCCCGTGGCCTCGCCCATCGCGTCGCCGCCGCCGCCCGTCCCGCGCCCCTCGCCCTTGCCGTCGTTCTGCTGATCGGGCTTGGAGCCCTTCGCGTGCCCCTCGCCCTGACCCTCGCCCTTGCCCTCGCCCGACTGCGCGCTCTGGCCGCCCTTGCCGTCCTGCTCCCCCTTGCCCTGCTGGCCCGGCTGGCCGCCCTCCTTGCCCTCCTGGCCCGCGCCCTCCTTGCCGTCCTGCCCGCCCTTCTGCCCGTCCCCAGGCTGCTGGCCAGCCTGCTGGCCTGGCTGCTGCCCCTCCTGACCGGGCTGCTGGCCCTCCTGACCTTCCTGACCCGGCTGGCCCTCCTGGCCCGGCTGCTGGCCCTTGGCCCTGTCGTTGAACTCCTGCATCGAGGCCTGCTTCTCCTCGCTGTTCGCATTGCCGCGCCGCGCCGTCTCCTTCATGTCCCCGACCTGCGACCTCGCCTTGTCCATCGCCTGGCCGGTCTTCTCCTTCTTGCCCAGCTCGCGCATCTCCTCCGAGCCCATCTTCATCGACTGCCCGAACTTCTTCTGCGCCTCGGCCCTGGCCTCTTCGTCCTTCGCGGCGCCCTGGCCGCGCTTCTTGATCTCCCGCAGGCCCTCGGCGCCCTCCTTGGACGCCCGCTCCAGCTTCTTGAGCGACCGGCCCCGGCTGCTCTTCTTGAAGTTGTCGCTGTCGCCCATCAGCTTCTTGAGCTCGCGCTCCAGCCGGCTGAGCTTCTTCTTCTGGTCCTCCGAGAGGTTGTCCTTGTTCTCCTCCAGCTTCTTCTTGAGGCGGTTGAGCTCCTCCTCCTTCTCCTTGGCCAGTTTTTCGAGCTTCTCCTGCTCGCCGCCCATCTTCTCGGCCAGCTTTTCGAGCTTCGCGGCCAGATCCTCCAGGTCCTTGTCCTTGATCTCGCCGCTCTCAAGCTTGCTGGCCAGCGCCTCAAGCTCCTTGGCCGCCTTCTCCATGTCGCCCTCCTTGAGGGCCGCGGCCAGATCCTTGGTGTGCGCGTTCTTGGCCAGCTCGTCCTCCGAGTCCTTGAGCTCCTCCAGGACGTGCTTCCACTCATCGTCGCGGTTCTCAAAGAACTTCTTGGAGATCTCGTCGACCCGGTGGATGAACTCCTCCTTGGACAGCTCCTTGAGCTGGAGCTGTTCGAAGAGCTTGTCCATGTCCTGGATCAGCGCCTTGGCCTGCGGATCTTCGCTCTGCTCAAGCTCCTCGCGGGTCTTGTCCCACTTCTCCTTGGCCATCTTGAGATCCTCTTCGAGCAACACGGCCTCAGGGGCAGGCGGCGCCTCCTCCGGGGGCATGGTCCCGTGGATCACGGGCGGCTTGACCACGACGAGGGCCGCCAGCACCAGCCAGACGAGCAGGAGCGCCAGGGCGTCGCGCGGGATCGCCATCGGGGCGGCCTTGGCGACGTTGACCTTGTCGGTGTGGCGAATGGCCTCGTTGATGGCCGCCTGCTGGAAGGCGCTGCGCTCGGCCTCGGGCACCTCCAGGAAGCACCACGCCGCCGTCAGCCGCGCGTGCAGGCCGTTGGCCTCGTCGAGCTTCATGGCGATCTGGCGAGGGTCGGTGCGCCGCGCCATGGCCCAGATGAGGCCGGCGGCGGGAAAGACCAGCGCCACGAGGCTCCAGGTCGTCAGGTCCTCGATCCCGATCCACGAGGTCTTGAAGAGCACCAGCAGCACCATCCAGACGGCCGTGCTCCCGATCAGCCCGCTCGTCAGACCCTCCAGGGCGCGCTGAAGGTAGAGGCGCAGCCACGCGCGCTGGATGAACTTCTTGATCTTCTGCTGGTGCATCTCGTCAACTCCTTGGCTCGTGGCGCTCTGTGGGGAGCGCGCACCGGGAAACCCTGTCAACGCGCCGAACCTTCCTCGGATCCAGATTTCATCGCGGATGGGCTAGGGCAGCCCGTCGAAGTCCAGCTCCAGGCCCTCGTCCAGCGACGGCTCGAAGGGCAGGTCTTCCTCGTCGAGCGGCTCGACCTGGGAGCCCTCCTCGCCGCGCGCTCGCCGGAAGGAGGGGCGGCGCTCGATGGCCTCGTCGTACTCCTCCTGGGTGATGTGCTCGCGCTCCAGCATGACGGCCATCAGCCGCTGCATCCGGCTCCACCACCCCTCCGAGATGAAGCCCTGCTCCTTGTAGCGGTGGAACTTCCTGGGCCCCGGCAGGATGCTGATCAAGAAGATCGACTCGCCCAGATCCAGGCCGCCGGGCGACTTGTTGAAGTAGTGCCGCGCCGCGGCTCTGATCCCGTAGACGCCCGGCCCCCACTCGACGATGTTGAGGTAGGACTCCAGGATCCGGTTCTTGGGGATGCGCTCGACCTGCTCCATGATGAAGGTCAGCAGCGCCTCCTGGAGCTTCCTGGACGCGGTGCGCTCGTGGGACAAAAAGACGTTCTTGACCAGCTGCATCGAGACCGTGCTGGCCCCGCGCACCACGCGCCCCTCGCGGATGTTCTGCTCGATCGTCGCCCGGATCTGGAGCCATGAGAAGCCCTTGTGGCTGTAGAAGGAGCCGTCCTCGTTCGTCCGCAACGCCTTGATCACAAAGGCGTTTATCCGGTTGAGCGGGGCCCACTCCGGGCCATCGGCCTGGACCTTGAACTTGTAGCCCGTCTCTGGCTGAACCCCGGCGTGGACGAAGGCCCCGTTGAGCTTGCGCACGTCCGCGCGCGGGTTGTAGGCGAGGATGTCGAAGCCCTTGAGCCGCACGTCCGACTCGGTCTGCATCTGCGCGATCCGCAAGGGATCGATCCGGAAGGCCAGGTTGAAGCCCACCGTCCCGCCAAAGCGCATCCCTTCGAGCTCATTGCGAAGCGCGAAGGGGACCGCCTCGAAGACCGCCTGCGCCTCCGTGTCGTCCATGGCGGCCTCCAGCCGCACCTCGCGCAGGTTCAGGGGCGACTTCGGATCGCCGCGCCCCATCCCCAGCAGGCTGATCCCGAAGCGCACCGTCGCGGCCTCCTCCAGCGCCAGCCGGCCGCGCTCGATGATCAGATCCCCGCGCTCGGGGTGCCACGCCACGCGCCCGGACAGGCCCGCGTCCAGCCCCTCGACGGGGACCTGGGAGAGCTTCCGGTGGAAGAAGCCCACCTCGGAGCCCCGCAGGTCCGCGTTGACCCGGATCGCCCCGCCCGCGTTCCGCCTGATGATCCCCACCTCGCCGCTGATCCGCCCGCGCCGAAGCGCCTCGTGGCCTGGGGCCTCGACGTGCTTCATCAGCCGCGCGACGTCCATCGCCTCGAAGCGCGCCTCCAGCTCCAGCCCCTCGCCGTACCCAAGCGACGCGCTGGCCTGGGAGGCTCGCTCGCCTTCGTCCTTCATCGACATCGACACTTCGAGCTTCTGCGCCACGACGCGGTGGGTCAGCTGCATCTGGAGATCCTGGGCCGTCAGGGTCCGCACCTCCGATCCCCGGTGGACCCAGATCAGGCGGCTGTCGACGGCGGCGAAGTCCGTCGGCAGCAACTCCATGATATTCTTGCTCTTCGGGTCGGTCGTCGCCTCGTCGGGGTCGCCCTTGACCTTCGCCCGGCTCCTGCGCCCGGCGGCGATCCGCTGGGCGAGGGCGGCGGCGCTGGCCAGGGTGGACCTGGCCTGGGTCTGTCGCACGAGGGCGTCCAGATCGGTCAGGTTGCTGGTCTTGTCCGCGCGCGTCTCAAGCCGGAAGGTCGCGCCCTGAAAGGTGACGGCCCCGATCTTGAGGCCGTCGGCGCTCAGGAGGCCGACCCGCACGGCGTCGGCGGTCAGAAGCGGGGCGTTGAAGCCGCGCGTGGTCACCTCGACGTTCGTGGCGGAGATGGCCTCCGGCCCGCTGACCCTCACCCCTCCGATGGATGCCCGCGCGAAGGGCATCTTCGGCAAGCGCGAGACGATCAGCGCGGGCTTCATGTCCACCTCCAGCCGCCAGCCCTTGTCGTCCGGCCCCTCCTGGCCCGGCGGATCGCGGCGCAGCTCCAGGGCCACCTCCCGAGGCAGCGTCACGGGCATCGGCTCGGCCGTCGGCTCCAGGACCGCCGTCGCCCGGATCGACGTGCCGTGGCCCAGATCCTCCTCGAAGTGGGCCTGGACCTCGATGTCCCGGACATACTCCACGGGCGAGCGCATCCCCCGCGTCAGCTCCGTCAGGCCGCCGCTCGGCGCCGCAGCCCCCGCGGCCAGATGGTCCTTGATCTGCATCGTGCCGCCGATCACCGAGATGGCCGGGAGCCGCCGCCCTTCGCCCGCCGAGCCGCCCTCCTGGCCCTCCTTGCGCGCACCCAGGCGTTCAAGAAGCGCGTCCAGATCGGTGAGGCCATCGGCCGTCCGCACCAGCTCGACGTGCGGCGCCATGACCGTCAGGCGCTCGATTTGCGGCTTGCCTGTCAAGAGCGAGGAGAGGTCGATCTCGGCCTCGATGCGCGGGATCGTCAGCAGCGGCCCTGGCGCCTGCGCCGCCAGCGCCTCGTGCCGGGCCACCGAGACGCCGTGCAGGACGGCCCGCTCGGCGCCGATCATCTCCAGGTGCCCGAAGGTGACCTCCTGGCCCAGCCGCTCCGAGACCCTCGCGAGCTGACTTCGGACCTTGTCCTCGGCAAAGGAGGGCACCCAGAAGGCGTAGAGCGCCGCGGCGGGTACGACGAGCGCCGCGCAAAGCACGCCCATCGCCCCGACCACCCGCAGCGCCCACGTCGAGATCCCCGAGCGCCGGTCGGGCGGCGTGACGGGCATCGGCGCGGCCACCCTGGAGGGCTGCGCACCCCTGCGCGGGATTCGGACGACCCGCATTCTTGTCGGGGGATCACTCAACGCTCGGCTTCCTTCCGATTTCACGCCCGCCCTGGCCTGACTGAGCCGCGCCAGTGTAATAGAGAAGGGGGCCGGCTGCAATTGAACCTCGATCCGCCGCTCGCCTTGTCAGCATGGGCTCGTGTGTTCATCATGAGGAGAGCGTCCTTCAGGCGGGGAGAACAAATTCCCCCGAGGGCCTGTTAACACACCGTGATCGACCGCCCACACCTCGAATGGAGCCGATGAGCGATGAACAAACTCCCTAGAAAGTGGCGCTGGATGCTTCAGATCCTCCGGTGGACCTTCCGCTTCCTGATGAAGGTCATCAAGTGGATCTGGCCCAAGAAGTAGACGCTCAGCGCTGGTCTTTGACTGTCCCAATGCTCGTGCGCCTGGACAACCACGGGAAGTCGTCCAGCGACACCACCGAGTCAAGAATCCCGTCGCCTTCGTCGTGCATCGAGGAGGTCAGGCGGCTCGTCTCCTCTCCCCGCTCAATGGGCGCCTGGGTCGTCAGCCAGCCGCTTCCCGACCCGACATGCTCCAGAAAGGCGACCTGGCCGCAGTAGCCCGGCAGCGCGCTGCCCTGGATAGCCTCATGAGGCTCCGGCAGATGTCGTTGCTGCGAATGACGCAGAGCGTCTGGTTCAGGTCGATCGTCCAGTCGTCCCGGTGTTCAAAGAAGCCCACGTTGACCGTCACTTCGAGCCGGTTCAGATCGGATGGGGGTTCTGGGCGTTGAGCAGGGGCTGCGGTCGTGAGAGAGATGGTGCCGCGTTGGAAGGTTCAGAGGCGAAGGCCGCCGGGATCGCGGCCAAAGGAGAGAGGATGAAAGGCTCGGGTGGGGCGATGAGGGTTGCGAGGGCGGGGTCGTGGCTGGGGCTGGCGGCGCTGGCGTGGTCGGGGTGCGTGGGGACGAAGGCCGCCGTGCCGGACAAGGAGGTCGTCGAGGAGGTGGCGAGCGTGGCGAAGGAGCCGGCCTTCGCGGACGTGGCCGAGCCCTCGGACGCGCCGGCGGGGGCCGAGGAGCAGGGCTTGCTCTCGACGATCACGAAGGTGACGGTCTACTCGGATCGGGCGCTGGTGACGCGGGAGGCCGCCGCGGAGGTGACCCCGACGCCGACGATCTTCGCGTTCAAGAAGCTGCCGGGCTGGGTGGACGATGGCTCGGTGCGGGTGTCGACCAGCGCGGGGCGGATCGTGGACGTCCAGGTGCGGCGGGACTTTCTGGCCCGGGCGACGGACAAGAGCTACCTGGAGGCCGAGGACAAGCACATGGAGTTGGCCTCGCGGCTGGCGGCGCTGGACGACGAGCTGCGGATCATGGACGCGCAGAAGCTCCAGATCGAGGCCATCAAGGCGTTTTCATTGGAGAAGATCTCCAAGGACACCGTCGTCGGCGACGTCAACGTGGAGAGCTACGGCAAGGTGATAGCCTTCATCTCCGACTCGCTGCGCAAGACGGCCGAGACCCGGCGAGGGGTGCAGATGGCGCGAAACCGCCTCGCGCCGGAGGTGGAGGCGAGCATGAAGAACCTCAACGAGCTCAAGAGCCTGATGCAGCTTGAGGAGACGACGGTGCTGGTGACCTTGCAGAGCTCGCAGGCGGCTCAGTGCGCCCTGGAGCTGACCTACATGATGCCGGGGGCGACCTGGGAGCCCATGCACGAGCTCAGGGTGGGGGCCTCGGACCCGGAGTCGGTGGAGGTGACCAGCTTCGCGGTCGTGACGCAGACCAGCGGGGAGGACTGGGGCAGCGCGGAGATGTCCTTCTCGACCCAGTCTTCGACCGAGGCGGTCAACATCCCGGAGCTGGAGGCGCTGACCCTGGGGGACACGGAGGCGGCCACGCGGATCATGACGCGGCAGGTGACCTCGTTCCAGCGAGCGCAGTCGGCCTTCGAGGGCCAGAACATGATGTGGAACAAGATGAACTCGAGCGCCTCGGCGAGGCACAACTTCGAACAGGTCTACAAGGACAACTACGACTACCTCCAGGTCGTGCAGAGCAAGACGGTCCAGCTCTTCCAGGCCCTCCACGAGCGCGGGACGACGGCCCACTTCAAGGCGGAGGTGTCGGCCCCGGTGCGCGGCGACGGCAACTCGGTCAGGCTGCGCATCGGCCGCAGCCGCCTCAAGGCCACCCAGAAGATCTACGCGGCCCCGGAGGAGTCGCTCAACGCCGCCCGGACGCTGGAGATGATCAACTCCGGCTCCCAGCCCTTCCTGCCCGGCCGCGTGTCCCTCTATCAAGACGGGGCCTTCCTGGGGATGACCGATCTGAAGTTCATCGCCGAGGGCGAGCGCTTCGCGATGTTCCTCAACGTCGCCGACCAGCTCAAGCTGTCGCGCAAGATGGACCGCAAGCTGAGCGACATCGTCCGCAAGAAGAACACGAGGATGAAGGTGGCCTTCGTCGTGACGGTCGAGAACCTCTCGGGGCAGGAGATGACCCTGACGCTGGCCGACCGCATCCCCGTCTCGGAGAACAAGGAGATCAAGATCGACAACGTCAGGATCTCCCCCGAGGCCTCGCCGGACTCCAAGGGGCTCCTGAGCTGGTCGCTGACGCTCAAGCCCAAGGAGACCCGCCGCTTCGAGATCTCCTACCAGATCGAGTACCCCCCGACGCTGGTGCTGGAGACCAAGGAGAAGCGATCCCGGATGCCCAAGCAGCAGATGGACGCGCCCTCACCCATGAAGCGCTACGACCTCGAAGAGCAGATCATGCACCTGGAGGACAACTTCCAGTGATCCACGATCGCCCCACGCTCCTCGCACCGCCCGTTGGGCGGGCTCCTCGGGTGGGGCTTGGCTGCGCGGGGGGGCTGCGCCCGATGGGCGCAGGCCGACGGGCGGACGACAGCGGATCGAAGGGGCGGATCATCGCGTCGAAGTGAGCCTGTAGATTGGTGTTTTCACGCCCCAGGTGTCGACCTGGGCCGTTCGCTGGCCTGCGACCGACAGGTCGCAGCCCACCCCGAGTTTCTAGCCCCACCCGACGAGCCCGTCCCCCCGCAGGGGGGCGGTGCGAGGAGCGTGGGGCGCTCGTGGAGCGTGGGGCGGTGCGTGGGGCGGTGCGTGGAGCGTGGGGCGGTGCGTGGAGCGTGGGGCGCTGTGAGGGGCATGTTTGCGCTTGCACTCGGCCAAGAATCAGAAGACCATGGGGCGAGCTTTGACGGTCCAACGCTTCAACCACAAGGGCCTTGTCTGTGGGCCTCTCGACCACCATACGCGGCGTCCAGTACCGCTTCGACACGATCAAGGAGGTGTTGGCCAAGGCCAACCCGCCCAAGTCGGGCGATGATCTCGCCGGGATCTCCGCGCGCGGGGACATCGAGCGCGTGGCTGCGCGCGCGGTCCTGAGCCAGATCACGCTGCGCGAGCTTCGCAACAACCCCGTCGTGCCCTACGAGGCCGACGAGCTCACGCGGCTGGTCGAGGACAACCTCCATGAGGACGCCTTCAAGGCCATCGGGGGCCTGACGGTGGGCCAGTTCAGGGAGTGGCTGCTGGAGACGACCACGACGGGGCCGGTCATCCGGTCCATCTCGGCGGGGCTGACGCCGGAGATGGTCGCCGCGGTGGTCAAGCTGATGTCCAACATGGACCTCTTGATCGTCGGGGCCAAATGCCAGGTCGTGGTGCGGGCCAACAACACGCTCGGGCTGCCGGGGCGGATGTCCTCGCGCGTGCAGCCCAACCACCCGACCGACAAGGTCGAGGGCATCCTGTTGAGCGCCCGCGAGGGCCTCTCCTACGGGTGCGGGGACGCCGTCATCGGCATCAACCCGGCCACAGACACGGCCTCCTCGACCAAGGAGATTCTTGAGCAGATTCATGATCTTCGGCTCAAGAATGGCATCCCAACCCAGCATTGCGTCCTGTCCCACGTCACCGTCCAGATGAAGGCTCTGGAGATGGGCAGCCCGATGGACCTGATGTTCCAGTCGCTGGCCGGCAGACAGGCGGCCAACACGGCCTTCGGGATCAGCGTCTCGCTGATGGACGAGGCCTGGGACATGATGAAGGCGCGCGGCACGGCGGCCGGCCCCAACGTGATGTACTTCGAGACGGGGCAGGGCTC
>SYOX01000293.1 GCA_005804885.1 Pseudomonadota bacterium
GCGGCCATGGCCAGGGCGGCGGCGGCGGCGGCCTGCTGGGCGGCCTCGGCGGCCTTGCGGCCGGCGGCCTCACGGCGGGCGTCTTCGGCGCGGCGCTTCTCCTGGGCTTCCTTGCGGAGCTTGTCTTCGAGGGCGGGATCGTAGAAGCCGCCGCTGGGTTGGACGGTGGGGTCGACGAGGGCGAGTTTTTCGAGGGCGGCGTCGAGCTGGAGCTGGAGGATCTTGTAGGCCTTGTCGTTGTTGCTGGCGCGGCGGCGCTGCTGCTCGACCTCGCGGCCGCTGCGCCGGAGCTTGTCGCGCAGGTCGCGGTTCTCGCCCTGGAGTTGCTCGCGGGTGGAGCGCAGGTCGGCCTTGAACTGGTCCTTGAGGTTGTTGAGCTGCTCGCGGTTCTTGGCGTGCATCTCTTCGAAGTCGTCCTTGTGGGCGATCTTGAGGGCCTCGGCCTGGGCCTTGGTCATGCCGGCGTCGCTGACCTCCTTGGTGTCGCTGGCGATGGCGCCCTTGAGGGCGGCGAGGTTGGCCTCGGCGGCCTTGGTGCGCTGGGCCTGCTCCTCGGCGCGGTGGCGCATCTCCTCGGCGAGGTTCTTGGCCTCGGCGAGCTCTTCGCGCAGGGACAGGTCGACGGCGGGGTTGGCGGCGCGCTCGGCCTCCTTGAGCTTGTCGCGCAGGGACTTGATCTCGGACTGGAGGTCGTGGAGCTTCTTCTTGGTGTCCTTCTGGACGGAGCGGTCATCCTGCTGGGACGCCTTGGCCTTCTTGAGCTCCGGCTTGAGGCCGCTGAGCTCTTCGCCGAGCTTCTGGTTCGTGGCCTCGAGCCTGGCGTTGGTGTTGAGCAGCTCGGCAGCGCGGTCGCGCTGCTTGGAGGACTCGGCGTTGAAGTAGACCGCAGCGCCCAGGCAGACCAGGGCGCTGAGGGCGAGCAGTGCGAGGTAGAGTTCCATGGCGGCGAGATCTCCTGAGTGCGGCGCAGCTCTGGGGGCAGCTTTGCGAGGTTCGCGTCTATCACCGACGCGACGCGGGTGTCAACCTCAAGATTGCGCCCGCCTGGACATCCGCCAGGTCAACGAGGGGATTGCAGTCTGGCGGGTCCTCGCCTTGACAAGGGCGGCGCTCGGAAACTAGATGGTGCGCCCCGTCGCGCGTCAACAACAGAGCCTGGATCCGCCATGCCCTCCGAGTCCGTGGAAAACTACCTCAAGGCCATCTACCGGCTGGAGCAGGGGGTGGGCGAAGGCCGCGTCAAGAACAAGGACATCGCCCAGGAGCTGGCCTTGGCGCTGCCGAGCGTCACGAGCATGCTCAAGGCGCTGGCGAGCCAGTCTCTGATCGATTACGTGCCCTACCAGGGGGTGCTGCTGACGATCGAGGGGCAGCGGGCGGCGCTGCGGGTGATCCGCCGCCACCGGCTGCTGGAGCTCTTCTTGATCGAGACGCTGCAGATGGGCTGGTCGGAGGTCCACGAGGAGGCCGAGCGGCTGGAGCACGCGCTCAGCGACAGCCTCACGGATCGCATCGACGCCTTCCTGGGTCACCCGACGATGGACCCGCACGGGGATCCGATCCCGACGCGCGACGGGGTGATGCCGGAGGTGCGCGGCGCGCTGCTGGTGGAGCTGCCCGAGGGCGGCCACGGCCTGCTGCTGCGGGTGTTGACGCAGGACACGCCCTTCTTGCAGTACCTGGCCACCAAGGGGCTCGTGATCGGCGCGGCGCTCAAGGTGCAGGAGGTGGCGCCCTTCCGGGGGCCGATCACCGTGCGGGTCGAGGGTCGGGAGGGGCTGGTGAGCTTGAGCGTCGAGGCCGCCGGTCTCCTGCTGGTCGGCGCGGCGACGAACCCTCCTTGATTTCCCGCCGCCCGTGTGCTAAATGCCCACCGCCGTTTCAACCAAGCACGCCGCCGGACCGTTCCACCGCGTGCTTCGGAAGTCCCATGTCGGGAGCCCGGAGTGGTGAGGGCGGGTTGATGGTGGCGGAAGCACAACAAATGTGAGGTTTCAAGGTTATGCCCAAGCTCGACATGAGAGAGTTGCTGGAGTCTGGTGTGCACTTTGGTCACCAGACCAAGCGCTGGAACCCGAAGATGAAGCCCTACATCTTCGGGGCCCGCAACGGGATCTACATCATCGATCTGGCCAAGACGGTGCGCCTCTTTGACGGGGCGTACAACTTCATCAGCGACACGGTCGCGCGCGGCGAGTCGATCCTCTTCGTCGGGACGAAGAAGCAGGCGCAGGACTTGATGAAGGACGCCGCGGTGCGGGCCGATCAGTTCTACATCACGCACCGCTGGCTGGGCGGGACGCTGACCAACTTCCGCTCGATCCGCAAGTCCATCGACCAGCTCAAGTCCCTTGAGAAGATGTCCAAGGACGGCTCCTTCGACCACTACACCAAGAAGGAGGTCCTGACCTTCACGCGCGAGCACGAGAAGCTCGAGCGCAACCTCGGCGGCATCAAGCTGATGGACCGGCTCCCGGGGGCGATCTTCATGATCGACCCGAAGAAGGAGCACATCACGGTGCGCGAGGCCAACCGCCTGGGCATCCCCGTCGTGGCGGTGGTCGACACCAACTGCGATCCCGACGGCGTCGACTCCGTGATCCCCGGCAACGACGACGCGATCCGCGCGATCAAGATCTTCGCCGAGACGATCGCCGACGCCGCGATCGAGGGCGCCAAGCGCCGCTCCGAGCAGCAGAAGTCGCGCCACGATGGCAGCGGCGAGTACATCGAGGGCTTCACGCCGGCGGCCAACGTCAACGGCCCCGAGGTGCAGAAGCTCATCAAGCGACAGGCGACCCCGACGGCCGAGGCCTGAGACCTCACGCGTCGCGCCGACCCCGGCGCGATCGACGGACCGGCCGCCTCGGCGCCCTGCCGCGCCGCGGCGGCGACCCCGCTTCAGAGGCAGTTCAGAAATAAGGAGTTATTGAGATGACGATCACCGCTTCAATGGTCAAAGAGCTTCGGGAGCGCTCCGGCGCCGGAATGATGGACGGCAAGAAGGCGCTGACGGAGACCAACGGCGACCTTGAGGAGGCCATGGTCTACCTTCAGAAGAAGGGCATGGCCAGCGCCTCGAAGAGGTCTGGGCGGACGGCGGCCGAGGGCCTGGTGGCCGTCGTGCTCAACGCCGACTCGACCGTCGGCGTGCTGATCGAGGTCAACTCGGAGACTGACTTCGTGGCCCGCAACGAGAACTTCCAGGCCTTCGTCGCCGAGGCCGCTCAGACGGCCCTCGACAGCGGCGTCGCCGACATCGAGGCGCTGTCGGCCTTCACGCGCCCCGATGGCCAGACCGTCGACACCTGGACCAAGAGCAACAGCGCCAGCATCGGCGAGAACATCCAGCTTCGCCGGATGACGCGCTTCGAGGCCCGCGAGGGCATCGTCGGGGCCTACGTCCACGCCGGCAGCCAGATCGGCGTGCTGGTCGAGGTCGCCGTGAGCGGCAACGCCGCGGGCGCCGATGAGTTCGTCCGCAACGTCGCCATGCACGCGGCCGCGACCAACCCCTTCGTCCTGTCCCCCGAGGACATCGACGAGGACGCGCGCGCCAGGCAGCGCGACATCTTCGTCGGCCAGTCCATCGAGTCGGGCAAGCCGGCCGACATCGCCGAGAAGATGGTCGTCGGCCGCCTGCGCAAGTGGCAGGCCGAGGTCAGCCTCCTCAAGCAGCCCTACGTCAAGGAGCCCGACATCACCGTCGAGGCCTACCAGAAGCAGGTCGGCGGCGTGAGCATCAAGCGCTTCGTGCGCTACCAGGTCGGCGAGGGCATCGAGAAAGTCAAGAGCGATCTGGCCGCCGAGGTCGCCGCCCAGCTCGGTCAGTAGTCCGCCTCTGGCCGGGGCGACCCTCTCGGCGCTGCCGACGGTCGCCCCCGCCCCCTCCTCTCCTGCCTGCTCTCTCGCGCGCCACCAGACCCACCACTCCAAGAGGTTGTCGATGAGCACTCAGAACGGCAAGGCAGTCTACAAGCGCATCCTGCTCAAGATCTCCGGCGAGGCGCTGGCCGGGGAGGACAACTCGGGGATCTGCACCCGGACGCTGGCGTCGATCGCGTCGCAGGTGAGGGCCGTGCGCGACCTCGGCGTCGAGGTCGCCATCGTCATCGGCGGCGGCAACATCTTCCGCGGCGTAGCCGCCAGCGCCATCGGCATGGACCGCGCCAGCGCCGACTACATGGGCATGCTGGCCACCTGCATCAACGGCCTGGCCCTGCAGGACGCCCTGGAGAAGCAGGACTGCTTCACCCGCGTCATGAGCGCCATCGAGATGCACCAGGTCGCCGAGCCCTACATCCGACGCCGAGCCGAGCGCCACCTGGAGAAGGGCCGGATCGTCATCTTCGTCTGCGGCACCGGCAACCCCTACTTCACCACCGACACCGCCGCCAGCCTGCGCGCCATGGAGATCCACGCCGAGGTCCTGCTCAAGGCCACCAAGGTCGACGGCGTCTACGACGACGACCCGGTTCGCAACCCCCAGGCGAGGCGCTTCGAGCAGCTCACCTTCATGGACGTCCTCAACCGCGAGCTGCGCGTCATGGACACCCCCGCCATCAGCCTCTGCAAGGACAACAACCTGCCCATCGTCGTCTTTGACCTGCGCCGAGACGGCAACATCGAGCGGGTCGTCAAGGGCGAGCCCATCGGGACTCTTGTCACTTCCGGGCCGCTTGGGTAGACTCCCCGCCTGATTTCAACCCACTTTCGTGAGGACGGACATGCTCGACGAGGTTTTTGGAGATCTGACGGAGAGCTTCAAGGGGGTTATTGCTGGCCTCAAGCGCGACCTGAGCAAGATCCGCACGGGCCGCGCCAACCCCGCCATCTTCGACGGCCTGCGCGTCGACTATTACGGCACGCCCACCCCGCTCAACCAGGTCGGCGCCGTCAAGGTCGTCGACGCCAACCTCATCACCATCCAGCCCTGGGAGAAGGCCATGCTGCCCCTGATCGAGAAGGCCATCCACGCCTCCGATCTCGGCCTCAACCCCTCCAACGACGGCGTCCTGGTCCGCGTGCCCATCCCCCCCCTGACCGGCGAGCGCCGACAGGACCTCGTCAAGCTCGTCAAGCGCACCGGCGAGGAGCACAAGATCGCCACGCGCACCCACCGCCGCGACGCCAACGACATGATCAAGGCCCTGCAGAAGGACTCGGAGATCTCCGAGGACGAGATGCACCGCGCCCTCAAGTCCGTCCAGGACAGCACCGACAAGACGGTCGCCACCGTCGACGAGCTGCTCGCCGCCAAGGAGAAGGAGATCCTCGAAGTCTAGACCGCTGATCTTCCTCAAGAAATCGGCTCCGTCGCGCCAGAGAGCGAGCGCCCCTCGACCGGGCCGCCCCAAGGCGCGTCGGGGCCACCGCACGACGTGCCACACAATGAAGATGAACAACGCCGATTACGCGCGCCTCCTGTCCGACACCGCCGCGCTCATCGAGATCTCCGGCGGCAACACCTTCCGTGTGCGCGCCTTCGAGGGCGCCGCGCGCACCCTCTCCAAGCTCCCCGTCAGCGTCGAGTCCATCATGGACGCCGGCACCCTGACGAGCCTGAGCGGCATCGGCAAGTCCATCGCCCAGGACCTGATCAGCATCCGCGCCACCGGCTCCTTCGAACTCTACGACACCCTGCGCGCCGACCTCCCCGATCACATCCTCGACCTGACCCGCGTCCAGGGCCTCGGCCCCAAGAAGGTCAAGGCCCTCTACGACAAGCTCGGCATCGGCGACCTCGACCAGCTCGAGGCCGCCGCCCTCTCCGGCGCCATCGCCGGCCTGCCCGGCTTCGGCCAGAAGACCCAGGACAACATCTCGCGCGAGATCGAGCGCCTGCGCCGCGTCGGCGGCCGCAGGCCCCTGACCCTGGCCCTGATGATCGCGCAGCCCATCGTCGAGGCCCTGCGCGCCCTGCCCCAGGTCCAGCGCGCCGAGATCGCCGGCTCCGCGCGGCGCTGGCGAGAGACCGTCGGGGATCTGGACTTCGTCGCCGCCAGCGACGACCCCGAGGCCGTCATGGCCGCCTTCGTCGCCCTGCCCGGCGTCCAGGAGGTCATCGCGCGCGGACCCACCAAGACCTCCATCATCCTCGCCGGTGAGCTCCAGGCCGACCTGCGCGTCGTCACCCTCGACCAGTTCGGCGCCCTGCTCCACCACTTCACCGGCAGCAAGGAGCACCACGTCGAGCTGCGAAAGCGCGCCCGCGCCCGCGGCCTGAAGATCTCCGAATACGGCGTCTTCAAGATCGACGCCGCCGACGGCGACCCCCCCGTCGCCTCTCGCACCGAGGCCGACATCTACGCCGCCCTCGACCTCCCCTACATCGCCCCCGAGCTGCGCGAGGCCGCCGGCGAGATCGAGGCCGCCGAGCGCCGCGCCCTCCCCGCCCTCATCGAGCTGGCCGACCTGCGCGGCGACCTCCACATGCACACCACCGCCTCCGACGGCCGACACTCCATCCTGGAGATGGCCCTGGCCGCCCGCGCCTTCGGACACACCTACATCGTCATCACCGACCACTCCCAGTCCTCGACCATCGCCAACGGCCTCGACCCCGCGCGCCTGCGACAGCACATGCTCGACATCGACGCCGTCAACGCCCAGATCGACGGCATCGAGGTCAAGAAGGGCATCGAGGTCGACATCCTCAAGGACGGCTCCCTCGATCTCCCCGACGATCTGCTCGATGAGCTCGACTTCGTCATCGCCTCCGTCCACTCCAACATGCGACAGGACCGCGACACCATGACCGCCCGCGTCCTGCGCGCCGTCGAGAGCGGCCACGTCCACGCCATCGGCCACCCCACCGGCCGCCTCCTCGGACAGCGCGACCCCTTCGACATCGACATCGAGGCCCTCATCCAGGCCTGCCTCAAGCACCGCGTCGCCCTCGAGATCAACGCCGGCGCAGGACGCCTCGACCTCAAGGACGAGCACGCCCGCCTCGCCGCACAGGCCGGCCTCCCCCTCGTCATCAACACCGACACCCACTCCGCCGAAGGCTTCGCCCAGCTCGCCTTCGGCGTCGGCGTCGCACGCCGCGCCTGGCTCGAACCTCGTCAGGTCCTCAACACCCTCCCCTGGGACGACATGATGGCCTGGTTCGCCCGCTGAACAGGTGCTCAGGCATTTGCTTCGCACTCCACCCCCTGTCCCCCGAGAGGCACTGCCTCCCGAGGGGCACTGACCTCGCTGCGCAAGGGGGGCACTGCCCCTCGTGGGGACCCTTGAATTACGGGAGGAGGTGGATCGTCCCCGACAGGGTCTTCATACCCCACGGGCTCTCGCGTTGTGCCTCGCCTTGAAGCGCACGCAATCCTCGATGCGCTCTCGGACCTCATCGCTGTACTTGAAAAAATCCTGATCCAGCGTCGGATCGTGCTCCAGCGCCGCCATCGCAGACGCCCCGTCCATCGACGACAGATCCGGCTCGTCGACGATCCGCCCCGGCTCCAGCCACCACCGCTCAAAGCCGTAGACCCCCTTCCACTCGTCGTAGATGGACGTCCCTGGGAAGGGGATCAACACCCCGCGGTTGTTGAAGTAATCCACATCCGACGACAGCGCCTCCATCAACCCCAGCGTCTCCCCCAGCCCCTCCACGCCCTCCCCCGGGAAGCCGAACATGAAGTTGACGATCGTCACCATCCCCTCGGCCTTGGCCACCGCCACCGCCTCGCGCACCTGGGTTGGCCGCTGACCCTTCTGGATGATCTTCAACACCGTCGGATCGCCGCTCTCGATCCCGAAGTTCACCCCCACGCAGCCCGCCCGGGCCATCTTCTCCAGATCGCCCGGCTTGACCATGTTCGCCGGCGTGATGCACGTCCACGTCACCCCACGCAGCGCCTCCTCGGCGACGATCGCCGCGCAGAGGTCATCCAGGCGATCGCGCCGCGCCGTGAAGGCGTCGTCCCAGAAGGAGAAGTGCCGCAGCCCGTGCTCCGCGCTCAGCCGCAGCATCTCCTTGACCACATTGCCTGCCGAGCGCCATCGGAAGGCCCGCCCCGTGACGTAGTTCGCGCAGAAGGTGCACCGCGCCGGACACCCCCGGCTGGTCATCATCCCCCCAGGCACCACCAGCGCCCCCGCGCTGTACCACCCAGGATCGTAGAGCCCGTAGCTCCCCATCGGCAGCGGCAGCGCGTCCAGGTCCTCGATCACCTCGCGCGGCCTCCCCTCCCCCGCGCGCGTGACCACGCCAGGGATCGACGCGACCTGCCCGCGCCCGTCCAGCGCCTCGGCCAGCGCCACCAGCGCAAGCTCCCCCTCCCCCTTGACCGACACGTCGAAGCCGTATTGAAGGGGCTCCTCGGCGCACACCGTCGGGTGAGCGCCGCCCGCGACCATCATCCGGGCCACCCCACGCAGCCGCTCGGCCAGCCTGTAGCCTCGCGCCGCGTTCCAGGTGAAGAGCGTCATCCCGATCAGATCCGGCCCCCAGCGCTCGACCTCCTGGGCCACATGCTCGTCGTCGTGACACCACCGCACCGCCGCCATGTCCAGCGCCCGCACCTCGTGGCCCCGATCCAGCAAGCTCGCCGCCACATACTGCTGGCCCAGGTAGGGCGCGCCGAGCTTCTGAGGCAGCCGAGGCATGATCAACATCACCCGCGCCATGATCCCTCCTGGATGCCTTCGCCCGCACCCTGGTGCGATCTTCAGGGCAGCGGCCTCCAGACGCAAGGGGCAGGCGAGGGGCGGGTCACTCGATGCAGACGAAAGGGGCGGGCGAGGGGCGGGTCACTCGATGGTCAGGGTGTAGACGTTGGTGGCGCCGTTGGCCCCGTAGACCTCGACGTAGCCGGGGCCGATGCCTCGGACGAGCTCGCGGCTGCCGTTGTTGCGGCTGAGCCAGGAGAGGGAGCCCTGGCCGTCGTAGGCGCGCAGGTCGAGGTTGCCCGCCGGCCCGTCGAAGGTCAGCACCGCGGCCCAGGCGCCCTGGACGTTGACGAAGTACCAGTCGGCGTCGGCGCCGCAGACCCCGCCCTCGTGGCGGCCAGCGCCGATGCGGGTGGCTCTGGCCTGATCGTCATTGCGCTCGCCGGCCTCTTCGCGGCAGTTGTCGCCGGGCGGATTCGGGGCCGGGTCAGGGTTGGGGTCGGGGGCGCCCTGGTTGCGCCTCAAATCGGCGAGGATCAGGACGTCCTCATTGCCCATGCCGTCGGCGCCAAAGATCCGCACCGTGTGCCGCCCGCTGACCTGGGCGGTCCAGCGCATGAACTCGTGATCGCTGGTGGAGTCGGCCCAGGTCAGCACCTGACCGTCGGGGCCAAGCAGGGTCATGTCCAGATCCCCCAGCGCGTTCTGGAAGATGGCGGTCAGGTCCAGCCTGTCGCCGGGGTTGAGGTCGAAGGCCAGCCAGGAGTCTCGCCCCTCGCACACGAACCCGCTGAGCTGGCCCGCCATGGGCGCGGCCTGCTCCCGCGTGGCGCCGCCCATGCACTGGGGCGGCGGCGCAGGCGAGGGCGGCTCGGGGGCCTCGCCGTTGTCGGGGCGCGGCGCGCCCTCGTTGGCGGGGGGAGGCGGCGCGGGCTCGCGCGGGTCGGGGGCGCCGGGATCATCGGGCGGGGGCGAGCCTGGGTCGTCCGGTTCGCCGCCGACGGGCTCGAAGGGCGAGGCGGGGTTGGGGAAGATGGTGACGTTGGGAGCGGGGGCGACGACCTGGACGCGGCTCATCCGGGCCGAGGGCAGGAAGTCCTGGTTGTCGAGGATGAGGCGCCGACCGGGAGAGGTGATCAGGACGCTGGCATCGCGCTCAAGCAAGCGCCAGCCCGTGCAGGTGGCGGCCTCTCGCCCGTTGCAGGCCACCCACAGGCGCGCGCCCGTCGCGTTGGTCACCCGGACCTCGGCGACCGGCTCGGGCGAGCCCAGCTGGTTGTCCCAGTCCGCGATCTGGCCGCGCAGCCGCACCTCAAGCTGCCACGGCTCCCCGAAGATGTCCTCGCCGCCGCCGACGTAATAGCCGCTGTTGATCAGGAAGACCGGCCCGTCCACGCCGAGCACCCCCGGCCCGCCCGAGTCGCCCGGGCACAGGTTGCGCGAGGTCTCGAAGGCGAAGGTGACCTTGCGCTTGCGGAACGCGCCGCTGTTGGAACGTCGGCTCGTGCAGCCGTAGCCGAAGAGCGTCACCTGCTCACCCGCCCTCGCGCCGCGCGTCGAGATCGACGTCGGCGTCGCCACGCTCGTCGGCACCGGCGTCGACAGCCTCAAGAGCGACACGTCGTCGCGGCCAAGCTGCCCGTTGGAGTAGCTCTTGATCCGCTCGATGGTGAACGAGCGCGACTGCCCGTCGGCCATGTCCACGGTGAAGCGCCCGTAATCGCCCGAGCGCTCCCGCGAGACGAAGCCGACGCAGTGCGCGGCCGTGATGGCGACGTTGGGCGCCACCAGCGTCGCCGTGCAGCCGCTGATCCGCCCGATCTCGGGCCGCTCGTCCGTCGGCGTCCCGTTGATCAGCTCGTCCTGCACCGCCGCCGTGTCGACCTCCGTGCCGCTGACGCAGCCCGCCGCGCCGACCCCCCAGAGGACCGCCGCCCGCAACACCCACGCTCTCCACGCTCGCTCACCCATCGACGCTCTCCTCCCTGTGCGGCTCCCTTCACCTCCCCAACCCCTTCGCACAGCCCATGCCAGCCCGCCAAAGCATCATAAACGCTATTATATCAAAGAGATACAACACGACGCCTTGCTGGAACCAGGCGGTTGTGACACGCGCGCCACGTCGAAGAATGAGACAGCGGCGCCTCGGATGTGGCGCCCTGACCACAGATCCAGATCACGGCAGCAGGCGAGGGGCGGTGAGGAGAGGGCGGGCGAGCGGTCGGGTCTTCAGGGCAGCAGGGTCATCAGCTCCGCGCCTGCGTTGGCGAGCCTGGGGCGTCTGTCGTGCCAATGGCCTCTCGGAGTCTCGCCCCATGATCGCTGCCTGCTCCACACCCCCAGTCAAGTCGTTGACCGACCCATTGAAGGGCCGCCCGACGATCTGCGCGGCTTGTGGAGTGCTTGCTCGGGCCGGGCCCTTCGAATCGGCGGAGGGCGGGGGTGGGTGGGCCGCAGGAGCCCTTGTCGGGATCACGGGCGGTCTGGGGCGGGTGGCGATGTCGTCGTGGCGGGGAGTGGTCGAGGGGCGGGGTGCGGGGATCAGAAGGGGTGCGGAGCAGGCTCACCGGGCGCAGCGGAAGCCCACGGCGTCGCCGCCGTCGTAATCGTGGGTGAAGCCGCCGTCGCGGTTGGCGCAGCGCTGGCCGTCCTCGCCCATGCCATAGCCGCCGCCGCGCACCGAGCGCCGGGTGCCCCTCACCGGGCCGCCGGGATCGCGCGGCGGCGCGGCGGCGTAATAATCCTCACCAAAGTAATCCGCCGTCCACTCCCACACGTTGCCGGCCATGTCCTGCAAGCCAAAAGGGCTCGCGCCCGAGGGGTACTTGCCCACCGGACAGGTCCCGCCGTCGCCGCATCCCCAGTTGCCCTCGCTCATGCACGCGCGCTCGCACGTCGCGGCGGCCTCTCCCCAGGGGTAGGTGCGGCCGTCGGTGCCCCGGGCGGCCTTCTCCCACTCGGCCTCGGTGGGCAGCCGCTTGCCGACCCACTTGCAGTAAGCCTCGGCCTGTCCCCAGGAGACGCAGTTGATCGGGTGGTCGCCGTGGCCGGCCAGCGACCAGTTGCACAGCGCCTCGGTGAGCGCCGGGGTCGCGCAGGCGCCCGCGTTGACGCAGGAGCGGTAGTCGTCGGTCTTCACCTCAAGGCGGTCGATCCAGAAGGCGCCGAGCCACAGGCTGCGCTGCGGCTGCTCGCTGGGGTTGCCCACCCCGACGGGAGAGCCCCGCAAGAAGGCCCCCTCCGGGATCAACACCATGCCAGGGGACCCCCGCCGCCCGCGCGACCGATGTCTCACAAGTTCCCCAACGGGCTGGAGATTGTCGATCCCGGACGGGCGATCCTGACGCCGCTGACGCGGGATCGTCGCCTCGGGCGCGAAGCTCTGAGCCGCGCACCCCGCCCCGACCGCGAGGCTTATCAACACCAGGGACCACCGCATCCTCACCCTCCGGCCAGGATCATAGATCGGCGGGCGCCCAGACTCCAGCCGAAGGTCCCACGCTCGACGAACACCCCACGCTCCTCGCACCGCCCCCGTTGGGGACGGGCTCGTCGGGTGGGGCTAGAAGCCCGGGGTGGGCTGCGCCCTGGCGGTCGCAGGCCCGCGCGCGGCCCATGTCGACACCTGGGGGGCGTGAAAATTCCA
>SYOX01000294.1 GCA_005804885.1 Pseudomonadota bacterium
CAACAACTTCAGCCAGGCCGACATCGACGCCAACCTCATCACCTACCTGCACGACGGCTCGGAGACGACCTCGGACACCTTCAACTTCACCGTCTCGGACGGCAATGGCGGCTCCATCGGCAGCACCGCCTTCGCCATCACCGTTACGCCGGTCAGCGACCCGCCGGTCCTGTCCAACAACGGCCTGACCGTCGTGGAGAACGCCACGGGGATCATCCAGACCGCCAACCTCTCCGCCACCGACGTCGACAACACGGCGACGCAGCTGGTCTATACCGTCACTGCGCTGCCGACCGGTGGCGTGCTCAAGCGCTCCGGGGTGGCCCTCACTCAAGGGGGCACCTTCAACCAGGACGACGTGGACAACTCGGGCGTCACCTACGAGCACGGCGGCGGCGAGGTGCCGACGGACAGCTTCACCTTCAGCCTGAGCGATGGAACCAACACGATCTCGAACCAGACCTTCAGCATCACGGTCACGGCGGTCAACGACGCGCCGGTGCTGGCGACCAACCTGGGCCTGACGCTCAATGAGGGGGCCACGGGGACGATCGGGACGGCGCGGCTTCAGGTGACGGACGCGGACAACACGACCGCCCAGATCGTCTTTACGCTGGCGACGGCGCCGACGAACGGGACCTTGCGCAACAACGGCGCGACGATCAACCAGGGCGGCACCTTCACCCAGGCCAACATCGCCTCCAACCTCATCACCTACCTGCACAACGGCGGCGAGACGACCTCGGACACCTTCAACTTCACGGTCTCGGACGGCGCTGGCGGCTCCATCGGCAGCACCGCCTTCAACATTACGGTCACGCCCGTCAACGATGTGCCGGTGCTGGCGACCAACGCGGGCCTGACGGTGGCCGAGGGGGCCTCGGGGACGATCGGGACGGCGCGCCTTCAGGTGACGGACGCGGACAACACGACCGCGCAGATCGTCTTCACGCTGGCGACGGCGCCTGCGAACGGGACCTTGCGCAACAACGGCGCGACGATCAACCAGGGCGGCACCTTCACCCAGGCCAACATCGCCTCGAACCTCATCACCTATCTGCACAACGGCGGCGAGACGACCACGGACACCTTCCGCTTCACGGTCTCGGATGGGGCTGGCGGCTCCATCGCCAACACGACCTTCACCATCACGGTCACGCCGGTCAACGATGTGCCGGTGCTGGCGACCAACGCGGGCCTGACGGTGGCCGAGGGGGCCTCGGGGACGATCGGGACGGCGCGCCTTCAGGTGACGGACGTGGACAACGCGAACGCGCAGATCGTCTTTACGCTGGTGTCGGCGCCGATCAACGGGACTTTGCGCAACAATGGGACCACGATCGCGCAGGGCGGGACCTTCACGCAGGCCAACATCGCCTCGAACCTCATCACCTACCTGCACAACGGCTCGGAGACGACCTCGGACGCCTTCTCGTTCTCGGTCTCGGATGGGGCCGGCGGCACGATCGGGACGACCTTCTTCAACATCACGGTCACGCCGGTCAACGACGCGCCGACGATCGCGACCTTCGTGCCGGCCACGACGGGGATTGAGGGCGGCACGCTGGCCTACAGCGCGACGGCTCAGGACGCCGAGGGCAACACGCTGACCTTCAACTGGACCTTCAGCGACGACAACAGCCAGCAGTCCGGCGTCAACCTGACCAGCGTGTCGCACACCTTCGCGGACAACGGCGTCTTCCAGGTGAGCTTGACGGTGACGGACGGCAATGGGGGCTCGGCGACCAGCCAGGCCACGGTGACGATCACGAACGTCGCGCCGAACAACGTCGAGGCGGGCAACACGGCCTTGATCAACGAGGGGACGCGCTTCACCTTCGCCGGTTCGGCCCAGGATCCGGGCACGGACGTGCTGACCTTCTGCTGGAACTACGGCGACGGCACGCCGCAGGACTGTGGGGTGAACCTGACCAACCCCCAGCATGTCTTTGACGACAACGGATCATTCACCGTTCGATTGACGGTCACGGACGAAGACGGCGGCTCGGGCACGGACACGGTGGTGATGTTCGTCAGCAATGTGGCGCCGACGGCCGACGCGGGCCAGAACATCACGGCCAACGAGGGCCAGGCGGTGACCTTCAACGGGACGATCTCCGATCCGAGCCAGGCCGACACGGCGCTGCTGACCTTCCTGTGGGAGTTCGGCGACAACAACACGAACAGCCAGAACATCGACCCGACGCACACCTACCGCAACCAGGGGGTGGTGCAGGCCAGTTTGAGAGTGACGGACAAGGACGGCGGGACCAACACGGACACGATCCTGGTGACGATCAACAACGTGGCGCCGACGGTGGCCATCAACGGCGGCAACTTCACCGTGGCCGAGGGCGTGGTCAAGACCCTGGTCTCGACGGTCTCGGATCCTGGCCCGGACGACGTGTTGACCTACACGTGGACCTTCGCCGACGACAACACCCAGCAGACGGGCGTGAACCTGACCAGCGTGGCGCACACCTACTTGAGGCCAGGGACCTTCAACGTGCGCCTTGAGGTCAACGACGGGACGACCACGACGACGACCAACATCACCGCGACGGTGACCAACGTCCAGCCGGTGACCAACGTCCTGGTCATCCCGACCACCGGCGTCGAGGGGCAGTCGCTGACCTTCAACGTCAGCGCGACCGAGCCCGGCACAAACGCCAATGGGCTGGTCTACACGTGGAACTTCGGCGATGGCAGGATCCTGGCCAACGCGGGGCCGGGCGCCCAGACCCACACCTACGTCGACGAGGGCAGCGGCAGCTTCGCCCTGGTGTTGACGATCGCCGACGGCGAGGGCACGGCGCTGACGATCAACCGGACGGTGACGATCACGAACGTGGCGCCGGTGGCCAACGCCGGCAACAACGCCACGACCCAGGAGGGCGCCGCCTTCACCTTCGCGGGCTCGGCCACCGATGTCGGCGCGCAGGACGTGCTGACCTTCTGCTGGAACTACGGCGACGGCTCCGCGCAGGAGTGCGGGGTGAACTTGAGGACGCCGACCCACACCTACGTGGACAACGGCGCCTTCACCGCGACGCTGACGGTGACCGACGGCGACGGGGGGACGAACGCGGACACGGCGGCGATCACGGTGCAGAACGTGGCGCCGACGGTGAACCTGGGCAACGACCGCACCGTCATCCAGGGCACGCCCTTCAGCTACACCTCGACGGTCAACGACCCGGGCGACAACGGCAATGACGAGGAGCTCTTCTACACCTGGTCGGTGACCTGCAACACGGTCCAGTTCCCAGGCTGCGCCGCCGGGGTCACCTTCTCGCCGGCTTCCAGCGGCGAGCGGCTCGACGCGGTCAACATCACCTTCAACCAGACCCGCGATCTGGCCGGCTTCTACACGCTGACCCTGACGGTGGTCGACAAGGACGGGGGTTCGGGCAGCGACTCGATGCAGGTCGACGTGCAGAACGAGGTGCCGATCGTCAACGTGCAGCTCCAGAGCGCCACGATCAACGAGGGCCAGAGCGCCAACATCACGGCGACGGCCATCGACATCGGCGGCGACGATCTGGCCGTGGTGCTGAACTTCGGCAACGGCCAGACCGAGTCGATCACGCACTTGCCGCCCTACCCGACCCTCAACCGCACTCGCGCCTACGGCCAGGAGGGTCAGTTCACCATCAGCGCGACGGCCACCGACGAGAACGGCGGCGTGGGCAATGCCTCGGTGACGCTGACGGTGCGCAACGTGGCCCCGGTGGTGACGCTCAACAACTTCAACGGCCAGGAGGGCGTGGCTCTGACGCTGACCGCCGTGGCCACCGACGTGGCGGCCGACACCCTGGTCTACACCTGGACCTTCGGCGACGGGCAGACCCAGGTGACCAACGTGCCGACCGTCTCGCACGTCTACGCCCAGGACGGCAGCTTCACGCTCCAGCTGGCCGTCAACGACGGCACGGCCACGACGACGCGCACCAGCACGGTGACGATCGCCAACGTCCTGCCGCGGGTCACCTTCAACGCCTTCAACGCCCAGGAGGGCGTGCCGGTGCAGATCACGGCGGTGGCCACCGACGTGCAGGCCGACACCCTGACCTACGTGTGGCGCTTCAACGACGGCTCGGAGGACGTCACCACGAACGTGCCGACGGTCTCCCACACCTTCCCGGACAACTCCAACGCCGACGTGCGCCTGACGGTGCGCGACGACGACGGCCAGACGGTCGCCAACGCTCGCGCGACGGTGGCCAACGTGGCGCCCGTCGTCGCGGCCATCGCCAACATCGTCCGGGACGAGGGGACGCTGGTGACGATGAACGGCCAGGCCACCGACGTGCCGGCCGACACGCTGACCTTCTGCTGGAACTTCGGCGACGGCAGCCCGGAGCAGTGCGGCGTCAACCTGACCCAGGTGACGCGCACCTACGCCAACGACGACGCCCGCACGGTGCGGTTGACGGTCTCGGATGAGGACGGCGGGTCGAACCTCCGCCAGTTCCAGGTCACCTTCACCAACGTCAACCCCTCGGCCAACGCCGGCGACGCCATCGTCGGTCGGCTCGAAGGCAGCCCGGTGACCTTCGGCGGGACCGCCCAGGATCCGGGCGCAGACGTGCTGACCTTCTGCTGGGACTTCGGCGACGGCTCGGCGGAGCTGTGCGGCGTCAACCTGACCGCGCCCCTGCACACCTACAACGAGCAGGGCAGCTTCCTGGCGGAGCTGACCGTCACGGACGGCGAGGGCGGCCAGGCCGACGACACCGTGCGGGTGACGGTGGGCAATGTGGCCCCGGTGGTGACGATCGCGCCGAGCGGGCCGGCCAACGAGGGCGACGTGGTCACCTTCACCGCCACGGCCACCGATCCGGGCCACGATCGCCTGACCTTCTGCTGGCGCTTCGGCGACGGCAGCCCCGAGGAGTGCCGCGAGCCGAACCAGGACATCACCCAGCCGACCTACCTGGACACCATCGAGCACGTCTACCGCGACAACGGCAACTTCAGCGTCACGGTGCGGGTCACCGACGACGATCTGGCCGACGGCAACAACGCCATCAGCCAGAGGGTCAACAACGTGTCGCCCTCGATCGTCTGCAACCCGCCGCTCTTCGCCACGACGGCCGTGCAGTACGTCTTCCCGATCGAGGTCGACGACCCCGGCGCGGCCGACGCGCTGACCTTCACGCTGCTGGACGGCCACCCGACGGCGGCGCTCAACAACCAGGGCCGGCTGACCTTCACCCCGGCCGAGCTCGAGGGCTCCTTCAACTTCTCGGTCCGCGTCACCGACGACGACGGCGGCTTTGACACCTGCGACTGGACCGTGGAGATCGGCTTCGGCGATCGGGACAGCGACGGCGCGCCGGACGTCTGCGAGCAGGACGCCGACTGCCTCAACCCGGATGACCCCGCCGACGGCCCGGCCGACTTTGACCTCGACGGCATCTCCAGCGCCGACGAGTGCCGAAGCGGCAAGAACCCCTGCGTCAGCAACGCCCCGGCCCCGCCGCCCTCGATCCACCTGCCGGCCGACGGCGACGTCGTCGAGGTGGCCCAGGTCAACCTCATCGTCAACAACTCCTTCGATCCGGACAACGACCCGCTGACCTACACCTTCGAACTCTACGGCGATCGCGGGCTGACCGACCTCGTCGAGACTCGCCAGGTGCCTCAGGCCAACCCCCGCACCTCGGCGCGTATCACCGCGGACTTGCAGGAGAATGACGAGTACTGCTGGCGGGCCTTCGCCTCCGACGGCCCTGGCCGCAGCGACTTCTCCGGCGTCTCCTGCTTCGTCTTCTCGCTCGTGCCCGAGGCCCCCTCGATCCCGCAGGCGCTTGAGCCCGGCGGCGTCGCCAGGGCGCTGCGGCCCAACTTCGCCTGGACCAACGCCGTCGACCCCGAGGGCCAGCCGATCACCTACGCTCTGGAGGTCAGCGACGCCGAGGACGCGACGGTCTTCTCCATCGACGGGATCGAGCCGGACGAGGGCGCCCGCACGACCTTCTCGGGCTTGCCGGCCAACGTCCTTGAGGACAACCAGACCTACACCTGGCGCGTCAGCGCCATCGACGACGACGCGCTCTCCAGCGGCGCCTCGGAGCTGGAGTTCTTCGTCAACCTCGGCGAGGAGCCGCCGGGGCCTGCGGAGTTCATCTTCCCGGAGCCGGCCTTCGTGCTGGAGGACAAGGCGGCCTTCATGGCCGTGGCCCGCGAGGCCGCCGACCCCGACAGCCTCGAGCTGTCCTACAGCTTCAGGATCGCCACCGACGAGGCGCTCACCGAGGTCCTCTTCACCGGCAACAACCTGTCGGCCGAGGACGGCGTCGTCGTGATCGAGGCCGATCTGTCCGGGGTCGACCTTGACGAGGACGTGACCTACGTCGTCGAGCTGCACGCCAACGACGAGACCAGCCCCGGGCCCTCGACCTTCCTGCCCTTCGTCTTCAGCGCCCGCAACCAGCCCCCCTCGATCCCCACGATCCAGGCGCCGCTGGACGCCCAGGTCACCACCACCTCGCCGCGCTTCGTGTGGAACAACGCCGCCGACCCCGAGGGCGACGCGATCACCTACGACCTGCGCGTCGTCCCGGCCGCCTTCCCCGACGAGGAGTTCGTCCTCGTCCCCGGCATCTCGCCCGAAGGCGGCAACACGACCGCCGCGGTGGTCGGCCCGCTGCCCGAGGATCTGCCCCTGGTCTGGCAGGTCCGCGCCGTCGACGCGCGCGGCGCGGCCAGCGCCTTCAGCACCCCGGCCGCCTTCATCGTCAACGTCGGCGACAACCGCCCCACGGCGCCCGTCCTGCTGGAGCCCATCGGCCGCGCCGTGCTCGAAGAGGGCGACGCGGTGACCTTCAGCTGGGAGGACTCCGTGGACCCCGAGGGCGACGCGATCACCTACCTCGTCGAGGTCTTCGGCCCCGACGGCCTGCCCATCGGCGGCGTCCACGAGGTCGCCGCCAGCGACGACGAGTCGGGGACGACGAGCCTGACCTTCCCCGCCGCGCTGAGCGCCGGCGGCTACTCCTGGCGCGTGCGCGCCGAGACCGACGAGGCGCTCTCGGCCTTCTCCAACTCCGAGAGCTTCTCGATCGCCTTCGTCCTCGTCGACGAGCCCGAGCTGCCCGTCAAGTGCGAGGACTTCGAGGCGCTGGGCCTGGACGCGCCCGAGTACTGCGCCGAGGCCCTGGAGGCCGCGGCCTTCCCCGACCCCATCGAGGGCTGCGGCTGCGCCCAGCTCCCGGCCGCCCCGTCGGCGCCCTCCCTGCCCCTGATCCTGCTGGCCCTCGGCCTCATCGGGCTGCCCCTGGTGCGGCGGCGCTGAAGCGCTTCCTGGCGGCCGGCGCTCCCGGCCGCCGCCCTCTCCCCCCTGATACCAGACCACAGCCGAGAGACTCACTTCGTGGGCGGTCCAGGCGGCGCCCTGAGCCTTTGCCATCACTGGGCGGTGCGGTGCACCAGCCTCGCTCAGGCCCAGGCCATCCCCCTGTCCTCGCCCACAAAGCAAGCCCTTCGTCTGTGGTTTGGTATGAACCATCGCGCGATCCCGCGCCCGACGGAATCCGATGACAGCATCGGGCGGCCGTGCTACACCTGACCCTCAGGCGAGACCCGAGGAGCGCGCGATGGAAAAAGCCAGCAAGAACCTCATCTACGGGATCGAGGACAAGCCCCCTCTGTTGACCACGCTGACGCTGGGCTTTCAGCACTACCTGACGATGTTCGGCTCGACGGTGGCCATCCCGCTGATCCTGTCCAAGCCGCTGGGGCTGTCGGACGATCCTGTGGCGCTCGGGTGGCTGATCGGGACGATGTTCTTCGTCAGCGGCCTCACGACGCTCATGCAGACGACCTTCGGCAACCGGCTGCCGATCGTCCAGGGCGGCACCTTCTCCTTCCTCGGCCCGACGATCGCGATCTGCACGATGGCGGCGCTCAACGACCAGACCCTCGGGGCCGAGATCGCGGCGATGAACCTGGGCGAGGACGCGCCGAAGATCTGGCACCTGCGCCTGCAGCATGTCCAGGGGGCGATCATCGTCGGCGGGGTCGTCGAGGCGATCCTGGGCTACTCGGGGCTGGTGGGCAAGCTGCTGCGCTTCATCGGGCCGATCACGATCGCGCCGACGATCGCGCTCATCGGCCTGGCGCTCTTCAAGTTCGGCGCGCCCATCGCCGGGGCGCACTGGCCCATCGGGGGGTTGACGATAGGGCTGATCATCCTCTTTAGCCAATATCTACGACGTACTCACCGCGTCTTTGAGATGTTTCCCATCTTGCTGGCCATCGGGCTGGCCTGGGGCGTGGCGGCCCTGTGCACGGCGGCGGGGATCTTCCCGGGCGCCGTCCTCAACGAGGCCGGCGTGGTGGTCACGGCCGCCCACCCGGCCCACGTGTCGACCGCGGCGCTGGAGGCGGCGCCCTGGTTCAGGCTCCCGATGCCCTTCCAGTGGGGGTGGCCGCAGTTCGGGGTGGCCGCGTCGGTCGGGTTGATGGCCGGCGTCGTCGCCTCGATCATCGAGTCGGTGGGCGACTACCACTCCTGCTCGCTCCTGAGCGGCGCGCCGATCCCCACCGAGAAGGTGATCAACAAGGGCATCGGTATGGAGGGGATCGGCTGCATCGTCGCGGGGATCTTCGGCACGGGCAACGGGACGACCTCCTACAGCGAGAACATCGGCGCCATCGGCCTGACGCGGGTCGGCAGCCGCCGCGTCGTCCAGGCCGGGGCGGCCATCATGCTGGTGCTGGGCGCCGTCGGGAAGTTCGGCGGGATCTTCACCACCATCCCCAGCCCGATCGTCGGCGGCATGTACTGCGCGATGTTCGGCATGATCGTCTCCGTCGGCCTGTCCAACCTCCAGTACGTCAACCTCAACTCGGCCCGCAACCTCTTCATCATCGGCTTCGCCTTCTTCATGGGCCTGAGCGTGCCGGAGTACTTCACCGGCAAGATCCTGTGCGTCGAGGTCGGCGGCTTCACCGAGTGCACGGAGGTGCTTCGCAACCGCTTCGACGGCATCCTGCCCGGCTGGCTCGGCTCGATCCTGTCCACCATCGGGCGCACCAGCATGGCCGTCGGCGCGTTCATCGCCCTGGTCCTCGACAACACCATCCCCGGGACGCCCGAGGAGCGCGGCATGACGGCCTGGAGAGCTGACCGACACGGCGGCTCCGAGGCCCAGGGGCCATCCGGCGAAGCCTGATCGCCCTGGTCCTGCGGAGACGCTGACCGCGCGCGACCCCCCAATACCCCAATCGATGCGCCCCCGATCGCGGGCGCGATGTCCACCACGGACGAAGGAGAGGCCATGGAATCCGAGCTGATGAAGGCCCTTTGCCAGAAGCACACGATGTGGTCCTGGTCCGCAGGCAACAGCGTCGACCCGCTGCCCGTCGCGCGGGCCGAGGGGATCTACTTCTGGACCCCCGAGGGCAAGCGCTTCATCGACTTCAACAGCCAGCTGATGAGCGTCAACATCGGCCACAGCCACCCCAAGGTGATCGCGGCGATGAAGGCGGCCCTCGACGGCGTGATCTACGTCTACCCCGGCACCGCCACCGAGCCCAGAGCGCGCCTCGGCCAGCGCCTCGCCGAGCTGATGCCCGACCCCCTCAACACCTTCTTCTTCACGCTCGGGGGCGCCGAGGCCAACGAGAACGCCATCAAGGCCGCCCGGCAGTACACCGGCCGCCAGAAGATCATCAGCCGCTACCGCTCCTACCACGGCGGCACCAACGCCACCATGCAGCTCACCGGCGATCCGCGCCGCTGGCCCAACGAGCCCGGCATGCCCGGCGTCGTCCACGTCATGGACCCCTGGCCCTACCTCTACAGCTTCGGCAAGACCGAGGCCGAGATCACCGAGGAGAACCTGCGCTACCTCGAAGAGGTGATCATGATGGAGGGGCCGCACACCATCGCGGCCATGATCATCGAGACGGTCACCGGCACCAACGGCATCCTCGCGCCGCCCGAGGGCTACCTCAAGGGCCTCAAGGCGCTCCTGGAGCGCCACGGCATCCTGCTGATCTGCGACGAGGTCATGGCCGGCTTTGGCCGCACCGGCAAGCTGATGGCCTTCATGCACTGGGACGTCGTGCCCGACATCTGCACCATGGCCAAGGGCCTGACCAGCTCCTACTTCCCCCTCGGCTGCATGGCCGTCAGCGACGCGATCGCCGAGCACTTCCGCCACAACGTCTTCTGGGGCGGGCTGACCTACAACGCCCACGCCTTCGGCCTGAGCACCGCGCTGGCCGTCCTGGACGTCCTCATGGAGGAGGGCTACGTCGAGAACGCCGCCGTCATGGGCGACCACATGCGCGGCCACATGGACCGCCTCGCGCAGCGACACCCCTGCGTCCAGGCCTGCCGCAACATCGGCCTCTTCGGCATGATCGACCTTCAGGACGCCAAGGGCCAGCCCCTGGCCCCCTACAACGGCAGCCACCCGGCGATGAACAAGCTCGGGGCCTTCTTCAAGGAAGAGGGGCTCTTCACCTTCATCCGCTGGTCCAGCTTCATGTGCAACCCGCCCCTGTGCATCGACGCCGCGCAGCTCGACGAGTCCTTCGAGATCATCGATCGAGGGCTCGATCTCGTCGACGCCGAGATCAACAGGTGATCACTTCAGGACGCGCTTGCCGGCGGGCGGCTTGCCGTCGTCGCTGCGTATCGATCCCTTCCAGACGATCATCAAATCCACGGGGCGGTGGTTGTTGACCTCATCGCGCGTCACGGGCGCTCCGTCCGCCCCCTGGATGGTGTTCTGCTCGATCAACTCAGGCGCCTTGAGCGCGAAGGCGATGGGGTTCGTGGCCGTCTTGGTGTAGTTGCCGATGAAAAGCCCGCCCACCCCCTTGCGGGCGTGGTTCTCCCGGATGACGCACGGCCCCATGGCGCACACCACCGGGTCTTCGAGCAGCCCCTGCGTCTGGAGATCGGGCAGCAGATCCGAGTCCATCGTGTAGAAGGCCACCGCCGCGTCGCCCCCGGAGGTCGTGTTCGCCGTCACCGAGCAGCCCTTGAAGACCCGCAGCGAGGAGTTGCAGATCGACAGCCCCGAGCCTCTGAAGACGACGCTGTTTCGATCCACCCTCGTCTCCGTCAGCTTGACCCGGCTGCCCAGGTTCGCGTGCAGCCCTCCCCCCTCGCCGTGCTCGGCCTCGACCTTGTTCTGCATCAGACCGCAGCCGGTCAGGTCCACCTGCACCAGGCAGAAGGTCGCCAGCCCGCCGCCTGACTCCTTGGCCACGTTGGCGATGAACTCCGTGTTGGTGGCCTTGAGCGCGGTCAGCGCCTCCGGGTCGCTGCTGGCCGTGCCGGCCATCAGGACCCCGCCGCCGCGCAGCCCCACGTTGCCCGTGATCCGCGAGGGCTTGCCCGCAGGGTCCTCGGCCCCCTCGATCAACACCCGCGAGCCCGAGGCGTAGATCCCGCCTCCAGAGCCCTGCGCCTTGTTCTCCGTCAGGTCGCAGCGCCTCAGGTGCAGCATCCCCGCGTCGATGTAGATCCCGCCGCCGTGCCCCACCGTCCCTCGCCAGCCCCCCCGCGACGAGGACGGAAGCTCCCCCGGCCTGTGCACGTCGTTCTCCGTCAGGTTGCAATCCTCCAGCAAGAGCGGCACGCCGCTGCCGCACGCGTAGATCGCACCCCCGGCCAGACCGGCCTTGTTGGCCTGCAGCGCGCAGCCCCGCATCACCAGCGCCGACCCCTCCGCGTAGATCGCACCCCCGTGGCCGCTGGACGCGTTGAACTCCATCAGGCAGTCCTGGAGCAAGACCCGCTCCTGAATCTCTGCCCCGCAACCGTTCAGGCTCAACGCCGCGCCGTCGCCCACGAGGCGGTGGCCGATGAAGTGGCACAGGAAGATCGTCGAGTCCGTCGTGCTCAACAGCCGTATCCCCCCGCCGGCCAGGGTGCCCTCCTCCTCAAGCTCGCTGCGTCCGGCGATGTGGACCCCCGCGACGATGATCCCGGAGGCCCCCTCGGCGCTCAGGACGCGCGCGTCCTCGGGCGCCTCAGGCGGCAGCGCCAGCACCACGTGCTGCGCGTGGTCGTTCTCCTCGCTGCCCGTCAACCAGAAGCGCTGCTCGTCCGTGCTCAGGTTGCGCGGGATGTGGTGGTTGATCAGCGCCACGCCCGAAGGCAGCTCGATCTGCTCCCGATAGACCCCCGGCATCAACCTCAGCTGAACCGTCCGCCCCGCGTCGAGGTGCTCGCGGGCCGCCTCAAGGCCCGCGCCGATCCCGCCGACGGCGCGGTTGATCCGCGTGCCGTCGCGCAGCCCCGGGCCTTCGGCCTCCTCCGCAGGCACGACGTAGATGAAGGGGTCCTCCACCCGCCCGAGCGGCAACCAGACCTTCGAACGATCCTCCAGGATGTTCGAGGACGGCGGCGCTGCCCCGTCCTGGATGGAGGTCGCCAACCCAGGCTCCTCATCCCCCGTGTGGACTTGCGCGGCAACGACCCGCACGGGCCGCCGCGCGCGGTTGCGCGCGCTGCCGCTCTCGGCGACGTCCTCGTCCCCGCTCTTGGTGACCTGCATCAACCCGGAGTCCGACGCGGGCCCGCGCCGCAGCGAGCGACCCCGCGGCCTCTCCTCCTCCTCCTCCTCGTCCATCCAGTCCGTGTTGACGCCGCTCAGGCCGCCGCCGGCGTCCAACCCCAGCGCCGACAGCTCATCGCGCTTCTCCTGGCTCATCTTCCGGGCGCGCTTGGGCGTCTCGTCGAGCCCGTCAGGCAAGGGCTTCCTGCCCGCCGGACGCTTCGACGGCTTGCTCGGCCCTGACTCCCGGAAGTCGTCGTTGTGCATCAACAGGTTCGAGACGTCCACGCCGCCCTCATCGTGCGCTTCGATCGCGATGGCCTCGATCTTCTTCTCCCGCTGGGCGCGCCGCCCGGCCTCGCGGGTCCTGCCGATGTCGTCGTGAACCTGCTCGCGGCGGCGCTCCTCCTCCGCGTCCTCCTTGCTCTTCCTCTTGATCTCCTTCTTCCACGTCGGCGTGATGAGCTTGTCCAACCCTAAAAAGAGGCCGCCGATCACCAGAAGCCCCCAGAAGGCATAGAAGACGTAGATGGGATCCCGAAAGCTCTCCTTCTCGGCACAGTAGGGGATGGAGCGGCCCAAGAACCCGAAGAACCCGCTGCCCTCGGTGAAGTTCTCGGCGTAGTCGCCCTTCGTCCCCTTCTGGACGACCCCGCCCTCGCCCACCAGCCCCGTGCTGCTCCCGTCGTCGATCACGCCGGCGAGGTTGAACTCGTCCACCCGCTCCTTGAAGCATTCCGCCGCATGGCGAGACAGATACAGCCCCGCCAACACCGCGCCGATCATCATGAATCGGCCGTAGCGACGAAAATCGAATTGTGTCTTTCCACCCATCCTCACACCGACGTAGCGACTCCCCAGTCAAGACCCCATACACCGATCCGATTTCCTTGAAGACAAGGAGATCTCACGGAGTTTCTGCGCATGAGTCTCGTAGTGGTCGACCTCAACCGCCTCCAACATACCCGAGGTCAGACCGCTGCATCAAGGCTCCTGAGCGGACCCCTCCTGATACACAGGGCAATCGCATCTAACGGAGGTTGACAAGGGTGGTGGTTGTGGTGCTGCGGTGGAGTGCTGACCACTGAGGCCTGTGGAGGGTACCATGACATCATCACCAAATTCCGAGAACACGATTCTGCAGCACATGTCTTC
>SYOX01000295.1 GCA_005804885.1 Pseudomonadota bacterium
GACCTTCTGCTTGGCAAGCAGATGCTCTACCAACTGAGCTAGTCCCGCAAAGTCAAAGGCACAACGGCCTTGATGGAGAGGTTTGTAGCCGACCCCCCCCATGGTGTCAAGCTCAATTCTTCACCCCCCGCCGTTCTCGGCCTGAGGTGGCGTTGGTTCCGTGTCCTCGGCGATCGTGGCGTTGAGCGTCGGGCGCGGCTCGGCGGCGGGCAGTGCGGCGGCGTGGAGGGAGACGCGCTCGAAGTGGTAGGGGCTGCGGATGCCGTGCTGGACGAAGGCCCGCTTGACGCGCTCGGTGATGTCGGTGGCAATGGCGACCTCGTAGCGCACGTCGATGACGTAGAGCTTGGCGCGCAGCAGGGTGGCGAAGGAGGTCGCCATCGAGACGTCCTTGACGTGGACGACGACGGGCTTCTCCAGAAAGGTGTAGCGCGAGGTGATGGCGGCCTCGTAGACGAGGCGCTTTGCCAGCTCGTAGGGTTCGTCGATGCCGATGTGGAAGTCGACGACGATCATCATGTCCAGCGCGCCGGCATTGCCGGAGGAGACGACGTCGTCGAGGAACTTGCCGTTGGGGATGGAGACGACGTTGTCGTCCAGATCGGTGATCCGCACCACGCGCAGGCCGATCTCGGTCACCTCGCCGTAGGCGTCGCCGAACTTGACGCGGTCGCCGACCTGGAAGGGGGCGTCGATGAGGATGATGATGCCGGCGAAGATGGACTTGATGAGATCCTGGAGCGAGAGGCCGATGACGACGCCGAGGGCCGTGGCCAGGGCCAGCAGCGTGCTCGGGGCCGGGTCGATGACCCCGAAGATGACCACGAAGGCGCCGGCCATGTAGATGCCAAAGCGCACCAGCGACGTGATCTTCTTGATGAGCAGCCGCCGGGTGGCGACCTGATCGCCGATCTTGTCCAGCGCCGCGACCGTCAGGTGCGACAGGATCCAGGCCGTGCCGAAGATCAGCACCGTCAGCGCGATCTTGTTGACGTCCAGCAACCCGAGGATCTGCTCGGCGCCGATGTCCTTCTTGACCTCCTCGTCCTGGGACCAGGCCAGGGCCGAGGCGCCCGTCAGCGCGGCGCAGGCCAGGAGGCCGGCGACCAGGCGCAGGCGCCGGGCGAGGGTGGGAGCGCGACCCGGGGCAAGGAGGAGGGGGGCTGTGGTGCGCTCGTGATGCATGGCTCAGTTGAAGAGGAAGTTGACGGTGCGCAGGTGCTTGAGGATCTGCTGAAAGTGCACCGGCTCCAGGTTCACGCGCCCCGTGTCGGGGTTGATCTCGATGATGCCCATCTCATGGAACTGCTCCAGCGCCATGGAGCAGATGGCGCCGTCGACGTTGACGATCTCGCGCAGCTCTTCGGCGTTGAGGCTGTCGTGCTGGACGATCGCGGCGAGCATGAAGCGGTAATCTGGCCCCATCTTGATCGCCGGGGGCACGGGGACCTGAAAGAGGGCGACCTCCATCCGGCCGGGATCCTCGGTCGGGCGCAGCGAGCGCAGCCAGTAGGCCATCGCGACGCGCGGGTTGCCTCGGGAGTGCTCGGCCAGGAGGCGATAGTAGCCCCTGGCTGACGAGATGGCCCCCTCCTCGCCGTCGATCTCCGACACCGACGCGCCGCCGCGCAGGCGGCTGAAGTCGACCACGACGCCGGTCTCGGCCGAGCGGATCTCGATCAGGGCGCGGATGTCGTCGTCGCTCAGGCCCTTGAGCTCGACCACATTGCAGGTCAGGCCCCAGTCTCGCAGCCGGTTGATGTAGTGCCAGGAGAAGCTGTTGAAGGCCATCAGCCAGCCGTGACGCTGCTTGGTCAGGCCGACGATCTCCAGGAAGGTCGTGATGGCGCTGAAGCCGCCCACCTTGCGCAGAAAGAGGTTGTGGCAGCCGTCCAGCACGATGAGGCGCCGGGGCTCGGCCATCAGCGCCTTGACCATCTGGGCGCTCGTCTGGCAAGGCTGCGACAGACCGAAGAGCTCCCCCAGGATCTTGAGCACGCCCGGGGTGTCGATGATCTTGTCTTCGAAGCGCCACTCGATGATCTCACAGTGGGGCTGGAAGCGGCCGACGACGGCGTTCAGGACGCTGGACTTGCCCAGGCCGCGCTCGCTGATCAGCGCCACGGCGCCCTCCCGGCTCTCTCGCTGCCAGTCCTCCAGGATCGTGGAGACGACGTCGACGGTGGCCCGGTTGATCCTCTCCAGGGTGTCCGCGTCCAGCGGGCGGTCCTCGAAGGCCCTGCGGTACTCGACGGGCACCTTGCGGATGTCGGGGCGCTCGACCTTGGACTCCTGCTGCTCCATCTCGATGCGCTTGCGGAAGATGAAGTTGATCGCCTGCCGCGTGACGGCCAGGTTGAAGATGTAGCGCTTGGACAGCCGCCATATCTCCTGACCCAGGACGTAGAGGAAGGCGACGAAGATGACCAGGACGCCGAAGGGGCGCTCCTTGTTCTTGTTGATGAAGGCGGCCGCGCGGCCCCAGCGCTCGCCGGCCAGGCGCGTGAACTGGGCCGCGATGAAGTCCTTCCACAGGCTCAGGAGCACGTAGACGACGATCCCGTAGCCCAGGTAGCCCAGGACGTGCATCCAGCGGCCGATGAAGAACATCCCGAAGGTCTGCCGGATCAAGAAGAGGCTGTACTGACAAATCAGCGTGTAGAGCAAAAAGAAGCGCATCGTCGAGACGATGAACTTCGCCCGCTGGATCTCCATCGAGAAGAGATCGACGCTCTGGTCATCCTGCTCCTGCAGCGCCGCCTCGACCTCCTCGCCGTCGTCGCGCTTCTTGAGGCGATACCACCCGGGCAACACCAGCGCCTGCGTCATGCCCATGGTGATCCGGTAGATCAGGACGCCGCCGACGAGCACCCTGGCCAGGATGATCAGGGGAGCCCCCTCGGCCGTCGAGGGCTCCAGGAAGGTCAAGCCGATGTTCCACAAGACGATCAGGACGACGTCGAGGATCACCTCCCTGAGCACCTCGGTGAGCTTGATCGCGAAGGCCGTCCCCCTGGAGGAGAACCACCTGACCTTCAGGTGGTCCCGCAAGGCGTCGATGGCCACGTCCCGGTTGTTGCGCACGAAGCGAAAGACCAGCATGAGGGCCGCGACGACCAGAAACACCTGCGGCAACCAGATGATCCAGTTGAAGACGTTGGCGACCCCGTCCTCGCCGCCGTCCATGCCCATCAGGCTCAAGACCGTCAGGCGGGCCTCGGCCACCAGATCTCCCACCTCGTCGGAGATCGACCGCAGGTTGTCCTCCTGACGCAGGTCGTAGAGCGACTCGCGGCCAGGCTGGGGCAGCAGCCCTATGAGAGACTCCTGCGCCTCCTTAGCACGTCGGGCTCGACCTCGAAGGCCGCCGCGATCCGCGTCAGGTCCTCGGCCTTGAGGGCGGCGAGCTTCTGCGCCACGTCCTCGGGCAGCGCGCGCGACGGGCGCACCACGACCTCGGCGGGCTCGGGCGAGTCCGGGGCGTCCGACCCCACACCTGAGTCAGGCTCCGAGCCCGCAGGCGGGGCCGCGCCCGCGTCCTGGTCGCTTTTGACGGGCCGCTGCGGGGCTCCTGCGTCCCCCACGGCGGGCGACCCCGCGTCGGGCTGCGCCGACGACGTGGTGGCCCACAGCGCGAGCGCGGCGGCGGCGGCGATGAGCGAGAGGGCGAAGGGCGCGATTTCACGATCAAAGTCGGTAGGTCAGCCGCGAGAAGATCGTGTGGACGAGGAGATCGCCTGCCGTCTCTATCTCTTCTTGCTGGATGTTCGTCTCGGCGGTCAGCTCGTAATCGATGGAGAGGGTGAAGCTGGACAGGAGGTCGACCGAGCCGCGCGCGTTGGCGAAGATGACGTCTTGATCCTGAATGCCGATGAGCGAGGTGCCGGTCAGGAAGGCCAGCCCCCCTTCGAGCTGGACGGACGAGTCAAAGCGGGTGCCGCCCTCCAGCAGGAACTCGGTGGACTCGGACAGGAAGTTGTTGCGCACCGTGACCTGGCCGTGCAGGAAGATGTCGGTGCCCAGAAACCCGGTGTCGCGCACGCCGGCGCTGTAGTAGATGGCCCTCTCTTGATCGAGCAGCTTGCGGGAGCGGAAGTCGATCTGCTGGTAGACGTGGTAGTGGTCAAAGCGCTGAACGGCGCTCAGGCGGATCTGATCGTAGGGGCCCTGGGCGACCTGGTTGCCGAGGATGGCCTCCTGGTTCGGCTCGGCCTTGATGGCCGTCTGGGCCGGATCGCGCAGCTTCGAGGTGGCGAAGCGCGCGTAATGGGTCGAGAAGTTCAGGTTGTCGGTCACCCACCAGGTCGCGTTGGTGAAGAAGGTCGTCGCGGTCGGCGAGTCGACCTCGGCGCCGCTGTTGGGCAGGTCGATGGAGGCGAAGTAGGACAGAAAGAGGCTCCTGGTGAAGTCGCCCATGGGGACGCTCCAGTGGCCCCGGCTGAAGGCGAAGTGGCGATCCAGCTCCCCGTCGAGGAGCTCGGCCGTGTAGGCGGCCGAGAAGATGGCCCTGTCGCCGGTGAACTCGGTGAAGGTGCCGGCCGTCTGCCGGTTGGTCGTCGGCAGGTAGTCGAAGGGGTCGGGCCTCAAGCCCCCGAAGAGGCCCTGGGCCCATTGACTGTCAAAGTGGTAGATGAGGTTGGCGCCGTCGGCCCAGGCGCCGCCAGCCTGGTAGATCCACACCCGCCCGACCTGCAGATCGAGGCTGCCGAGATCGGCCAGCTCGACGTAGAGCTCGCGGACGTCCGCCGGGGTCTGGGTCTCGCCGAAGCGGCGCTCGTTGTTCTTGACGGCCACGCCGGTGAACTCGCTCGTCGAGATGTTCCGATCCTGCGTCAGGTCGAACATGAAGCGGCTGTCGAGCTTGAAGTTCAGGTGGCCCTCGCCGACCTGCGCCAGGCGCCTCAGGCCCAGATCGACGTCGAGGAAGATCAGGTGGGCGTCGAAGTCCTTGTTGTCAAAGACGAAGGCGTCGCTGACGGAGAGGCGGCCGTCCGTGGTCACGTTGGTCTGGCCGCCGCGCTCGCCGAGGTCGGACGACACGCCGAGCTCCTGGGCGCCGGCCGAGGCGCCGATCGAGAGCGAGAGCGCCAGCGCCCCAAGGCCAGGGAGCCGACGAGGGTGCGATCCGGGGGCTTTGATCATCGGGTTCGCCTCCTCACCTGCCGAGCCCTTCGAAGCCCGCCCGCACCGGCAGCCAGCCCGTCGTCGAGTGGCAGTCGCCGCAGCCGGTCTGGAAGCTGACGTGGAAGGGCAGCGCCGCCACGACCCTCTGGACCGTGTCCGTGTGACAGAACTCGCACTGGGTCGGCAGGCCGCCGAAGATCCGGTTGACGTGGCACCGGTCGCAGGTCACGAAGCGGTGGCGGCCGGTCAGGCGGAAGCCCGTCTGGTAGTGGCGGAACTGGCTCGGCAGCCACGCGTCCTGGCTGTGGCAGTCCGCGCAGAAGGGGCCGAGGGAGGCGAAGTGCGGGTCGCGGTGGCAGCTGGCGCACTCGTGGCCGAGGCCGCCGAGCTCCCTGCCCCCGGTGTGGCAGCGATCGCAGGCGATCTTGTCGTGCTCGCCGCCCAGCTTGTAGGCGCCGAAGAAGTGGACCTGGGCCGTGTTGGTGCTCCAGCCCGACTCGGTGTGGCAGTCCTTGCAATCCGGGCCCTTCTCGCCCTTGTGCTCGTCGACATGGCAGCCCGCGCAGTCCGTCTCCAGGTCCTTGTAATTGTTATCGAAGTGGCACTTCTTGCAGTCGATGGCGATGTGCTGGCCCAGGAGCTTGTAGTCGCTGTCGCGGTTGTGGACGAACTCGAGATCCTTCCAGCCCAGCGGCGAGTGGCACTGCTCGCAGATCTTGTCCTTCATCTGCCCCTGGTGGAAGTCCATGTGGCAGGTGGCGCAGTTGGCCTGGATGGGCTTGAACTTGCCCTGGAAGTGGCAGCTGTCGCAGCGCACCTCCATGTGCTTGCCGATGAGCTTGAAGCGGGCGATGTCGTTGTGCGGGAAGCTGTCGATGGGCCACTTCTCCATCGAGTGGCAGTTGCCGCAGAGCTTGTCCTTGAACTGGCCGCTGTGCAGATCGACGTGGCAGCCGTCGCAGGAGTTCGGGATGGTGGCCTTGAGGTCGCCGCCGGGGTGGCACTTGTCGCAGTCGGTCTCCTTGTGGGCGCCCAGCAGCGCGAAGCGCGTCACCGAGTGGTCGAAGCGGACCTTGAGCCAGTCCTTGGGGCTGTGGCAGTCGTCGCAGGCCTTCTCGCGGATGTTGGGCTGGCCGGCGTGGGGGCTGTCGGCCTCATGACAGTTCTTGCACTCGGTGGCGATGGGGCGGTAGAGGCCGCCCTTGTGGCACTTGTCGCAGGCTACCTCGTTGTGCTTGCCGACGAGGCGGAAGCGGCTCTGGGTCGTGTGGTTGAACTTGACCCCTCGCCAGCCCGAGGGCGAGTGGCAGCTGTTGCACAGCTTGCCTTCGAACTGGTTGCCGTGGCTGTTGTCCTTGGCGTGGCAGTTGTTGCAGCTGTTGCTGGCCGGCTTCCAGGGGGGCTGCCAGTTGCGGTTGACGTGGCACTTGTTGCAGGTCACCCCGCGGTGCTTGCCCGAGAGCTGGAAGCGCTTGACGTCGTGCGCAAAGCCGATGGTCTTGAAGTCCTTGGTGCTGTGACAGCCGCTGCATTGCCAGCGGGCGAAGAGCCCGCGGTGCTCGTCCTCGTGGCAGTTCTTGCAGTCGCCAAAGGGCAAGGGGGAGAAGCGCCCGCCGCTCTTGTGGCACTCGCTGCACTTGACCTTGGCGTGGCCGCCGTCGAGCTTGTACTTCGTGTCGGCGTTGTGGTTGAAGGACGAGTTGGCGTTGAGCCGCCCCCAGCCAAAGACGTTGTGGCACTTGTCGCACTGCTTGAGCGAGCTGCGCGAGAAGCCGTGCACGTCGGCGTGGCAGGAGCCGCACACGGCGCTGGCCGACAGGTAGGTCCGAACGCGGCCTCCGGGGCGAGTGCCCGTGTGGCACTTCTCGCAGCGCACCTCCGCGTGAGGCCCCTGCAGCGGCCAGCCGGTCAGGTTGTGGTCGAAGGTGGCCGGGTTGAGCGGGATGATGCTGGCCCCCACGCCCCGGTGATCCCGGTGGCAGGACTGGCAGGCCCCGGCGCCGACCTTGGCGTGAAAGCCCTTGCCAGAGCGCAGCCGGCTCGCGATGCCCTTGTGGCAGGAGAGGCACTTGCTGCTCTGGACGATGGAGTTGTCGTTGGGGTCGTGGCACTTGACGCACCCGGCCTCGTTGTCGAAGCGGGCGTGCGACTGCGTCAGCGGAGGCTGATCGGCCCTGGCCGGCGAAGGCGCCAGGAGCAGGGCCGCGCCCACCACAACGAAGGCTGCGAGCGCAAGGAAGCCCATTCTAGAAGAGGTCTTCGGCATGCCATCCATCGGGGGTGGATCCACGCCGTCACTCTACCAGAGGTTCCGGCGGGCTGACAACAAGGCGCGCTGGGCCGCCGACGCCCCCGAACTACCAGATCAGTTCGAAGGCCACGTGCAAGGACAGGGCGACGAAGAAGATGTAGGAGGCCGCCCTGTGAACCGAGAGCCACTGGCGGCTGTAGCCGCGGATCTTCTCGTAGAGCGCGATGCCGCCCTCGATCCGGGTCCGCTGGCTGAGCAGCTTCTCCATCTGCCGCTTCTTGTCCCCCGTCACGCCCGCTCGCCTGAAGGCCGCGCGCTGCACCTGATCCCGGTCCTTGAGCGAGGCCAGATCCGCCATCACGAGCTTGAAGACCCCCGTCAGGAACTCGCTGTCGCCCCCGGCGAGCATCTTCAGATCCTGGAGCCGCGTCAGCTTGGTCGCCCCGGAGGGCTTGGACGAGACCGCCAGCTTCGCCTTGCCCCGAGAGGCGTGGAAGGCGTCGATGTCCTTGTTCAAGGTCGCCAGCCGCGCCTGCAGGTGCTCCAGCGCCAATTCCTTGCCCGCCTGCCCAAGGGGCACGAAGGTGTGCAGCCAGGTCCCCACCATGCCCGACACGATCACGACGCAGAACGCCCACCACGCGATCCCAGGCAGGTTGAAGAAGTTCAGGGCCAGGTGCCAGAAGGCGAACATCACCCCCAGCATCGACGTGATGATGTGCCACTGCAGCCAGACCCGCAGGTCGCCGCCGAAGCGCCCCATCCACTTGCGCACCCGGTAGAGCTGCCCCCCCACGGCCAGCCCCGCCGCCAGGTAGCCGTAGAGCATGCTCAGATCCTCGCCGGCCCGATACCTGTACAGGAACTCGGTCTGGCGCACGTACACCGGGTCGATCATCTCAAAGAGCGCCATCGCCGTGTACTCGGGCACGAGGTAGCGGCCGATGACCTCCCAGCTGGCCGCGATCGTGGTGAAGATGAAGAGCGTCCACGACAGGGACTTGTAGAGCGGCAAGGGCTCCGGGTTGAGCCGGTCGAGCACCCGGGCCCGGGTCCCCTTCTCGTCGAGCCCTTCGAGCAGATCCAGCAGCGCCGCCCCGTCGACCTGGAAGAGCGCCCCCGTCGGGCAGGCCGAGATGCAGGCCAGATCCCCGTACCCGGCGCAGTTGTCGCACTTGACCGAGTACATCCGCCCGCCGCGCGCGTCATCGGAGCGCTGCGACATGTAGGACGGATCGATGGCGTCAAAGGGCACCATCGTAATCGCCCCGTAGGAGCAGGCCCTGGCGCACTGCTGGCAACCCACGCAGTCGTGGCTCACCCGCAGCTCCGGCTCGTCCTCATCGTAGCGCAGCACGTCGAAGCGGCAGGCAGGCTCACAGGTTGGATAATGGCAGTTATGGCAATTGTAAGGAATCTGTATGACCCCGAGGCGGACCTCGGAGGGCCACAGGCGGCTGACCCCGTGGCGGTCGGCGCAGGCCTCATAGCAGGCGTCGCACTCGACGCAGAGGTCGTGGCGCAGCACCTTGACCCGGTTGGTCGGCAGCAGGCGCTCCTCGACGACGAAGCTGGCCATCCGGGCCTTGCGGGGGTCAATGAACCAGCGCTCTCGCCTGGCCTGGCCGAGGGCCTGGCTGGCCTCGAAGGCCTGCTTGAAGGCCGGGTGGCGGTCCATGAGCTGATCGGCCTTGCTGATCGGGATCATCAGCGCCTCGACCGGGCTCATGGCCGTCAGCCCGATCTCCAGCCGCTCCTCGTCGCTGTAGGCGTAGTGGTTGAAGATCTCGCCGCGATCGACGGTGTTGAGCACCTTCTCGACGCCCTGGATCACGCCGCTGACCTTGGCCATCCCCTCGACGATCAGGACGTAGGGGATGGGGGCCACCCGCGCGCCGTCGGGCTCCAGGCCGGGCAGCATGGGCGACTCGGGCGGCAGGCGCTCAAGGGTGGAGGCCGCCAGCAGCGTCGCGAGATCGGCTTGAGGCAGCGCCGAGAAGATCGCGCCCTGCGCCAGCACGTCGAGGAGCTCGATCGCGGGGCTGCCGACAGGGCCAGGTGAGGGTCTTGGGCTCATCGCACCTCGATCTTTCACGCTCGGAGCGCCAGGTCAGGGCAAGTTGATGCCCGAGCAGAGCTTGGTGGCGGGGTCGCCCAGCAGATCCGACTCACAGAACTCGCCGGGTCGGCAATCGGCGTCGGTCACGCAGGTCGTGCAGGAGTTGAAGATGCCGTTGGCGACCGGCGAGCAGGTCATGCCGGGCGGGCAGACGGAGTTGAAGGCCATGTCCGAGGGGCCACAGCCGCCGGGCGTGTAGCAGGCGCCCATGAAGCAGCGCCCCTGGGTCTGCCCCGCGACGCAGTCCGAGTCGGCCTGACAGCCCGTGGCGTCGACGCAGTTGCCGCGCGCGTCGCAGCGCTGGCCCTGGGCGCACTCGCAGGGCTCGCAGACCCCCGCGAAGCAGTGATCGCCGTTGGGGTTGTTGGTGCAGTCGACGTCGCTGACGCAGCCGACGCAGTATCCGCCGAGGCAGAAGGGCGAGGGGGCCTGACAGTCGGCGCCGTTGTCGCAGGTGACCGTGGCGTTGAGGCAGCGGAAGTTGCTGCCGCAGACCTGCATCGTGGGGCAGTCGTCGTTGCTGTCGCACTCGACGCAGGTGCAGAACTCCATGTTGAGCACGGGGGTGTCGCCCATGCAGGTCGGCGGCATGTTGCAGTCGCCGGTCAGGCCGCACTGGTCGTTGGTCACGCAGATGTTGGTGCCCAGGCGGTTGACGCAGTCAAAGCCCGGCCCACAGGAGCCCACGCCCTGGCAGGGCTCGCCGCAGACCTGGACGTTGCCTTCGGCGTAGCAGGCCCCGCCCTCGACGCACTCCTCGTCCCCGGTACAGGGCTGGCAGTTGCCCTTGGGGGCCGAGCACGACAGCGAGTTCAGATCGCAGACCTGCCCCTGCGGGCAGGCCTGGTCGGCCCGCAGGCAGCCCTCGCAGCGGTTGAGCACCGGCAGGCACTGCTTGGGCGAGACGCCCGGGATGGCCTGATCGCACTCGAAGCCCGCGGTGCAGTCCCCGTCGGTGTCGCAGGCCGTCGTGCAGAAGGACTCGCCGTTGTTGCCGATGATCGTGCACTCGTCGCCCGGCCCGCCGCACTCGGCCGAGTTGACGCAGGGCTGGCAGATGCCGCGGGTGGCCTCCGGCTCCGGCTCGCCCTCGGGCTCTCCCTCGGGCTCTCCCTCCGGCTCGCCCTCGGGCTCCGGCTCGCCGTCCACGCAGCGGCCGATGTCCGTGTCGCAAACCTTGCCGGCGAGGCACTCGTCGTCGTTCTCGCACAGCCCTGTCGGATCGGCGCACTTGCCCGTCTCGCTGCTGCAGATCTGGCCCAGCGCGCAGTCGTCGCGCGACGAGCAGGCGTCGAAGCAGGCCCTGTTCACGCACCGGTTGCCCAGGCCGACCCGGCGGCAGTCCTCGTCCTCAAGGCACTCGATGGCGCTGCAGGTCCCGGTCCCGATGCAGGTCCGGAGCTCGCCCGGGCACTCGTCCGGCCCCACGCAAGGCACCGAGTTGCAGATCGAGTTCTGGCAGATCGAGCCCCGCTCGCACGCCGAGTCGTCCTCACAGCCCCCCGCGGCCGGCTCGCTGCACCCCGACAAGCAGAGCGCCAGCGCGCCCAAAGCCACGAGCCCAATGCTGCCAAAAAATTTTTGAATCATGAAGGATCTCCACAACATCCAGGTCACTTCCGACATCGCCAGCGCCATCCATCGCTCGACACGGCGAGGACGCCAGAATCCCCGCCAACACGCGCTGGCCTCAACCCACGACTATATCGCAGGCCTCTGGGGGCTTCAAGCCGCGACTCGGCAGCAGGTCGCGCAGGAGGCCCCGGCGGCCACAGCCGGGGTCGCGGGGCCAGAGCGTCGGCGTCGGCGCGCTTGAAGACGGGGCGGGGACATGCTCAAATGATGGCGATCAAGACCTCGTCGTGGATAATCGGCCCTCGTCGGGGCCTCTCGTCTCCGACGGGAAGGTTCAGATCGACGGACGACAGCTTGAGTGGGCGATGACAACCTCGATTCGATACGCAGCCGCGCTGCTGCTCCTGACCTCCCCCCTGACGGGCTGCTTGACGACCTTCGACGCCGACAGCGTCGAGCTTCAGGAGCCCGGCCCCGAGGGCGAGCCCGAAGGGCAGCCTGAAGGGCAGCCTGAAGGGCAACCCGAAGGGCAGCCCGAGGGCGAGCCCGACGCCGCTTGCGAGGGCGCGGGCGAGTGCGATCCGAGCCAGCCCGAGACGGTGGGGACTTGCGTCGACGACGTGTGCGAGCCCTCGGGCTGCTCCGACGGCTTCCTGGACTGCAACGAGGAGCTGAAGCTGGACGGGTGCGAGGCCAGGGCGTCGGACCTGGCGACCTGCGGCGACTGCGCGACCGCGTGCCAGGGCGGCAATGCGATCTGGGCGTGCAAGGATGAGGTCTGCACCATCCTCAACTGCGAGCAGGGCTTCGTGGACGTCAACGCCGATGTCGGCGACGGCTGCGAGTCCAAGATCCCGGAGCCCATCTCCATCAAAGAGCTCCAGGTCGCCAACCACGCCGTGCAGTTGAGCTGGGAGCCGGTCGAGGACGCGCTGGCCTACGTGGTCACCTGGACCCAGCCCGTCAGCGGCGAGCTGGTCGAGCGATCCATCCCCGGCGACCGCACCGACGCCGTCGTGGGGCCGATCGACGGCGAGGGGGAGGTGATCTTTGAGCTCCAGGTGCTCAGCCACGCGGGGCTGCTGGGGCCAGCGGGCGAGCCTTCGGTCTTCGCCTTCGCGCCGGCCGGCTGGTACAACCGCTCGCCGGGGTCCTTCCAGGTCGACGCGCGCGCGCGGAGCAACGACGACTCGCTGCTGATCGGCTTCGGCTACTCGGCCCACCTGACCGAAGGCGGGCGGACCTTGATCCCGGGTCGGATCCCGACCCTGTCGAGCCACATCGCCTTCGACATCCGCCATGAGGACGGGCCGCTGGATCGGACGGCGCTCATCGCCGGCTTTGGCGCCTCGACCCACGTCTCGCGCAACGGCGGGCTCACCTGGGCCTCTCGCCCCATCCCTGATTCGGAGGCCTTCTTCATGAGCGGCGCGATGATCCTGCGCAATGGGAGGATGGTCATCAACGGGCGCAACAACCGGATCTTCGCCTCGGACGACTTCGGGGTCACCTGGGCGCGCCAGACCACGCCCGTCGAGATGAGCACCTGGAGCGGCTCGGATTATGTGGAGCTGGACAACGGCCAGGCGCGCGCCTTCATCTTCGGAGACAACGGCCAGCAGGCCGCCGTCCTGCTCAGCGACGACGACGGGGAGAGCTGGCGCGCCCAGAGCGTGAGCCTGCCCTCCGGGGGCGTGCAGGATGGCTTCGCGCTGGAGATGATCGACTTCGACCGCGGCTACTTCGGCGCCCGCGGCCTCGTCCTGGAGACCCGCGACGGCTGGCTCACCGCCTCCCCCCTCCCGCTCCTGGGGCTTGGGCCAGACATGGAGATCCTCCGCATCCGCTTTGACCCCTCCGGCCAGCTCGGCGTCATCCTCAGCGCCCAGGGCGTCGTCTGGACCACCGCCAACGGCGGCCTGCGCTGGGAGCGCAACACCCTGCCCCCTGCGGCCGAAGAGGAGTCCTGGGTCGGCGCCTCTCCCCTGCCCTTCGCCCCAGGCACCCCCTTCCTCTTGATGAGCTCCAAAGGGCAGCGCCAGCTCTGGCGCCCGGAAGGCCCCCGGCGCATCTTCGAGCCGCTGACGGGCAACTTCCCGGATGACCTCGTCGGGGTCGTCGCCTTCGACGGCCTGCGCAGCATCCGGGCCATCTCCGCTCAGGGCAAGGTCTTTGCCAGCACTCTGACCCCCGACAAGCTCTCGCTCCTGTCGCAGATCGACGTCGGCGAGATCACCCAGCCCAGCACCCTCAACGCCATCCGATCCAACCTCGACGGCAGCTTCATCGTCGTCGTCGGCAGCAACCGCCTCGTCCAGTTCTCGCGCGACGGCGGCCTGACCTGGAACCTGCTGTCCACCACCCTCGACCGCAGCGCCAACATCGTCGCCCTGGATCTCAACGGCGGCGGCTCGGTGGGCTTCGCCGCCGGCAACAACGCCAACGGCCCCATACTCTTCGAAATCACCAACATCCCTCCTCGCCTCACCGAAATCCCCTTCTCCGACCTGGAGCGCACCACGACCACCGACATCGAGGTCACCGCCGTGGCCGTCCACCCCCGCATCCCCATCGTCGCCCTGGCCACCCAGCGAAGCACCACCTCGGTCATCTACGTCGGCACCGGCATCGGCACCAACCGCACCTGGAGGGCCACCGAGATCCCCCGCAACTCCACCGTCCGCGCCCTGGCCGTCCCCAACGGCGAGTCCGTCGTCTGGATCGCCGGAGACAACGCCACCCTCTTTCGCCTCGTCGACGGGCAGGCCACCCGCATCGTCCTCCCTCGCCTGCCCGACACCGACAATCAGGACGTCGATTTCGTCAAGGTCGCCTTCCCCAACAACGCCAACCGCGGCTGGCTCCTGGACGAGGGTGGCTGGATCCTGACCACCTCCAACGCCGGCCAGGACTGGACCTTCGACCGGGCCACCTCCAAGGGCGAGTTCACCTTCCCGCTTACGGACATCCACATCGCCCCCGACGACCGATCTGGCCTCGCGGTCGGTCGACGCGGCACGGCCCTCTGGACCGTCAACGGCGGCGTCGCGGTTCCCCCGGGCTTCCCATGACGCGCTCGCAGGCGCTTGTGGTTCAAGAGGCGAGGCTTGTGATTCGAGAGGCGAGGCGTGGCTCGACCGGCGCCCTCAGAACTTGCCGGCGGCCGCCAGGAACGTGACCTTGCTGTTGGCGCTGCGCAGGCGCTCAGAGAGCGTCCCGACGAAGGACCACAGGAGCTCCATCCCCAGATCCTTGTCGCTCTCCATCAGCTTGCGCAGGTCGGCCTTGTCGATGACGTTGAGCGTGCAGCTCTTGCCCGCCCACGCGTCCGCCGATCGGGCCTCCCGATCGTCGAGCAGCGCCATCTCCCCGAAGTAATTGCCCTCCTTCAGGATCGCCAGCGCCTCCTCCCCCATCCCCGGGATGGACTTGGAGATCCGCACCTCCCCCTTGGCGATCAGGAACATCATGCGGCCTTCATCGCCCTCGGAGAAGATCTTGGTCGCCCGCCTGTACTCGCGCGTGTAGGTGATCGCCGCGATCTTCTCCAGCGCCCTGTCCGAGAGCTGGGCGAAGATGTCGATCTCCCTCAACTTCTCGATGTCGATGATCGTCCAGCCCATCCCAACCGCCTCATCCATCCCAGGGAGACCACGAGCCCCCCACCTCTCCAACTCACGACCGACTCCGACCACCCTACCAGCACCGCTCGCCTTTGTCAGCGCCCGCCTTGCGCTCCGGACTCATGGCCGCGCTGGAAGCGGCGCCTCCCCGCCGATCCCCGCTCCGAGGCCGCGCCGCAATAGGCCCGCGGGCCCGCGCTGGCCACAAAGTAAGGCTTGCGTCGCCGCTCTGAGGCCTCTACACTCAGGCCACAAGTGAGCGTTCACTTACATGAGGTTTCGAGCCCGGGAGAGCCGCGATGCTGGATATGTCCTATCACATCAAGAACACCCCCTTCTTCACCGAGGAGCACCACATCTTCCGCGATCAGCTGCGCAAGTGGGTCGTGGCCAACCTCCAGCCTCACGCTGACGAGTGGGAGAAGGCCAAGGACTTCCCCAACGAGGTGTTCAGGGAGATGGGCAAGATGGGCTTCCTCGGGGTGCGCTACCCGGAGGCGCTGGGGGGCTCGGGGGGCGACATCTGGCACACGATGGTCTACTGCGAGGAGCTGCCGCGCTGCCACATGGCGGGCCTGACGATGGCGCTGCTGGTCCAGACCGACATGGCCACCCCGATCATCAACGACATCGGCACCGACGCCCAGAAGCAGGAGTTCCTGGTGCCGGTGATCAAGGGCGAGAAGATCGCCGCGCTGGGGGTCACGGAGCCCGGCGCCGGGTCGGACGTGGCGGGTATCAGGACGACGGCCCGCAGGGACGGCGACGATTACATCATCCACGGCTCGAAGCTCGTCCTCACCACCGGCGCCCGGGCGGACTTCATCACCCTGGCGGCGCGCACGGGCGAGGATCGCTACGGGGGCATCAGCCTCTTCCTGTTCCCGACGGACACGCCGGGCTTCCACGTCAGCCGCAAGCTGGACAAGATCGGCAACCACGTCTCGGACACCACCGAGCTCTTCTTCGAGGACTGCCGCATCCCGGCCCGCTGCCTGCTCGGCCACGAGGGCGCGGGCTTCTACTACATCATGCAGAACTTCCAGGGGGAGCGGCTCGTGGCGGCCGCCTCGGCCACCGCCGGCGCCCAGATGACCCTCTACGACACCGTCCGCTACTGCCAGGAGCGGCGGGCCTTCGACAAGCCCCTGACCGGCTTCCAGGTCACCCGGCACCACATCGTCGACATGGAGACCGAGCTTGAGGCCTGCCGCCGCCTGACCTACCACGCCGCCGACCTCTTCGGCCGCGGCATCCCCTGCCAGCGGGAGATCAGCATGGCCAAGCTCATGGTCGCCCAGATCGCCATGAGCGTCGCCGACCGCTGCCTCCAGCTCCACGGCGGCATGGGCTACATGGACGAGATGCGCATCTCCCGCGTCTGGCGCGACTCGCGCCTGATGGCCATCGGCGGCGGCTCCAACGAGGTCATGAAGGAGATCATCTCCAAGCTCATGAACCTCTAATCAATTCAGGTGCTTGCGCCAACCGCGGGCGGCTGCTGAGGGTCATCGGCAGCGATGATACGGAACCACGCTCAAGCCACTTCCATGTTGGGCCACCCAAGATGAAAGTGGTCCAAACGTGGTTCCGTATGACAGGGCGAGGCGCGGTTGGATGGGCATGATCCTGATTCCCTTCATGGCCGCGCGAGGTGGTCGGTGTCCCTGGCTTCGAGGTCGGGCGCGCAGGGCTCAGCGGCCCGTGCAGAAGGTCAAGTCGGCGCAGATCCCGTCGGTGCAGATATCGCTCTGACACTCATAGCCTGCGGTGCAATCGCTCCCGTTGGCCTTGAGCGGCTCACAGAGGTTGGTGCCCAGGAGATCGCAGTAGCTGTCCTGGCACTCCCCTGTCAACTCGAAGCCCTCGGCGCAGGTGTCCCCGACCCCAAGAGATGCGGTGCCGGGCGTGGTGCAGCGGCCTTCGCTGCTGCAGTCCAGGTTCGTGGCGCAGACCCGCACGGGAACCAGGGTGCAGGCTTCACCCTGCTGGGCGGCGGGCTGGCAGGTTCCTTCGGACAGCGGAGGCCGGACCGCACAGCCCCTGTCCGAGGGGACGCAACAGAACGAGGTCACCGGGTCGCAAGAGCCGAAGAACGCTCCCCCCACGCCGTCGCTGAGCGTGACGCAGGCCGCACCTTGCTGACTGGTGCGCGTGAACATCCGGCGGCCCTCTCCAGGCCCAAAGGGAGCACCGAAGCCCCAACAATTGGAGTCCGTCAGGGCGCGCCCGACCTCCTCGCCGCAAGCCGCGTCCTTGAGCTCGTTGAGGCAGGCCGCGGCCTCGGTCGGGTTGAAGGTCGCCAGACCCTGGCGAGCGGCCTCGACCCAGGGGCCGAAGGGGACCACGTCCAGGACCTGGCGAAGCTCCGTCGCGCAGCTGGTCACGTCGGTCGGAGGCAGGTTCACCTCCAAATCCTCCAGACGCGGGTGGTTGATGTGGGGCAGGAAGTAGGTCGAGATATCGCCGTCGCTGCAGCAACGATAGAGTCCCTCGCACAGCGCCTCGGCCACTTCCTGGGTCAACGTGTCGAGCCCTGGGCCCGCAGGGTCGTTGTTGGGCTGGCCGTCGTCGCAGTCCTCGGGGCACTCGACGGCGGACTCTCCCTCGTCGCAGAGCCCGTCGCCGCAAGTCGGCGTGTCGTTGTTGGGCGTGTTGTTCGGGTCGTTGTTGGGGGCAGGGCAGTCCTGCGCGCAGCTGGCCTCTTCGCCCGTATCACAGACGCCATCGCCGCACTCCGGCCCAGGCTCGTTGTTGGGGTCGTTGTTGGGTGTGTTGTTGGGCGTGTTGTTGGGCGTGTTGTTCGGGTCGTTGTTGGGGTCGTTGTTCGGGCTGTTGTTGGCCGCGTTGTTGGGCGTATCGACACCCTCTGCATCGGTGGAGTCTCCACAAGCCAGGAGAGTCAGGGCCACCGCCAGCATCAACGACACTAAAAGGGGCTGGTTGTTCATGGGGATTCCACCTTGAGTGAAGTAGAAGGTTGAACCTTCTACTTTGGTTTGATGGATTGATAGACCAGCCGGGCCGACGTGTCAACCCGTGGTTTTCGAATCGTGGGCCGAGTGTGTGGACGTCCAGGTCTGGGGAGGGAGGATGTGGCGTGGGTGCCCTCCTTGCTGTGGGCGCGCTGCCCCAGACTGCGCTGTCCTCACCGACCGGAGCGACGTCCACGTCGGCGCCCACGTCACCGTCCAGGGCGAGGCGTTCATCGAGGGGGCTGACTCGATCCCGGATGGGGCGATCCTGACCGACTCTGTGACCTTGGGGTGAGGCCCTCGGGTTGACAGGCGGGGCGGCGGGTGTTCCTCTGTGTCGCAGAGTCGAAGGTGTCACTTACTGCTGGAAGGCGATGGCAAACAAGACCCGGTCAAAGGATGGTCTGATCAAGATCAGCGAGCTGGCAAGGCGCAGCGGCGTCTCGGTGCCGACCATCAAGCACTACATCCGCGAGGAGCTCTTGCCGGAGCCAGCCCTGCGCACCAGCCGCAACATGGCCTGGTACGACCCCTCGCTGGTGACCCGCGTGGGGGCCATCAAGGAGCTTCAGCGGACCCGTTTTCTCCCGCTGAAGGTCATCAAGGAGATCCTTGATGGTGTCGAGCAGGTCGAGCGAGGGCCGGACCGGATGGTCGCCTCGGTGGCCGAGGCGATCCGGCGCCTGGAGTCGGGGCCGCCCGTCAGCCGCGAGGATCTGCTCGACGGCGAGATCGACGCCCGCGACCTGGAGTGGCTGCGCCGGATTGGCTTGATCAACCCCGTGGACATCGAGGCCCAGGAGTTCTTCCAGGGCGAGGACCTGGCCCTGATCCGAACGCTGATCAAGGCTCGTCGCGAGGGCCTGACCCCCGAGATGCTCCCCCCAAGCATCCTGGCGTCCTACGTCGAGGCCATCCGGCACCTGGTTCGCCTCGAGATTCAGATGTTCCGCATGGGCGTCATCCCGCGCGCCGGACAAAACGCCGACGTCTTGACCGGCGCCGCGGTCGAGATCAGCGAGCGGCTGGTGGTCCTGCTGCGCCGCAAGCTGCTGGTCTCCACCCTGGAGACCATCCTCCAGGAAGAGGTCGAGGCGGGGATCGCTCCCCACCTCCCTGCCTCCCTTGGGTGACTCGCCGCTCCTTGACGCCGCGCCCTGAGCGCCGCCACTTCCCCAACTCCGCAACCCTGACACCTTCCCTGGGTCTATGCCGGGGCCTCCGGTGATCTCGCTGGCGCGATGCGATGGTCTGGCGGTGGTGTGGTTGACATGCGCCCAGGGCTTGGATAAATACCCCTCCTGAGTGAAGTAGCAGGTTGCACTTTCAACTTTGGAGGCGTCCCGTGAAGAGTCCAATGCGCAAGTTCGGTGGGCTGCTGTGTGTGCTGGTGCTTGTGGCCTGTGGCGATGACTCCACTCCCGGAGAGGCGGTCAACAACGCGCCCAACAATGACCCCAACAACAACCCCAACAACACGCCCAACAACGACCCCAACAACGACCCAGGGCCGGAGTGCGGTGACGGCGTCTGTGATGCGGGCGAGGAGGCCAGCTGCGCGCAGGACTGCCCTGCCCCCAACAACGATCCCAACAACACGCCCAACAACGATCCCAATAACGATCCCAACAACGACCCCAACAACAACCCCAACAACGATCTCCCCGATGGTGGGATGGAAGACGGGGATGCAGGGGTGCCCGATGGAGGGATGGACGAGCCCGACGCCTCGCCCGATCCGGTGACGCCGACCTTCGAGCAGCTCGTGGTCGATGGGCAGGCCGGTGGCGCGGCCTTTGTCCAGGTCGTCGACCTCAACCGGGATGGGAAGCTGGACCTGGTGCTGTCGGCCTTCGGCAGGCTGGGCCTGGAGATCCCCAACGGGACCGTGACGGCCTACTTCCAGGGTGACTCGCTGGAGAGCTGGACCGAGGTCGAGATCGTGGGGGTCACCCAGGCGGTGAAGTTCCCCAACGCCGTCACGGTGGCCGACCTTGATGGGGACGCCGACATCGATGTGATCGTGCCCTCGGGCTTCCTGGTCTGCACGGTGGTGCCCTTCGGGCGTCCATGCGGCGGCTTGTCATGGTACGAGCAGGACGGTCCGCGCTGGATCCGTCACGACATCCTCGCCCCTGGCCAGGAGCTCTTCTATCACCACGCCGAGCTGGTGGACATCGATGGAGACGGGATCAAAGATCTGGTGACCGTCGGAGAGACGAAGGCTGCGCCCTTCACCGGGCAGGTGGACCGGGCCGAGGCCCAGTGGTTCAAGGGCACGCTCGGCGCCGAGCGCTTCGAGCCCACCCCACGGGTCATCGGGGCCGGGCTGGGGAGCATCCCCACGGTGCGCGACATGGACAACGACGGGGATCTGGATGTGGCCAGCGCCGAGTTCTTCCACCCCGGCGGCTCGTTCGCGTGGTTCGAGCGCCTGGAGGAGCCCGGTCCGGACAACCCGGCCGGAGTGTGGCAGCGCCACGTCATCGCCGACGATCTTGGCCCGTCGATCATGCTGGACTTTGTCCCGAACCTGCTCGGCGATGGGGTCACGCGCGCGGTGGGGAGCAACCACTCCAACACCCGCAAGACACCGCCCGACCCCTGGGAGTCCGGGATCTATCTCCTTGATTCACCTCAGGATCCCCGTCAGCCGTGGAGCCATCGGCTGATCTCGGAGGGGATCGTTTCGGCTCCGGGGAGCATCTTCGCGCCCCAGGCCGCCCCAGGGATCTTCGGCCACGGCGACATCGACGGCGATGGAGACGTGGACCTGCTGGTGTCCGGCGATGGAGACCCCAGGGTGCTGTGGCTTGAGCAGCGCCAGCCCGGCGACTTCGTCACCCATGTGCTTCAGATGGGGTTGGCGCAGGCCGGCGGGCAGATCGTGGCAGACCTGGACGGGGACGGGCAGGCCGAGCTGGTGGTCACGGGCTACGAGGCCAACGCACTGTTCATCTATCGCCGCCGCTGAGGGGCGGCTCATACCAAACCACAGCCGAGAGACTCACTTTGTGGGCGCTCCAGGCGGCGCCCTGAGCCTTTGCCATCACTCGGCGGTGCGGTGCACCAGCCTGGCTCAGGCCCAGGCCATCCCCCTGTCCTCGCCCACAAAGCAAGCCCTACGTCTGTGATTGGGTATCAGTCGTTTATTGCCGTGGAGAGGCTGAGGTCGTAGCGCGCCGCCCGGGAGCCCTGGCCGCGGACATGAAGGGCGAAGTAACGCCTGGAGAATTCGGGCCGGACGGTGAAGGAGAGCGACCACAGCCCCGAGCCGATGGCCTCGGCCACCGCCAGCGGCCCCCTTGCCCCAAACGCCCTCAGCTGCGCCTCGATCTCCACGTCGTCGCGATCGACCTCGATGGTGAGGGTGAGGGTCTGACCCTGGATGAAGGCCCCGCCGAAGTCGCCCTGGAGCAGAAAGACGTCCTCGTCCTGGGCGTCCTCGAGCAGCGCGCCCTCGATCGCGCCCCCTTCAAGCCGGCAGACGAAGTCGGGCTCGGCGGGCTGATCCAGATCGGGCGTGCAAGCGTCGGCCAGCGTGTCGGGGGCGAAGGGGTCGTCGGGGAAGGTGTTGACCACCATCCGGGCTGAGTCCACCCGCACCCCCTCGGCCTCCAGCGCCCAGCGACCGCCCAGCGGGTGCGTCTCGAATCGAGCCAGCGGCGCGACGATCTCGGGGCGAGCCAGGCCGGGGGGCCGATCGAGGTCGGGCAGCGAGCCGAGCCGGACCTCGACCCCGAGAGGAGAGGTCAGCGCGAGGGCTCCGCGAGCGTCGGAGTCGAAGGAGAGGTCGAGGTCGAGCCGAGCGACGCTGCAGAGCGCTCCGGGTCGCGCCAGGAAGGCACCCGGCGTCTCCAGGAGGATCGCCGTCGGGGGGCATGGGGGGGCGGTCGATTGCGCGAGGCGCGTCGCGTCGCGGTCGACGGAGAAGCGCGATCTGGTCAACAACACGCTGACGCCCACATCGCTGTTTGTAGTGAGAATATCGGTGAAACCGTCCCTATTGACATCACCCAGGGCCATCGAGAGCGGAAAGTCCCCGACCTTGAAGGCGCGCCGAGGCTCGAAGGTGCCATCCCCGTTGCCCAGCAGCACGCCGACGTCGTCGCCGCCGGTGGTGGCGGTGATGATGTCGAGCAGGCCGTCCCTGTCGACGTCTCCCAGCGCCCCCGCGATGGGCCCGAGGCCAGCGCCAAAGGTGCGCTGAGGCGCGAAGCTGCCATCCCCGTTGCCCAGCAGCACGCTCACATTGCCGCTGTTGCCGTTCGAGATGATGAGGTCAGGCAGGCCATCGCCATCCACGTCGCCCAGGGCCACCGAATTGGGAAAGGTCCCGACGGCGAAGGTGCGCTGCGGCTCGAAGTCGCCTCCCCCGAGGCCCAGCAGCACGCTCACGGTGTTGCTGCGGAAGTTCGCGGTGAGGATGTCCAGCAGGCCATCGCCGTTGACGTCGCCCAAGGTGGCCGAACGGGGCTGGTCGCCGACGTCGAAGTCGCGTCGGGGCTCGAAGTCGCCCCCTCCCAGGCTCAGCAGCACGCTCATGCCGTCGCCGTCGCCGTCTGCGGTGATGATGTCGGGGAAGCCGTCGCCGTTGACGTCGCCCAGAGCCACATCAAAGGGCCCATCTCCGACAACAAAGGCGCGTTGGGGCCCGAAGCCGCCGCTCCCGTCGCCCGGCAGCACGCTCACGTCGTCGCCGATGTTGTTTGCGGTGATGATGTCGAGCAGGCCATCGCCGTTGACGTCGCCCAGGGCCACCGAAAAGGGCTCGTCTCCGGCCTCGTAGGTGCGCTGGGGCTCGAAGGCTCCCCCTGCGCGGCCCAGCAGCACGCTGACGTTGTCGATGTTGGCGTTTGCGGTGACGATGTCGAGCAGGCCGTCGTCGTTGACGTCGCCCAGGGTCACCTTTCTGGCCCTTCCGCCTTCGGCGTTGAAGGCGCGGTGCGGCCCGAAGAAGCCATCTCCGGTGCCCAGCAGCACGCTCACGTCGTCGCTGTTGAGGTTCGCGGTGGTGATGTCGAGCAGGCCGTCGCCGTTCACATCGCCCAGGGCCATCGAAAAGGGCCTGTCCCCGACCCTGAGGGTGCCTTGCAGCGGCTCAAAGTTCCCCGCCCCGCGGCCCAGCAGGACGCTGACGTCGTTGCTGACCTCATTGGCGGTGAGGATGTCGAGCAGACCGTCGCCGTTGACGTCATCGAGGGCCACCGATCGAGGGCGACGCCCGACGTCGAAGACGCGTTGAGCTTCGAATTCGCCCCCTCCCATTCCCAACAACACGCTCACATCGTCGCTGAAGTTCGCGGTGATGATGTCGGGCAGGCCATCGCCGTTGACGTCTCCCAAGGTCACCTCGCTGGGCCCGAACCTCACGTTGAGGGTGTAATGAGGTTCAAAGCCGCCATCTCCGTCGCCCAGAAGCACGCTGACGTTACCGCCGTCGATGTTCGCGGTGATGATGTCGGCCACGCCGTCGCCGTTGACGTCGCCCAGGGCCACATCAAAGGGCCCATCTCCGACAACAAAGGCGCGTTGAGGCCCGAAGTCGCCCCCGCTGCGGCCCAGCAGCACGCTGACGTTGTCGCCGTCGTTGTTTGCGGTGGTGATGTCGGCCAATCCATCGCCGTTGACGTCGCCCAGGGCCAGCGCGAGGGGCCCGTCCCCGGCCTCGAAGTTGCGCTGAGGATCGAACGAGCCATCTCCGTCGCCCAGGAGGACGCTGACGTTGTCGCTTGCGGAGTTTGCGGTGATGATGTCGGGCAGGCCATCGCCGTTGACGTCGCCCAGGGCCAGGTCAAAGGGCCCGTCTCCGACGTCGAAGGCGCGTTGAGGCTCGAATTCTCCGCCTCCACGACCCGACAGCACGCTCACATCGTCGCCGAGGACGTTCGCGGCGACGATGTCGAGCAAGCCGTCCCCGTTGACGTCGCCGAGCGCCACCGATCTGGGCTCATCTCCGACGGGGAGCGCCCTTTGGGTCAAGAAGCTGGTCGAGCAAGCCTGGGTTGACTGGATGGTGACCTCGATGGCCCCCGCCGCGTCGGCCCCGCCGAAGCCATCCACCACGAGCAGGTGGTTGCCCCCCGCAAACCCCTCTCCTCCGAAGCGCGCTCTGCCCCCGATGATGCAATCGACCTCTCGCCCTGCCGGATCGAGGAGGTAGATCGCCTGTGCGAAGTCGCCCTCCACCTCGACAGACCACACCTCGCCGTCGTTGACGCCCAGGGAATAGATCACCTCGGGGGCGTCGCCCCCACCGCAAGATCCCCGCAGGCGCCCTGCCCTCTCCCTCGTGTCGAGGTGTTGGCGCCGGAGCCCGCATCCGACCTCGATGGGGCGCTCGATCGTGCCCAGCGTGCAGGCGGCGCCGCGGCCGAGGCCGTCGAAGTCCTCCTGCATGGGGTTGGGAGAGAAGGGGCAGTTGTCCAGCCCGTTGACCATCCCGTCGCCGTCCGCGTCCCCGTCGCACGCGTCGCCCGCCCGATCCCCGTCCACGTCGCGCTGGTCGTTGTTGAAGGCCTGCGGGCAGTTGTCCAGCGCGTCGATGACCCCGTCGGAGTCCTGATCGCTCTGAGGCGAGCGCACCATCACGAAGGCGACCTCATCCCCGTCGAGGCGCTGGCCGTCGCGGGTGAAGCCCTGCCCGTCGAACTCCACCGTCGCGCTGAGGGGCAGGAAGTTGGCCTTGCTCATCGACAGGTCGTGTGTCACCGGCAGGGCCTCGAAGATGAGCTCCCCGCGCTCGTCGCTCAGGGTCGAGGCCACGAGCCGGTCATCGCGCCGCAAGCGCACCGAGACCCCTTCGAGGCCCTGCTCGACCCCCTGGACGACCGTGACCACCCGAGCGCGCAGCGGCACCTCGATGGGCACGACCTCAAGCCGCCCCAGATCGTTGGCGCCGCTGTCGAGCGCCACGAAGCGCCGCAAGGGCTCGTGGCCCGCCAGATCGATCTCCAGCCCGTAGAGCCCCGGCGACAGATCATCCTGACTGAAGGTCCCGTCGGGCTCGACCCCCAGCACTCGCCGGGCGACCTCGTCGACGAGGACCACCGCGGCCCGGCTCAGATCCACCCCCTCGATGGGCGAGGAGATCCGCGCGATCAGGGCGGCGTCGCGCAGGGGGTCGAGGAGGATGGGGGTCTGGTCCAGCGGCTCGCCGCCGAGCAGGAAGGTCTGGCGCGCCGCGCTGAAGATCACCTCGCGCGCCTCGGTGCCGAAGCCCCGCTGGCTCACCTCCAGGGTGTGATCGAGGCGCGAGGCCGACAGGACGAAGGCCCCCTGCTCATCGGTCAGCGTCGAGGCCACCGGGACCCCGCCGACGAGGGCCTTGACCAGGATGCCGAAGTGGCTGGCGCGGCCCTGGAGCCGGGCCTGACCGACCATCGCCACCGCCTCGTCGCCCGCGGCCTCGGGCTGGAGCGCGATCACCCCCACGTCGTGGCTGAGCACGTCGGGCACCTCAAAGGTCCTGTCTGCCGCGATGAAGCCGGGCCATTGCACCCGCAGCCCGACCCGCTCGACCTCCACGACGGCCTCGGGCAAGACGAAGCGCCCGTCGGGCGCGATCCCCACCGGCGCGTCCACGCCCGTGACGAAGACGAGCGCGTCGTTGGTGTCGGGGTTGCCCCCGGCGCTGAAGTCCACCGCCCCCGTCAGGGTCGTGCCGCCCACCTGCGCGTCGCACACATTGCCCACCCCGTCCGCGTTGGCGTCGCGCTGGAGCAGGTTGAAGGCGAAGGGGCAGCTGTCCAGCGTGTCGGGCACCGCGTCGTTGTCGTCGTCCAGATCGCACAGGTCGCCCTGGCCGTCTGTGTCGTTGTCCTCCTGCTCAGCGTCGGCAAGCTCCGGGCAAAGATCGACGCCGTCGGGCACCCCGTCCCTGTCCCGATCGGCCTCCACGTCCGTCTCGCACCGCCCCCCGAGGCACACCTGACCCAGCTCGCACCCTCGATCCTCGAAGCAGCGCGGCGTGAAGCACTCGCCGCTGTCAAGATCGCACAGCAGATCGCCCGGGCAGTCCGAGTCGGACGCGCAGGGGCAGTCCAAGCCCGCGCACGCTGCCGAGTCGACGCACTGGCCCTCGGCGCACACCTGGCCTGAGGCGCAGTCGGAGTTGAGCCGACAGCCCACCGACCCCTCAGCCTCGGGCGCCTCTTGCGGGCAAGCCGCGAGGCCGAGGCAGACAAGACCAAGGGCTGGCATCAAAACAACATGAAAAAATCTCATGGAGGGATGGCCTTGGGTTGGGGTTATCGAAGGGTCGAAACGAAGGACAAGGACACATCGTAGCTCCCCCTCTTCCCTTTGCAACCCTGACTCGACGGCCTCGGAGGGCAGGGACGGGCAAGCCTTCGCGCAGGGCTCAGCGCAGCGGCCTGGTCAGCAGCAGGCGCTCGGGGTCTTCGAAGCCCGCGCTGAGGTAGAGGTGCAGGGCCGCCGGGTTGTCGCGTCGCACCATGAGGTGCAGCGCGCGGGCGCCGTGTCGGCGGGCCTCGGCTTCGAGCAAAGCCAGCGCGGCGCGCCCCAGGCCGCGTCCGCGAGCCTCGGGGCGGAGGTACAACTCGGTGATGAAGGCGTCGCGCCCGCCCCACTCCAGATCGAAGCCCCAGGTGAGGATGGCGTAGCCGCACAGGGCGCCTTCGGCGTCCTCCAGGATCACGACGGCGCCGAGATCGGCGCGCTCCATGAGGGTCCGCAGGGGCGCGGCCCCCTCCGCGCGGGTCCAGGGGATGTGCTCGTGGGCGTTGAAGTCCTCCATCATGGAGAGGAGGTCGTCCAGATCGGCGAGGACCGCCGCGCGCAGGTTGACGTGGGGCATGGGATCACGTTCGAGGTGTGGTGCTCTCTGGAGCATGCCAGGGAGCTTGCAAGGTAATGGACGACGATCGGGTTGACAACAGCACGACGGATCTGCTTCCCGCTCGATCGGGTTCCGTGCTCCAGATCATGACAGCGAGGCGGCGAGGGTCGATGACGGGAGGAGCCCGGCGGTGGGCTCGTGGTGCAGGCGGGGTCTTGTGTTTGCCATCAAAGCCCTCGTGTGTCTCGCGAGCGAAGGGGTTGCGCCGTCGCTGTGAACCCACGTTTACACAAGCCCATTGCAGCGGAGTTCACAGGCGCGCTCAAGGCGGTCGTCGCTGATCCCGTCCGGGTGGCTGGGCGTGGCGTCGGACTTGGATGGCTGGGCTGGTATACCCCTTGCTGTCTCGGGGGGGACGGGCCTGGACAGCCAAGGAGATTCCATGAAACGCATGATGGTTTGCCTCGCCACAGGTTGCATCGGGTTGGCGGCGGGGTGCACAGAGCCTGTCGAGGCGCCCTCCCGGGCCGCGCCGCCGCTGATCTTCCCCGAGGACGGGCCAACCGGCGCTGACCAAGGCCCGGCGCTCAGGCCGGACGAGGGGCCAGAGCCCGGGCTTTACGATGAGCGCAGCGTCGAGCAGGTCGAGCCTGAGGTGGGGGTCGATCCGCCTGTCGAAGAGGCCCCCTGGGTGCTGGATCCCGAAGAGGAGGACGGAGAACCTTCTGCGGTGAGGGAGGCGACGGGGTGGTCCTCGGCGCCAGCGCGCGAGATGCCCCAGATCCGGACGGTCTTCCAGACGATCAACTTCCCCCACGTCCTGGCGCGACTCCCGGCCCCCTTGCGTCAACAGAGGGCTGAACCCTGGCGCAGCAGCCGGGCGCTGGCGCTGTCCTACGCCAGGATCTGGGTCGTCGACGCCGCCAACGGGCAGGTTGTGACGGTCGACAGGTTCAGCGGCGCGGTCCTCTCGGCCCTCGACGTCGGCAGCCGACCTGCCCATGTCCTCGTCGGACCCGATCAGCGGCCCTTCGTGACGGTGAGAGACGATGGGCGGGTCTTGAAGCTCTCTTCAGACGGAACGCGCATCGAGCAGGAGGTCGAGGTCGGCCTCGACGCCTTCGGGATGGCGCTGGACGCCGAGGGCGGCACACTCTATGTGGCCCTGGGCGGACCAGGAGAGGTCGTGGCGCTGGACGCGGAGACGCTGCAGGAGCGGCAGCGCATCGGGGGCTTTGACTGGCCCAGGGCGCTGGCGCTCGGCAGCGACGATCGTCTGACGGTGACGCAGCGCGGCCAGGACCTCGCGCTGCTGGAGATCGATCCGGCGACCCGCCTGGCCATGCCCGAGACGCGCCACCCCTTCGCGCTCAGGCGTGGTCACCCGATGGATGGGCTGCTGCGTCAGGGCCGCGGTGAGGTCACGCGCAAGTACAGGGCGGTGGCCGCCGCCGCCCACCCGGTCGACGGCCGGGTCTTCGTGGCCCACCAACAGGCGCTGCCTGACAGCGGCGGGGTCAGCTTCGAGGCCGCCTTCGTGGCCCCTGACCCGAACCCGCCGCCCGTCAACACGGGCTATTATGGCGGCGACAACAGCCCCAACCGAAGGAGTTCCACGGGCTTCCCGCACCTCATCCGACCCGTCGAGGTGGCCCTGACCGCCGTGGGCGGGCACAACGGCGCCGTGGCCCTCCCGGTGCGCGACAGCGCGAGCCTCGAACCCATGAGCGCGCTCCTGCACCAGCCCTCGGACCTCCTGCACCACCCGGGCTGGTCGCTGCTCTTCGTCGCCGGCAAGGGCACCGATAACCTCCTGGTCTTCAACACCGACGCGCCCGACGCGATGGAGTCGCCCGTGGCGGTCATCCAGGTGGGCAAGGCGCCAGAGGCCATCGCCTTCTCAGAAGACGGGCGGACCGCCTACGTGCTCAACGCCGACGACTTCACCCTCAGCGAGGTTGATCTGATGCCCCTGATGACGATGCAGCAGCACACAACCTCGACGGGCCAGTCTCGCTTCTTCAACGAGGCCCGGCCTCACCACGACCCGCGAGCATTGCTGACGCGCCCGCTGGATCTGGCCCACCGCCGCATCGCGGCCTTTGGAGAGGACCCGCTCTCCGATCTGGCCCGGCAAGGGCGTCGGCTCTTCACCTTCGCTCGGGACGGGCGCACGAGCGACGGGGGCATCTTCGCCTGCGCCGGCTGCCACCCCGATGGCACGGACGACGGCCTCATCTGGACCGGTCCAGACGGCCCTCGCCAGACGACCGCGCTGGCCGGACGGGTGCACGACACGGCCCCTTACAACTGGAGAGGGAGCAGGGCAACCCTGCACGAGAACATCGCCCAGTCTATTGAGCGCATGGGCGGCACCGGGCTGTCGCTCCAGGACCGGGAGGCGCTGGCGGCCTTCCTCGTCGAGGGCCTGGAGCCGCCGCCGAACCCCCACAAGCGCTCAAACGGGTTGACCGAGACCCAAACCCGAGGGCAGGCGCTCTTTGAGGCGCCCGAGATCGGCTGTGCGGGCTGCCACGCAGGCGAGGCCCTGACCGACGGCTACAACCACGACGTGGGCACCGGGAGCCTTAGCGAGCGCCGGGTCAACCCGCGCTTCAACACCCCGACCCTTCGGGGCCTCTACCACTCGGCGCCCTACTTCCACGACGGCAGCGCGGCCACGCTGATGGAGGTCCTGGATCAGACCGCCAGGACCATGGGCAACACCGAGCACCTGAGCGAAGACCAGAAGCAGGACCTCATCGCCTTCCTCCTGACCCTCTGAAGATCCGCGCTAGATAAGTGTTCCGAATGCGGCAACAGATAAGGGTGGAAAGCGAGGGTCCACTCTGCGATCCTCTTTGTGTCTAAACAAACCTTAGACACAGAGTGAACCCTCGATGACCCACATTCTACCTGACCTCTGTCGCAACCA
>SYOX01000296.1 GCA_005804885.1 Pseudomonadota bacterium
GACGGCGGCGCAGGCGGCGTCGGCGGCGCAGGCGGGCGCGGCGGCCACGGCGGCGGCGGCGCGGGAGGCCCCTCCGTCGGGATCTATCGCGGCCCAGGCGCGGCCCCCCAGATCGGGACCAACAGCGTCACGTTCGAGGGCGCAGGCCCCGGCGGCCAGAGCGCCGGGAGCCCTGGGTCGCCTGGGATCTCAGGCGAGGTGCGCTGAGGCGCGCGGCTCCATCCTGGGGAGCCGCGTTTCGCCGTGGAAAAGCTGAGGATTTACTTGAAGAAATAGACGAGGACGGCGACGGTGCCGAGGGCCACGACGATGAAGATCAACATGAGGCTGATGAGCATGTAGTTGCTGCGGCTGGACTTCTTGCGCTGGACGCGGGGCTGGGCCGGCGTGGAGATCCGCGCCTCTGGCGCCGTCGAGGTCAGCGGGCGAGAGGGGTCAAAGGGCGCCGTCGGGGGGAAAAGGGGGGCGTCCAGGGGTTCTTGCTCCTGGGGAGGGAGGTGCGCGGCGCTGTCTGCCAGGGCGCGGGCGATGACCTCCTGGACCGCCTCTCCAGGGCCTGTCTCGATCGTGGCCGAGACGTCCAGCTCGACGATGTGGGGCCAGGCCTCGATGGCCTCCAGTGGGGGCAGGGCGTGGCGCCCTCGCTCCACCGCTGGGGCGTCCCAGGGCAGGGGGGAGTCGTCGTCGCCCATGCCCTTCCGGTCGCCGTCGAGGTCGCCGCGGGCTGCGTCGGCGGCGAGGAGGAGGTCCTCGGGATCGACCTCCAGGGTGGTCTGCGGGGAGGGCGCCTCAAACTCGACGCCGAGGGCCAGGTCGAGTGCCTCGCTCTCCAGCTGCGCGGCCAGTTCGAAGGCCAGCTCGGTCATGGCGCTGCGGGTGGGGACGTCGAGCTCCTGGGTGGCGTTGATGGCGGCGATGCGCTCGGCGATCTCGCGGGCGAGCTGGCCCATGTCGCCCTTGATTGTCGTCTCCTGGTTGTCCGTCACGCGCCTGGTGACGACCTCGGTGGCGAGGTTGAGGGCCAGGTCGTTGACCTCCTTGGAGACAGCCGGGGCGCTCTTGGCGTCGCGGCGGACCATGATCTCCTGGTTGAGCCGCTGAGCCAGCACTCTGACGTCGACCTCGGCGGTGGGCCGCGTGTGCTCGACCTGCATCATCCCGCGGCTCAGGGCCGACAGATCGGCCTCCATCGTCCGATCCGCGTCGAAGCGCTTCCCCAGGCTCGACAGCCCCTTGGGGGCGGGGCGAGCGGGACTGGAGCTGCGGCTGGCCTCCTGGACGACGACCTGCAGGGCCTCCCCCTTGTAGGGCTCGGTCGGCCTCGACCTCGGCCTGTCGCCCTGGGCTGGGATCTCCAGCCCGAGCCGCAGGGCGGAGATGTCGAGCTGCATCGTCTCATCCTCCATGTCCCCCGAGGGGACCCCGATCTCGAAGTGGGGGGTGATCGCGACCGGGATCGCGCGCCCTGGCCTCGTCTCCTCCTCCTCAGGATCATCGGAGGCACCTCCCCTGCGCCGGGTCGGGCGCGGCACCCGCACCTCGCTGCCCGAGAGCGTCTCCAGCGTGCTCCGCAGCGCAGGCCTCGCCTCCAGCATGTCGCTCAGGTTCCCGAGGCCGGCCAGCGGAGGGGCCTCGTTGTCATCCCAGATGTCGAGGTCGCTGAAGTCTGGCGGCAGCGTCACTTCAAGCTCCTCGCCCGACACCAGGGGCAGCTTGAGGGGATGATCGTCTTTGTTGTCGCTGGCCATCTCAATTCCCAGTGCGCGCACCGCAGGTGACCGCCAAGGCGCCATGCGATCCTCGTGTGGGCGCCCATGATACGCTCTGGCCGGGATGCTGCCAAGTCGGCGCGGGCGCCGGGCGGTTGGCGCGTCGGGGCTTGAGGAGGTCGGGATCACGAGGTCGATGCACCTCGGCCAGCCCGCCGCTCGGTGCGCTGGCGGGCTTGAGGGGCGTCAACCCCACTGGCCTCTTGAACGCTGACCGGTTTGACTCCCGTCGGCCAACGGGCCGACAACGACGCCGTCGGCAAGATCGATGCCGGCGTCGTCGATGCTCGGCGGGCCAAAGGGCCCGCCTGTGCGTCACCCACTGGGTGCTCCTCCTTGGCCTCGATCTTGCCGACGGCGTCTTCGCTGTCGGCCTCGCCGGCCTCGGTCCCTCAAACCAATCAGCGTTCTAGAGCGGATCGGAGAGGCGGCGGCGGATGGGGCCCGAGAAGGCCCCGATCTTCAGCGCGTAGTCGCGCCACCGATCCTCGGCCTGCCAGGAGGGCGCGAGGCGGAAGACCGTCGTCGTCCTGCCGCGACGGCCCTCGACCGCCTCCGAGGCCACCACCCCGAGGTCGGCCAGCAGGAGCAGCGCGTTCTCGAACATCGGCTTGCTCAGCGACTCTCTGAAGTTGACCTCGCCCTGCAGGTGATCGATCTCGGCGCGCCGCAGCAGGCCCTTGACCAGCTCGCGCTCCTCCAGCCCGCCCTTGGCCTCGATGAGCAGATCGAGGTTGGTCACGACGAAGCGGTAGGGCTCGATGAAGGGCAGGAGCTGCCCCCTGAAGAACTCCAGCGCCGGAGGACAAGGCGAGGGGACCTCGATGACGTCCCCGTCCACCGCGATCCAGCCGCAGCCGATGAAGAACTCAAGCGCCCGCCCGAAGGCCGCCTCGAACTGCGTCTGCTCGATGTCGTCCCTGGCCCGCTCCTTGTAGAAGAACTCGTGCTTGAAGAGCCTCGACAGGAAGATCGACCGCTCCTTGACCTCGCCCATCTCCTGACGCCCCGGCGAGGGCGAGATCAGCAGCGCCGCGGCGAGCATCGCCTCCGGGACGAGGAAGTGCAGGATATTGTTGCGGTAATAGCTCAACTCGGAGCGCTGCGACTCGGTGGCCTCGTAGAAGAGCTCGCCCTGGACCTCCCGGATCCCAAGCACCCCGTTCTTGTTCAAGAGCAGGACCGCCTGCCGCAGCACCTCCGCGATCGACGCCCCGAGGACCTTGTCCCGCCTCCCCCGATCCGGCCTCCGCCGCCAGGCCCGCCCCTCGCCACGACGCAGGCCCTCGCTCAGCTCCGCGGCTTCGCCTCGGCCCAGCGCCTCCATCAAGGGGGTCGAGAGCCTGGCTTGCTTGGAGGGGTCCAGCAGGACGCTGAGGCAGAAGCCCGCCTCGCTCAACATCTTCTCCGTCCCCATCCCCTTGCCCGGCGCGCCGAGCAGCACCAGGCAGACCAGCGCGGTCGGCGTCACGGGCGTCACCTCCGCGATGTCGTACACGATCCGGTGGCCCAGCCGCACCGTGAGCCGCTGGAGCGCCTCGGGGTCCGGCCCCCCCCTGTCGAGGCCGTAGCGCTCCATGTACGCGTTCAGGCTCAGGGGCTTGCCGAACTCGATGAAGACTCGCCCGTAATTGCTCGCGAGGATGCTTGAGGCCTTGATCAGGCTCGCGGCGCTCTCGGCCTGCTTCTCCGCCCCGAGCGCCTCGCGCCGGTAGCTCGACCCCTCGATGACCTTCTCGTAGCCGATGCTGATCGGCTGGAAGACCAGCTCGTCGAAGCGCCCCTCGATGAAGGCGTCCAGGATCATCCGCAGCATCCCGTAGCGCGGCTTGATCATCTTGCCCGTGCGCGAGCGCGTCCCCTCGATGAAGAACTCTATCGAGAGCCCCTCCTCGAGCAGCTTGACGAGGTACTGGCGGAAGACCACCGGGTAGAGCTTGTCGCCCTTGAAGGTGCGCCTCAAGAAGAAGGCACCGCAGTGCCGGAAGATCGGCCCCACCGGCCAGAAGGACAGGTTGACCCCCGCGGCGATGTGCGGCGGCATCAGCCCGTGCTTGTAGAAGACGTAGGAGAGCACCAGGTAGTCGATGTGGCTCTTGTGGCTCGGGACGAGGATCACGCGGCTGCCCGAGGCCACCCCCCGAAGCCGCTGAAGGCCGTCCATGTCAATGTGGAAGCCCTTGTAGACGAGGTAGAAGAAGGGCGACAGCGCCGCCCCCAGCCCCTTCATCCACAGCAAGGAGAAGTCGGCCGAGATCTCGTTGAGCTGATCGCGGGCCCGCTGCCGGATGTCCTTCTCGCTGGCCCCCTCGGCCTCGGCGACCTTGCGGATGGCCTCGGTGATGGCCTGCTTGCGCAGGATGTCCTCCTTGATCTCGCGCGTCTTGCGCAGCGGCGGCCCCATGATGACCTGCTGGTCGTGCTCGAAGCTCTGCACGAGGCGCTCGCGCAGCAGCTCCGCCGCCTCGGTCGTGTCAGCCTCCGGCAGCTCCGCCCTGAAGACGCTCAAGTCGATGGGCTGCGACACCTGCACCACGGGCGCCCCGAAGATGAAGAAGCTCTGCCAGGACATGTTGAGGAACTGGATCCCCTTGCGCCAGAAGCCCGGCGCCTGGCTGGTCCCGAAGAGGTCGTCGATCAGGCTCGGGCGCGTCGAGTCGGGCCGCTTGTCCCAGGCCAGCAGCATCGGCAGCAGCCGGATGGGCTTCTTCGACTCTCGCTCGTAGCGCATCAGGCGCAGCAGCCATTGCTGGCTGAAGGCCAGGTTGCTGTCCGCATCGTCCAGCGGCTTGTCCAGGAAGATCCACACCGGCCGCCCGTGATCCACCGAGTGCTCGAAGGCCGCCATGTCGTAGCTCGACTTGCGCCGCGCCCCCCTGTGGACCAGGTGCTTGAGCCACACCCCGAGCCGGTGAAGCGGCATCGTGGTCAGGCCGTTGGCGAAGTCGGCAAGCGGCAGCCCGTGCCGCAGGAAGATCCAGTTGAAGTACAGGTAGTCGATCAGAGAGACGGTCTGGAAGACGTAGACAAGCTGCCCCTCGCGGCTGACCTCCCGGATCCTGTCTTGCACGCGGGAGTCGAAGTCCACCCTCGAGAAGACGATCCCGAAGATCGACTTGACCAGCAGGTTGAGCGTCGCGCTCATCGCCCCGCGGTGCGGCAGGCCGTGCCGCGCGAAGTCGGCGCTGGATCGCTGGATCGCCGTCGCCCGGCTCGACGAGACCGTCGCGCCCGGGATCGCCGACGAGATGCTCAGGCCCGGCCCCTTCGAATCGTCCCCACGGTCATCGTCCACGTCCCGCGTCCCCGCTCCAGCCCAAGGTGTGCCGCCTCGGCAAGCCTCGACCTGCCACAGGCCCGCGCACGGCGCACCGCGCCCCGGCGTCACCCCGGTCTATCATCCTCCCTCAAACCTGTCGATAGCCCCTCCCATCGCCCGTGGGGCGCGGGGCGGCGCGAAGTCTAAAGGATCGCGAGAGGGGGCGCGGCCTTCACAGCGGCCCCGCCGTGGACTATCATCCCGCCCCGATCGAGATGACCAGCCCTGCGGCGCGTCGCCGCCGCCCTTGTTGACGGAGTGCCTTGATGAGCGATCTCAACCTCGACAGCTTCTCTCAAGACTCGCGCAAGGTCCTGGAGCGCGCCCAGAACCTCGCCCGCAAGCGACGCCACCAGTACATCGACCAGATCCACGCCCTGACCAGCTTGCTGACCCTTGAGGGGGCCGTCCCGGCCCTGCTGGGCAAGGTCGGCGCCAACGTCGACGTCATGCTCGCCGAGCTGGACCGGGAGCTGGGCTTCAAGCTCTCGGGCCGCGGCGAGGCCAGCATCTACGTGGCCGATGACCTGGTGGCCGTGATCAAGAGCGCCGAGCGGGAGTCCGGCGGCGCGGTCGAGCCCCAACACCTGCTCGTCGCCATCGCCTCCGCCCCCAAGGGCATGGCCAGCCGACTGCTGCGACAGCAAGGCGCCTCGCCCGAGGCGCTGCGCGCCGCCACCCAGTCCGCCAGCCCCAAGGAGGCCGCCCGCGCCATCAAGGGCGCCGACCTCAAGGACTTCAAGATCGACCTGCTGGCCAAACACGGCCGCGACATGACCGCCATGGCCGAGGCCGGCCAGTTCGACCCCGTCATCGGCCGCGAGGCCGAGATCCGCCGCGTCATGCAGGTGCTGACCCGCCGCAGCAAGAACAACCCCGTCCTCATCGGCGCACCCGGCGTCGGCACGACCGCCATCGTCGAGGCGCTTTGCCAGCGCCTGACCAGCAGCGACGTCCCCGAGGGCCTCAGGGGCCGCCGCGTCTTCAGCCTCGACCTGGGCTCACTGGTCGCCGGCACCAGCCTGCGCGGCCAGTTCGAAGAGCGCGTCAAGGGCATCATCGACGAGATCGTCGCCTCCAACGGCCGCGTCATCGTCTACATCGACGAGATCCACAACATGGTCGGCGCAGGCGGCCAGGAGGGATCGGGATCGGCCGCCAACCTCCTCAA
>SYOX01000297.1 GCA_005804885.1 Pseudomonadota bacterium
CAGCTCGTCGAGCAGAGTGCCCAGGATCATCGCCCCGGTGGCCCCGAGCGGGTGACCCAGCGCGATCGCCCCCCCGTTGACGTTGACCCTGTCGTGGCCCACGCCCAGGTCGTCCATGAAGCGCAGGACCACCGCCGCGAAGGCCTCGTTGACCTCGAAGAGGTCCACGTCCGAGGCCGACATCCCGGCCCTGGACAGCGCCTTGCGCGCCGAGGGCGCCGGCCCCGTCAACATGATGCAGGGCTCCGATCCGATCGACGAGAAGGCCCGGATCCGCGCGCGCGGCTTGAGCCCGAGCTGCTGGCCGACCTCCCTGGACCCAAGCAGCACCACCGCCGCGCCGTCCACGATCCCCGAGGAGTTGCCCGCGTGGTGCACGTGCTCGATGTACTCCAGCTCCGGGTAGCGCTGCAGCGCCACCGCGTCAAAGCCGTACTGCTCGCCCATGACCTTGAAGGCCGGCTCCAGCGCCCCGAGATCCTCCGCCGTCGTCCCCGCCCTCACGGTCTCGTCCCGATCCAGCGCCAGGACCCCGTTGAGGTCCCTGACCGCCTCGACGCTGCGGGCAAAGCGCCCCTCGGCCCACGCCACCCCGGCCCGCTCCTGGCTGGCCGCCGCGTAGGTGTCCACGTCCCTGCGGCTGTAGCCGTACTTCGTCGCCACCAGATCGGCGCTGACCCCCTGCGGCACGAAGTAGAGCGGCTGCGCCACCTGCGGGTCCATCGCCCAGGCCCCCCCCGAGCTGCCCATCTTGACCCGGCTCATCGACTCCACGCCGCCGCCGACCGTCAAGTCCGACTGCCCCGCCATGACCTGCGCCGCCGCCATGTTCAACGCCTCCAGCCCCGACGAGCAGAAGCGGTTGACCTGCACCCCCGGCACCTTGACGTCATAGCCCGCGTAGAGCGCCGCCACCCGCGCGATGTTGGAGCCCTGCTCCCCCACCGGCTCCACGCACCCCAGGATCACGTCGTCCACGCGGCTCGTGTCCAGCCCATTGCGATCCCTCAGCCGCTCCAGCACCACCTTGGCCAGGTAGGCCGGCGTCAGATCGTTGAGGCTGCCGCCCGCCTTCCCCTTGCCCCGCGGTGTCCGCACCGCGTCGTAGATGTAACAGTCCACCCTGACCCCCCAGGCCGCCCACGTGCTCGGCCGCGCTCGTTGAATCCTCTTTCATTCCGACCACCTGGAGGCGATCACCGCCGCGCGATCACCGCCGCGCGCCGACAACCCCACCCTCAAGACGGCCGCCCCACCCGGGCGCTCCACTCGTCCGCAGACTAGAACGTGTTTCATTCGGACACGTCAAGCCCCTGACGACCTCGACCTCGTTTTTCCTCCTCGCGCCCCCACGAGGCCGCTCGGCATCCCTCAGGCCAGCGCCGACACCCGCTCGTGCACGATCTCGGTGTCAAAGATGACCCCGTCCTCTTCGCCCTCTCCCCCTTCGGAGGCCGACCCGAAGGCCGACTCCAGGTGCGGCCGCTGGAGCCTCCCCAGCCGCCGCCGCAGCGCCGTGACGTCGTAGACGATCGCCGCGCCCTCGTCGCTGCCCGACAGCGCGATCGGCTCAAGGCCCAGATCGGCGGCCAGCGTCGCGATCTCGCGCTCGACCAGCTCCACCGGCACGGCCCAGGCCCCCGAGAAGGCCGAGGCCACCCACCGCGACACCGGCCGCAGGTCCGCGTGGCGCTCGCCCGCCTCGAGCGCCCGCCGGATGCGGAAGACCAGCGCCCGCCGACCGTCCCGCAGCACCCCCTGCGCCGCGACCGACCTGGCCGTATAGCGGCACAGCGCGCTCAAGGTCGCCGTCCCCGCCGCCATCACCACCAGCGCCGCGCTGCCGAACCCCTGCAACACGACCCCCAGAGCGCCCAGGCCCGACATCCCCTGCAGCGCCAGGATCCCCATCACCGCCATCGTGAAGGTCCCGGCCACGAGGCGATCGGTGGCCACCAGGTGCCCCCGCGTCAGCCCCACGACGTTGACCGGGACGGCGTCCGTCGGCTGGTTCGACCGCCGCCTGGGCCGCCCCTCGTCGTTGAAGGTCACGTACTCGGCCTCCAGATCGTCGTCCAGATCCCCCTCCAGCCCGGCCAGCGTGTGCTCTGGGAAGGAGAAGGCCAGATCCCCCTCGTCGCTGACCAGGATCTCCCCCTCCACCATCCCGCACAGCCGCGCGCCCACCTCGGCCGCCTCAGCCATCTCGATCCCCTCCGAGAGCGACAGCTCCAGCGCCGACACCACCCCGCCGCCGCGCCGCGCCCTCAAGAGCGCCCGCGCCCCCATGTCCGGGTCCTGCGGCCGGCGGTGGCTGTAGACGCGCCACAGCGCCCGAAACGCCCTCAACACCAGGTCGTTGGTGGGGATGTAGCGCTCGGACCAATCTATTACGTCCGCCTCCCGGACCCACTGCGTCGGCGACAACAACCCCTCCTCGTCCTTGCGCGTCACCGACCGCCAGAGCCCCCGCATCCAGAGCACCACCACCACCAGGCACACCGCGATGACCACCAGCAGGATGATGACGATGATCGCGCTGCCCAGATCCGAGTCGCCGCCGCCACCGCCCCCGCTCCCTCCGCTGCTCTTGCTCGACGATGACGACGACGATGACGACGATGACGGAAAGCCGATCCAGCCCCAGGAGGAGCCCCCGGTGCTGGGCGTTGCGTCCGCGAGCGCTCCCCGGGTCCGCTTGCGCGGCGCCTCGCCTTCCTTGAGGTCGCCGAGGCTGGGGCCCTTGATCGGGGGGGTGAGCAGCAGGTGGACGACGAGGCCGGCGACGAGGTTGACGACGAAGAAGACGCCCAGCAGGGAGAGGCCGATGAGGCCGGTGACGAAGGCCTCCTCCTCGGCGGCGCCGGCCATGGCCGCCAGCGTCAGGACGGCGCCCAGGGCCATGGCCAGCACGGGCCAGGCGGCGCCGAGGTTGGCGAAGAGGGCCAGGCCGAAGAGGGCCGCGCGCAGCGGCATCGAGAGCGCCCGCCGCCGCCGCAGCGCGGCGACGTCCTCGGCCTTGAAGTCGTGCAGCATGCGGCCCTGGCGAGTGACCCGCAGGCGGCAGGGGATCTCCTCGCGCATCCGGGCCAGGGCCTCCTCGACCACCATGGGGTCGAGGGTGATCAGCGGGGCCAGGGCGCTGGCCTCGGCGCCCTGGACGCCGTCCTTGAAGCGGCGCAGCAGGCGGGCCTCGGCCTGATGGACCTGCCGATCCCAGCGGCGCTCGGCGCGGCCCTTGATCGGGCGCGCGGCGGGCATCACGGGCATGACCTCGCGGATGTGGCCGGGGTTGACGCGGATCGACCACGTCACCAGCGCCGCGATCATGTGGGCGAAGGGCAGCGTCGCGACCAGGGCCAGAGCGGCGCTCAAGAGGATGACCGCACCCATGAAGACCTCCGGGAGTGCTCGACCGCGACCTTACTGGTTGGGGGCCATGCCGCGCAGCAGCATCTCCTGCATCTCCCAGGGGGCCTCGGGGGGGAGGCAGACGATGGGCAGGTCGGCGCCTGCGGCCTTGGCCTCGCGCAGCCGGGCGAGGCATTCGGCGGGGTCGCCGGCGATGGTCAGGGCCTTGATCATGGCGTCGGTGACGGCGCCGGCGGCCTGCTTGCGGGTGGCCTTGTCCTTGTAGAGCTCGACGATCCGGTCGCACTCGTCGCCGTAGCCGAAGCCGCGCAGCAGCTCGCGGTAGTAGTCGCCCATGCCGCCGATGTAGAAGGAGATCACCTGCCGGGCCATCTGGTTGGCCATGCCGGCCATGGGGACGACGATGGTGTAGGGGGCGGTGACGATCTGGGCGGGGTCGCGGCCGGCCTGCGCGGCGCCCTCGGCGATCCAGGCGTGGCCCTGATCCAGGTCCTCCCAGGGCCACATGGTCGGGATCCAGCCGTCGGCCAGCTCCCCGATGGCGGTGATGGATTTTTGCTTGAGGGCCGCGACGTAGATGGGGATGTCGGGGCGGCCGGGGTTCATCGCCAGGGTGAAGGGCCTGTATTCGGTCAGCTCGGCGCCGGCCTCGATGAGGTTCTTGCCGGCCAGCAGCGCGCGGGTGACGCGGATGACGTCCTTGAGCTGGGTCAGGGGCTTGTCGAAGGCGCGGGCGTGGAAGCCCTCGATGACGCGGGCGCCGCTGGTGCCCAGGCCCAGGATCAGGCGGCCCTCGCTGATCTCGTCCAGCGTCGCGGCGCTCATCGCGATCAGCCCCGGCGAGCGGCTGAAGGCGTTGACGATGCCCGTGCCGAGCTTGATGCGCTTCGTGTGGATCGCCATCTCGGTCAGGAGCTGGAAGATCTCGTAGCCCCAGGCCTCCGGCACCCAGAAGGAGTGGTAGCCCAGCTCATCGGCCAGCTGCGCGGCCCGCAGGTAGAGCTTGCGATCGTAGTTCTTCCAGAAGGCGAGGACGGCGATATCCTGGGTCATCAGAAGTCTCCATGTGCGGCGGGCGCGGCGGCCCGGGATCGGTGGGCCGCATCCTAACAGAAGAGGGCCGTCTTTCAACGCCCCAGGCTCGCGCCCGGGGTTACAGGTCAGGGATGCCCCTGCGGGGCTCTCGACAGGGAGTCGGCCTGCGGGCGCCGTGTCCCTGGACACCAGAACCCTCAACCCATCGCGTCCGCCACCCCAGGCTCGCGCCTGGGGCTACAGGTCAGGGACGCCCCTTCGGGGCTCTCGACAGGGAGTCGGCCTGCGGGCGTCGTGTCCCTGGACACCAGAACCCTCAACCCATCGCGTCCCTTGTGGCTTGTGACACGCCGCTGCGAAGGCATTCATCCTGTCGAGAGCCCCGCAGGGGCGTGCCTTCTCTGTAGCCCCGGGCGCGAGCCTGGGGCGGCCTTCGGGGCTCTCGGCAGGGGGTCGGCGCGCTCGTTGATCGCAACGCATCGCCCTCATTGACGGGCACAGACCCCGTCGTGAACAATGGCGAGTCGACTTCGTTTCGGGCACGTCGATCACGCCGACCCGCCACGATCGACGTGTCCGCCCAACAACGCCTCCCTGCCGTGATCGATTGTTCCCGACGGGGTCTTGTGCCCACCCAACAACGCCGACTGCCCCACCAGGATCGTCCATGTCTTTGATCTCACCGACAGTCTTGACCGGCGGCGGCACCGGCAGCGCGATCGTGGCGCAGCTCGGGCCGACGAACACGGGCAAGACGCACCGCGCCATCGAGCGCATGATCGAGCACGGCGGCGGGATGATCGGCCTGCCCCTGCGGCTGCTGGCACGCGAGGTCTACGACCGGATCGCGGCCCGCGTCGGCGTCGAGCAGGTGGCGCTCTTGACGGGCGAGGAGCGCGTCGAGCCGCGCGGCGCGCGCTATTGGGTGTGTACGGTCGAGTCGATGCCCTTGACGCGGGCGGTGCCCTTCGTCGCGGTGGACGAGATCCAGCTGGCCACCCACCCCAGGCGCGGGCACGTCTTCACCGACCGGCTGCTCAACGCGCGCGGCACCCGCGAGACCTGGTTCCTCGGCTCGGACACCATGGCCCCTGTCCTGGAGCGCCTGACCCCCACCGCCAGGATCGAGCGCCACGCGCGCCTGAGCGCCTTGCACTACGAGGACCCGCGCGAGCTGTCGGCGCTGCCCAGGCGGACGGCCGTGATCGCCTTCTCGATCGCGCACGTCTACGAGCTGGCCGAGCGCCTGCGGGCCAGCCACGGCGGCGCCGCCGTGGTCCTCGGGGCGCTCTCGCCGCGCGCCCGCAATGCCCAGGTCGCCCTGGTCGAGTCCGGCGAGGTCGACTACCTCGTCTCCACCGACGCGATCGGGATGGGGCTCAACCTGGACATCCGCCACGTCACCTTCGGGGCGCTCCAGAAGTACGACGGCCAGGAGGTCCGGCGGCTGGAGGCCTGGGAGATCGGCCAGATCGCCGGGCGCGCCGGCCGCCACACGCGCGACGGGCGCTTCGGCCTCACGAGGGCCTGCGCCGACCAGACGCGGCTGCCGCCGGGGCTCATCGAGGCCGTCTGTCGGCAGGAGTTCGCGCCGATCCGCAAGGTCTACTGGCGACACGGCGACCTCGACACCGGCTCCGTCGAGGCGCTGCGCGAGGGCCTGTGCCGCCAACCCTTCCACGGCTGCCTCGTCCACGCCCGCGAGCAGGAGGACGCCCAGGCGCTGGAGCTGCTGCTGCAGATGGAGGACGTCGCCCGCGTCGCGGCGCGCGGCCCCGAGCAGGTCGCGCTCCTGTGGGACGTCTGCCGCATCCCCAACTACCGCCAGTCCTCCGAGGCCGCCCACGCTCGCCTGCTGGCCGAGGTCTACCGCCAGCTCACCGGCAAGTTCGCCCGCGTCCAGCCCGACTGGATCGACCGCAACCTGCGCCGCCTTGAGCAGCTCGACGGCAACATCGACGCCCTGATGCAGCGCATCGCCCACGCCCGCACCTGGGCCTACATCGCCCACAGAGCCGACTGGCTGGCCGACACCGACCGCTGGCGCGACCGCGTCCTGGACCTCGAAGAGGCCCTCTCGGCCGCCCTCCACGCCCAGCTCACCCACAGCTTCGTCGAGGAGCGCGCTGGCCTCGTCGCCCCGCGCCCCACCCCCCACGAGGTCGAGCTCGACGGCGACCGGGTCCTCACCCGCACCATCCCCCTGGGCCGGATCGTCGGCTTCTCCTTTGTCTCCAACCCCGAGGCCGACAGGATCTTCGGCCACAAGGAGAACCGCCGCCACGGCCGCCGCGCCGCCGAGGCCGCCGCCCGCGCCCAGGCCGACGCCCTGCTCGCCTCCGACGCCGAGCCCCTGGCCTGGAGCGATCGCCTGGAGATCACCTGGCGCGGCCAGCCGCTGGCCCGCCTCGCCCGCGGCGCGGCGATCGACGCCCCCGAGGTCCGCGCTCGCCCCATGGACCTGCTCCCCGAGGACCTCCGACGCCGCGTCAAGGCCCACGTCGAGGCCTGGGTCAAGGAGGCCCTGCGCGCCTGCCAGAGCGCCGCCACCCTCCCCGACGCCCGCGGCCCCATCGCCGGCCTCCTCTACCTCGTCGCCAGCCGCCTCGGCGCCATCCCGCGCCACGAGGCCGCCGACCAGATCAAGGCCCTGAGCGACAAGGACAAGAAGACCCTCGCCCGCCTCAAGGTCCGCCTCGGCCTCCGCTTCGTCTTCGCCCAGCCCATGCTCAAGCCCGCCCACCAGGCCCTGCGCGCCGCCTGCTGGGCCGCCTGGCTCGACCTCGACGCCACCCCCGAACTCCCCGGCGACGCCGTATCCATCGAGGTCGACTGGCCCGAACCCCTCGCCGACGCCCTCGGCTACCCTCGCCTCGGCCCCCGCTGCGTCCGCGCCGACATGTTCGAGCGCACCACCGCACACCTGCGCCTGACTGTCACCACCGGCCCCACGCCCCTCCCCACCGAGCCCATGCAATGGCTCGGCTGCGACCGCCCGCAATGGGAGGCCATGCTCGCCTCCCTCGGCTACACCCTCCGCGACGACGGCCTCCACCCCCCACCCGCCCGCAAACGCCGCCCACAAAGACGCGATCGATGACCAGGACGGGTGGGCGTTGATGAATGGCCGCGCACGCTGACAAGCGCGCCGGAGGGCTGTAGAGTGGGCGGAGGTGAACCCGACGAGAGGCAATGTCATGATCCCAGAAGCGCACCGCGACATCCTGGCGGCCTTCGGGCTGCCGCCTCAGGTCAGCGCCCTCCAGCTCTGCGCCGAGGCGCCTGTCTACCGGGTGCGGACGGCGCAAGGCGATCGGATCGTCAAGCGGACGCGGGCTCCCATCGAGGCCGGCGTGGCGATCGGGCGGTGGACGCGGTCGCTGGTGGAGGGGGGGATCGCGTCGGTGGCGCCGGTGGAGGAGATCGCCCCGAACCCGCGCGCCTTCGGGGCGGAGATCTGGGTGGTCTACCCCTTCATCGACGGGCAGGAGTACCGGGGAGAGCGGCCGCAGTTGGGCGCGGCGGGGGCGCTGCTGGGGCGCATCCACGGCGCAGGGCTGGAGGCGGACTTCGGGCTGGAGGTGCGCGAGCGGGTCGTGGCGGTGGCGCCCGAGGAGATCACGGGCAGCGCGGCGGCGGCGCTGGAGCACCTGGAGCGGGCCAGGCCGGGGAAGGCCGGGCGGCTTGAGGAGGCGGTGTGCGAGCGGGCCGCGCGCTACTTCGACGAGGCGCTCCCGCGCGCGCTGGAGGCTCGCCTGCCGCTGTCGAACTGCTCGTGGGATTACAAGGCCGGCAACCTCGTCTTCGAAACGCCGACCCGACCCGTGCTGATCGACCCCGACAGCGGCGGTCGCATCCCGAAGGCCTACGATCTGGCCATCGCCGCCTTCCTCTTCCCCAACAGCGCCCCGGAGGCCCCTCGGCGGACCCTGACGCGGCGTGAGTGGCTGGTCTTCCTGGAGGCCTACCAGCGCGAGTGCCCGCTCGACGAGGCCGAGGTCCGCTGCTGGGAAGACCTGCTGTTGTGCGCGTGGATGGACGAGGCGCTGTGGCTGCTGGGCGACAACGCGCGAGGGTGGGACGACCCCGTCGAGCGGACGTGGCTGTGGAGCCTGATGACCGTGGATCTGGCGACCTACCGGCTGGCCTGAGCCTGACCAGGGACGCGCGGGGCCAAGGCGCCGGGCGGGAAGACCGACGGAGCGGGGATCGGGCCGCCCAGGCTCGCGCCTGGGGCTACAGATCAGGGATGCCCCTTCGGGGCTTTCGGCGGGGCGTCAATCTGCGTGGGGGCGTGTCCCTCGACACCAGAACCCTCAACCCATCGCGTCCCTTGTGGCTTGTGACAGGGCGCACGCAGGCATCCATCCCCTCGTCAGCCCCGCAGGGGCGTGCCTTCTCTGTAGCCCCGGGCGCGAGCCTGGGGCGGCCCGATCGTGGTCTGTGGGGTATCGTGGTGGGGGCCTGGTGCGTCGGGATCTTCACTGAGCGAACCTGCAAGCCGCCGAAGGCCGGACGGCCTGGGCTTGATTCGGGAGGCGCGACGCACCATAGTGCGCCGCCTGAAACGAAGGGATGCCGGGGCGCCCCACGAAAAGGTCCGCGCGGTGCGGACGGTCAGCCCCTTGATCGGATGTTAGAGGTGTTGGCAATGTCGGCGCTCGGAAGTGGTAAAAGTCGTGTCCTGGCAATATGTTGCGTGGCGGCGTTGGCGACGGCGCTCGGCGCCGGGTGCGTCAAGCAGAACGAGAACTTCGTCGGAGAGCAGGGGAACCAGCCCTGCGCGGGCGACCTGGACTGCGTGCTTGGGACGCAGTGCAAGGGGGGCGAGTGCGTGCCGCTGGATCAGCTCGGCGGCGTGGGCGACGACTGCCAGGACGACCGAGGCTGCCAGGGTGATCTGCGGTGCTTCGAGGACAACGAGGCCAACCGGTTCTGCGTGGCGCTGTGCGCGGTGAGCCTGCAGGACTGCCCTGGCGACCAGGTTTGCGTCGCGGTGCGAGGCGATCAGGGCTTCTGCGACTTCCGAAGAGGCGAGGTCGCCCCGGAGGCCAACCCCGAGCCGGAGCCGACCCCCGAACCCGAGGCGAACCCCGAGGCGAACCCTGAGCCGGAGGCAAACCCCGAACCCGAGGGCAACCCTGAGCCCAACCCCGAGCCGGAGGCAAACCCCGAGCCCAACCCGGAGCCGGAGCCGACCCCCGAGCCTCAGCCCGAGCCCCAGCCCGAGCCCCAGCCCGAGCCGGAGCCGACCCCCGAGCCCCAACCCGAGCCGGAGCCAGATCCTGTCCCCACGCTCTGTGAGCGCGCCTGCGATCTGCTTGACACCTGCACCCAGCAGGCCTGCCCCGACGACGTCCAGATCAGCGAGACCTGCGTCGGGGTCTGCGAGGAGGACCCGGTCGGCTTCCAGGCCGCCGAGATCGTCGCCTTGAGCTGCGAGGCGCTGGCCGAGGCGCTGTGCCCGGTCCCCACCAACGTCGGCGAGGCCTGCGACGCGGACGCCGACTGCGAAGCCGGCCCGCTCTCGGCCTTCTGCTTCACCGAGCGCGACCCCGAGACCAACGAGGAGACAGGCTTCGTGGGCGGCTACTGCTCCGCCGTGGGCTGCCAGAGCGCCGCCGACTGCGGCTCGGGCAACATCTGCGTGCGCGCCTCCAACACGACCGTGTGCCTTGCGGGCTGCGATCCTGTCGCCAACACCGGGTGCCGGGAGGGCTACGCCTGCCAGAACCTCGGCCAGGGCTTCGGCGCGTGTCTGACGAGGTGCGACGCGGACGCGGACTGCGGCGAGGGCTCGACTTGCGAGGTTCGCACGGGGCGATGCCTCTGAGGTCGGCCGCCAGCCGCGCGGCGCTCAAGGAGCGCCTGCTGGGGGCGATGGATCGCAAACATCACCCCTCCTGGGCGCGCTTCGAGGCCGGGGAGCTGTCCACCGCCCAGCTCCTGCGCCACTACGAGCAGGAGTGGTGGGTCATCACCCGCGACTACCCCGTGCTCCTGGCCCGCGTCCTGGGCATGGCCCCCCCCGAGGCCGTGCGCGCCTACCTCGCCGCCGAGATCTACGAAGAACAGACCGGCGGCCTGTCCGGCACGGCCCCCCACGCCGACCTCTTCCTGGGGCTGATGGCGAGGCTGGGCGCCGACGAGGCCGCCTTTGATCGCGCGCCGCTGCTCGGCGCCTCCCGGCGGCTGCTGGACGGCTTCGACGCCCTGACCGCCGGGGTCCCCTGGCAGGTGGCCTTCGCCGCCACCGCCCTCTTCATCGACGGCACGGCGGGCGACCGGGCGCTGCTGGCGCAGCCCGCCGATCGTATCCCCGCCGAGGCCGAGCTGGATCGCTGGCTGTCGCGCCACCCGCTCGTGCGCCACCACGGGCTCCCGGTCGGCGCCATGGTGGCGGCCCGGGCGCACATGAGGGCGGCCATCGGGGATCGTCACCGCGCCTGGGCGGCGCTGCTGGATCACACCCCTTCGGAGCTGGACGACGCCGTGGTGGCCGGTGTGGAGGAGATCCTGGCCCGCTGGCTCGACTACCGGGCCGCCGTCGGCGCGCTCTGGGAGGCCCCGTGAGCGGCGAGCGGGTCACCTTCCTGCCCATGGCGGCGGGCTTCTCCGCATTGCTGGGGCACCACAGGGCCTTGCTCGACGACGCGGCGCGCACGGGGGCGATGCTGGAGGCCGTCGCCCGGCTCGTGCGCCCCGGCGACGTCGTCGCCGATCTGGGCACGGGGACCGGCATCCTGGCCATCGCGGCCCGCCGCGCGGGCGCCCGCCGCGTCTTTGCCGTCGACATCGGCGCCGTGGTCGGGCTGGCCGCCCAGCTGGCGCGCGACAACGGCGTCGAGGGCGTCACCTGGATCCGCGCCCGCGCCGCCGAGGCTCACCTGCCCGAGCCGGTCGACCTGCTCATCTCCGAGTGCTTCGGCCCGCTGGCCTTCGGCGGGGGCATGGTCGACGAGGTGCTGCGCTGCCGCCGCTGGCTGGCCCCCGGCGGCCGCCTGTGCCCCTCGTCCATCGAACTCTGGGCCGCCCCCATCTCCTCCGACGCCCTGCACCGCGCCGCCCCCACCTTCGGCGACGCCCTCGGCCTGGACTGGTCCGCCGCCCGCGCGCTGATCGCCCACCAGCCCCTCAACGCCCGGATCGCGCCCGATGACCTCCTGGCCCCGCCCGCGCGCCTCCTGGCCCTCGACATGGCCGCCGCGCGCCCCGAGCGCCCCCGCGTCGGCGCCGCCACCTTCACCCCCGAGCGCGAAGGCCCCCTGCACGGGATCGCCGCGTGGTTCAGCGCCGAGCTTGCCCCCGACCTCTGGCTCGACACCTCCCCGGCCGCCCCCGCCACCGTCTGGCGCCAGCTCTACCTCCCGCTCTCGCCCCACCCGCCCGCCAGCCCCGAAACCCCCGTCTCCCTTGAGATCGCCTTCGAAGCCCAAGCCCCCGGCCACGGCCCCGCCCTGCGCTGGCAAGCCCGCATCGGCGACCACACCATCGAGCGCGACACGCGCCTGAGCTTCCCGCACACCCTGCCCGGCTTCGGCGATGTCCAGAGCTGAACCCGCCCCCGGCACCCTCGGCGCGCTGGCCCTCGTCGAGCTGCGCGCCCTGGCCCGCGCCATCGGCGCCGAACACCACGCCCCCCGCTGGGCCGCCGCCTTCGCCGACCTCGCCGCGCCCTGCGCCTGGTGGCGCCGCCCCGCCGCCGCCCCGCCCCTGCCCTCCGGCGTCAGCCACCGCCGCCCCTTCAGTTTTTCTATTACGCTCGACGGCGTCACGCTCGACAGCGTCACGCTCGACAGCGTCACGCTCGACAGCGTCACGCTCGACGGCGTCACCCTCGACGCCAGCCCCCCGCAGCTGCGCTTCTTCCTCGAAGCCCAGGCCGAGCCGCCCTCCGCCGACGCCTACTGGCGCGCTGGCGCCGCCGTCACCGCCCGCATGGCCGCCCAGGGCGCCGACCTCGGCCGCCTGCGCGCCGTCGAGGACCTCTTCGTCCCCACCGACCCCCGCGCCCCCTTCCGCGTCTGGCACGGCGGTATCTTCACCCCTAAAGGCGCGCCGATCTTCAAGATCTACCTCTGCGCCGCCGCCCAGGGCCGCGCCGCCGCTCGCCCCAACCTCCAGCGCGCCCTTGACCGCCTCTCCCCCGGCTGGACGCTGCCCGACCTCGACCGCCCCGGCCTCGACGAATGGACCATCCTCTCCCTCGACCTCGCCCCCGACACGCTGGCCCGGATCAAGCTCTACCTGCTGCAGCGCGACGTCGGCCTCGACGCCCTGGAGCGCCTCTACGCCCTCGGCCGCGACTCCGCGCCCTTCGCCAGCCTCGACCCCGCGCTGCTCGTCGACGGCCTCCTCGGCCCCGAAGGCCGCCGCCCCCTCTGGTGGCTCTCCTGCCTCCACCACACCCCGCTCGACGCCGCCCCCACCGGCTGCGCCATCCACCTCCCCCTCCAGCGGCACCTGCCCCGCGACGACGCAGCCCGCCGCCTCCACGCCCTGGCCGAAGACCTCCGCGTCGACCCCACACCCCTGCGCGCCGCCCTCGACGCCCTCCCGGCGGGCTGCGACGGCCTCCACTTCGCCTCGCTCCAGCGCATCGGCGACCAGGCCAGGATCACCGCCTACTTCGCCCCGCGCCGCCCTGATGATCGCCCGACCCCGCGACCCGCCGCCCCCCAGGACGGCGACCCGTGAGGCCCACCGCCCAGGATCTCCTCGGCCGCCCGGTCGACCTGCTCGACCCCGCCCTGCACGCCAGCGGGCGGGCCGCCGACGAGCTCGACGCCCTCCGCCGCCGCGCCCCCGTCATCTGGCAGCCGACCCGCGCCGGGGGGATATGGTGCGCCCTCTCCCACGCCGCCGCGCTGGAGGTCCTCTCGGACCCCGCGCGCTTCTGCTCTCGCCTGGGCACCCGCGTCGGCGTCAGGCGCCCGCCCGACGCCCTGCGACCCCTGCACAACCTCGATCCCCCCGAACACCGCCCCCTGCGCCGGCTCGCCGCAAGCCCCTCCGCCCGACGCGCCCGCTCCCTCACGGACAGAGCCCCCGACGCACCGCCCGATCCGCCGATCCACGGCTCGATGGGCGAACCGATCGACGCCTCAGACAACAGGCCAGCCGAAGCGCCGCCCCCCTCGTCCGCCCTCCACGCCGCCCTCATCGCCCGCGTCGATCGTTGCCTCGAACTCGGCCAGTGCGACCTCGCCGGCGACCTCGCCCCCTGGATCGGCGCCGCCTTCGTCGGCGCGTGGCTCGGCCTCCCGGCCTCGAAGTGGCCCGACCTCCTGGCCTTGACCCGCCAGAGCCACCACGCCGGCGCGCGCCGCCTCGACGCCCCACCCGACGACCACCCTCACCGCGCCCAGCGCCTCCAGGCCGCCGCCGACGCCAAGGACGCCCTCTATCGCTTCTTCGACGCCGAGCTGCGCGCGGCCAGCGCCGGCGCCCTGGCCCTGTGGGCCGCCGCCGACGCGACCCCCTGGGCCGAGCGCGTCGGCCTGTGCGCGCTGACCGCCGAAGCCGGCCTCCAGACCACGGCCGACGCCCTCTGCGCCGCCGCCCTTCGCCTGCTCCAGCGCCCAGAGCTCCGAGCGCACCTGGGCGACCCGCGCGCTCGCGCGACGCTCATCCAGGAGAGCCTTCGTATCTGCCCGCCGATACTGCACTTTTCAAGGGTCGTCGACGTGGACACGGCCCTCGGCGGCCTCCGGCTGAGGCGCGGCGCGCAGATCGCGGTGTGGTTCGAGGCGGCCAACCGCGACGAGGCGGTCTTCGAGTCGCCCGAGCGCTTCGACCCGCTCAGGTCTCCGAACCCGCACCTGTCCTTCGGAGCCGGGCCGCACCGCTGCCTCGGCGCTCAGGTCGCCGACGAGGCGCTCTCGGTCGGGCTGACCGCGCTGGCGCCGGCGCTGGAGGTGATGGTGATCGACGGCGAGGTGGAGCGCCGCCTGTCGAGCTTTACGGCAGGCTGGACGCGGCTTCGGCTTCGAAGCGAGCGCCGATGAGGCCCCGGCGCGCCTGCATGGCCTCGATGGCCTCGCAGGCGGCGCTGAAGCACTCGTCGAAGGAGCCCTGGAGCGGGACGAAGGGCCTCCCCAGGACGCGCGCCTCGTCGACGCAGCGGGCGCGGAAGTTCGTTTCTTGCGTCGTCCCTGAGCGAGCGGGCGTGATGAGGGTCAGATCGTAGGGGCGGGCGCGATCCAGCGCCTCGATCCAGGGGGGGCAGGTCCTGAAGAGCTCGGCGCTCCAGAGGCAGAGCTGGGTCAGGCTGGTGTCGCAGATCAAGATCCGGTTGGCTCTGCGCGCCAGCGCCTCCTCCTGGGCCACCTGCCCGCGCGCGGCGGGCTGGACATCGGCAGGCCGCAAGGCCCCGCTGCGGCCCTCGGCGATGGCGCGGGCGACCTCGGGGACGGCGACCGTGTCGAAGTAGTCGGCCAGCCGCTCGGCCAGCGTGCTCTTGCCGCTGCCGAAGGGGCCGATGATCGCGACGCGCCGCACGAACCACGGGCGCACCACCTCGGGCAGGAAGTGCCAGCCGGCCATGACGTCGGCGCGCAGCTCGGAGCCTGAGATCGGCACCTGGCGGCGGGCGGGATCGACAGGGACGAAGGTGGCCTTGAGGTGCTCGGCCAGCGGCACGGCGCTCAGATCCGAGGCGAAGAGGTCGTCCACCCCGTCGGGCACATGCTCACGCACCAGCGCGGCGGCGCGCTGTACGAAGTCGGGCGCTGCGTCATCCGGGAGGGCGTCGGCGTCGACGATCCCGACCTGAACGCCGGGGCACATCTCGCGCAGCCACGCCGCCCGCCACGCCGCGGGGATGGGGTCGGACTTGGACGCGAAGATCAGCGCCGTCAGGTGTCCCGCGCTCTGTCGGGCGACGTCCAGCACGAATCGGTGCCCCGCGTGGGGCGGCAGGAAGCGGCCGCAGACCAGCCCCGACCTGCGCTCGGAGGGCGCGGGATCGCCAAAGTCCCGGGCGGGCGTGACCGGCTCCGGCACCGGCGGATCGTCGTACCAGGTGCCGCTGCCCGCCCAGAAGAGCAGGTGCGGGTTCAGCCCCGAGCCAGGAACTCGACCCCTCATGGCGCCCTCCGTCGTCAACCTTCCGTCCTCTATCGACTACCAGCCGGAGGTCGCGATTACAATCTGGCGCAGGCGGGTGACGCCGCTTTCACGCGCCGAGGAGGGCCAGCAGGCGCCTCGTGTGCTCGGGCAGGCCCACCGGCGCCACCGCGAAGCCCCCGAGGTAGACCCCGCGCGGGATCAGGATGCTGGCCTCGGCGCACCTGTCGGCCAGGTCGGGCGTCCGCGCCAGGACGAAGCTCGCCTCGGAGTCGATCCAGTCGATCCCCAGAGCGTCAAGCCCCTCGACGAGGGCGCGGCGCGAGCGCGAGACGACCTCGGCGGCGTGGCGCGCGTGGGCGTCGTCGCCGAGGGCCGCGAGCGCGGCCGCGGCGGCCACCGTGGACAGCTCGTAGGGCGACTCCAGCCGCGCCAGGAGCCCGGCGGCGCCGGGCGTGGCGAGGGTGTAGCCGACCCGCAAGCCCGCGAGCCCGAAGCGCTTGGAGAAGGTGTGGAGCGCGATCAAGGGCGCCGGACCCTGGTGGGCGGCGATCAAGGATCTCGGCGGTCGCGGCGTGGCGGCGTAGCCCTCGTAGCAGGCGTCCAGGACGACGGCGACGCGGCGCGGGACCTGGGCCAGGAAGGCGAGCAGGTCGGGATCGGGGAGGCTGGCGCCGGTGGGCCACGCGGGGTTGACGAGGTAGATCAGGCGCGTGGAGGCGTCGACGGCCTCAAGGACGCGGTCGAGGTCCAGGCGCGCGACGTGGCGGCGCGCGAGGCGGCCCAGCGGGGCGGCCTGGACCTCGACAGGGACGCGGCGCAGGCGTGCGCCCCGGGCCGCGCACAGGCGCTCGAAGTGCTCCCAGGTTGGATCGGCGCAGACCGCCGATTCTCCAGGCGCGACGAAGACTTGCAGGGCGCGCTCGAGGAGCGCGCTTGCGCCCGCGCCGAGCCCGACGGCCGACGCCGGGACGCCGGCCCGCGCGGCCAGCGCG
>SYOX01000298.1 GCA_005804885.1 Pseudomonadota bacterium
ACCAGGTCGGGCTCCAGATGGCCGAGGACGTCAAGCAGCGCCTCGGAGCGGTTCGGGCCGGCGCACCCTGGAGCCCCGGTCAAGAGCAGGACCCCGGCGGCGGTGATGAGGGTCCAGTAGAGCATTCGGCGCAGGCGCACCTGGGTCTGGGGTAGCATGGTCAGCTCCTGACGCGGGCCAGTTCCGCACGCACTGCGCAGTCCTTGGCCTCCAGAAGCTTCCTGAGTCCAGCGGTCGCCTCGGCGCCCTGAGGGAGATAGCGCGCCATGAAGAGAGCGAGCTGCTCAAACTCTCGGCTGATCCTCACGAGGTGCGGCGGCAGGTGCGCCGGCACAAAGATGCGGAGGATCGGGTGGTCCTTCGGGTGGGGCGTGTTCTGCTCGTCGAGGTTGGCGCAGGTGTGCCACCACGCCTCGGCTTCGATATCGACGTCGATGATCGCATCGGGGATCTCGTCGTCGGTGCAGGGGTACCCTCGACCGGGCTGGGTCTGGACGAGGCGAATGGCGCCGTTGGCCTTTCGGCCGACGTAAAGGTCCGCGTCGAGGTGGAACATGGTCATGGGGTCTCCTTTGCAGGGATGAGGCGGTCGATGAGGGCGAGGGTGTCGGCGTCGAAGAAGTCGTCGGGGGCGATGCCTCGGCGGTCGCGTCGCCATGAGCGCGCCGCGGCCTTCGTGTATGGCCCGAGGACGCCATCGACACCGTGAGGGTCGTAGCCCGCGCTGGTCAGGCGGCGTTGCAGATCGCGCACGAGGGCACCGATGTCGAGCACGCCGAGGATGGCCTTGATCGCCTGGCGCGCCGTCGCCTCGGGATCGTTGTCGCCGTCGGCCCAGTTGAGCGACCACCAGCGCAAGCGCACGTCGGCCGCAAAGGAGCGCGCGCCGCGCACCGCAGCCTCGATCGCCGCGATGATGTCGCCGCCGTGGCCGGGGACGCCCTCCTGTTGGTAGCAGGCCAGCCCCGCGACGATGACCAGCTTCGGCTTGCCGATTCGCGGCAGGACCTCGTCGACCAGCTCCTTGGCCCAGTGGCGGATCTGCGCCTCGGGCTCGCGCAGGTTGCGGCTCCAGTGCCCCGGGTCGGGGTGGCGGAAGGTGTACCACTGCGGGCACAGCTCGTCGGCCAGCTCGCGGATCGCCTCGTCGAGCCGGCCCTTGTCCAGGTCCCAGGCCGTCGCGGTGACCGACACGACTCCGGCCCATCCCAGGGACCGCAGGCGGGCGACGCGCGCCTTGACGGCGGCCACCCACGAGCGCCGGTTGGCCAGCGAGGGGCCGACGAACCACTCCTCCAGGTCGAACTGGAGCAGATCGCAAGCAAGCAGCGCCTCTTCGAAGGCGTCGAACCACGCCTCGGTGGCCTTGACGCCCGAGGGCTTGGCGTCGGCCCAGATCATGACGCCGGCTTTGCGCCCGTCTCGGTGCAGGTCACTGATCTGGCCGAGCAGCCCGGACGGGGTGTAGCGGCGCCAGAGCTTGCCCTTGGCGGCAGGCATCAGGGCGCAGAGCAGCAACTCGTCCAGGCCCATCTCACGCGCCCTCGCGGCGGCCTTGCGGGTCGACATCGGGGCCTGAATCCATGCACCGTGCGCGGTCATCGGGTGTCCTCGCCGCTGATGAGCAGCCGCTCAACGTCCTTCTTCGTCCTGGCGGCGCTCGTGTCGAGCCCAAGGGCCCTGGCCTCCACCTCCATCTCTCGCTTGAGCATCGCCGCCCCTCCCCTGGCCTCCACCTCCATCTCTCGCTTGAGCATCGCCGCCCCTCCCCTGGCCTTCCACGCAGCCCTGCACAGCGTCACGGCAAGCCCATCAAGTTCTTCGAGCGTGGCCGCGGTGAGCGATGCCTGACGACGACCGCTGAAGTTCAGGGTGATGTGGTAGAGGCCGTCATCGCCGACGTAGACGCGAGCGTATGGGTTGTGCCCAGGTGTGCCAGAAGTTGTCTCAAGCTCGATCATGGCCACCCCTCCCCTAGCACCGGCTGACGCGGAACTCGATTTCCATCAGCCAGGGTCCACTGGTGTTCGTCCCCGAGACCTTCCGCATCCGCCAAGACGTCGAGACGTCGCTGGCGCCGATAAGGTTGAAGGCGTTGGTCTCGTCGACCTCCACGACGTACCCGCCCTGAAGCGCGTCGAGGTCTCCTCCGGTCCAGACGAAGGAGTCGCCTGCGGCCTCCCAGACATCCGGTGCGGTCTCGCGCTCGAAGATCCACGTCCCCTGGTTTGAGGTGTCGTTCTTGACGAGCCGAGCGCCGTCGATGCGTGCCTCGACTTCGAAGTCGAACTGGAGGTCGTCGTCGGCTGCCCAATCCCCGTTGAAGTAGGTCGAGCCAGCAGAGGAGGCGACCCTTGAGCCGTCGAGGAGGCGCTCGGCTTCGACTGCGAGGCCGACGCCGCTGTTGGCCGTGATGGTGATGTGGTCGTTGCGATTCCCGCTGGAGAGGGCGTGAAGCGTCCAGTCCGTCGTGTAATCGGGGCCGGGCGGCGCGGCCGAAGGTACGCTGAGCGACAGCAGCCCGGCCATCTACGCCTCCAGCTTCAGCTCGACGGCGGCGACCACCGTATCCGTCGCCCCGGCCAGGAAGATCGCGTTCTCCGGGCAGGACGGCCCGCTCCAGGAGCGCGCCACGCCCGGCCCGAGCGTGATGTAGCCCAGGGCCGCATCGCCGGGCGCCGGGGTATCCTTGCCCGCGTCGACCTCGCCAAGCAGGTAGAGGCGCAGGTCGTTGGCGGCGTCGAGGTTCTGGACGAGCAGCTCGCGCCTGCGACCGTTGGCCGCAAGGCCCGGAGGGATGCCGCCGACGGTGGTGGCCGAGTAGTGCGTGATGGTGGACAGCGGCATGTTGCACCTGTTCGGGTGTTCAGACTCACGAGGAACCTAACGCCCGCCAACAGGGTGTGCAACTGGACTACAGGACGCTGGCGCGGCCCTCCTCGTCGATCTTGAAGGACCAGACGAGCTGGCGCTCGCCGAAGGCCAGCCGGGAGGCCGGCAGGCCCGTGGCCTTCTCGATCTTATGGGCCAGGAGCTTGCCGCACCCCTTGCCCTGGCTGGCTCTGGAGATCGCCTGCCTGGAGCAGCCGACCAGCTCGCCCAGCTCGTCGCAGGAGTTGAAGCCCCGCGCGTGGAAGAAGGCCGCCAGCAGCCCGACAGGAGCTTGAGAGGTGACCGTGATTTTTCCATGAAGAAGCATGAGCGGCCCCGCCACGAAAAAGAGCTCCGGTGACAGCCTGGCAAAGAAAGATCGCCACGGTTCGGTGACACGCGCCGGAGCGAGAGAGGCAAAGGCGAGCCCGTCCAGGCCGGGATTCGCCCTCAAGGTGCTACAGGAGAGCTTAGAAAAAAACCTGTTGACGTGTCAAGCGTGCAGCGCCACGCTTTTGTTCAGTCGGTGGCGCAGCGTGGAGCGCCGCCCTCAACGTGGTGAGGTGGAAGATGGACGAAGAGAGGATCCTCAGGGCGCTCGGAGGCAAGCGGCCGATGCGTCGGTTGGACCTGGCTGGGCTGTGCGAATCCAGCGCGCGAGGGATCAGCCCCTCGCTGGAGCGGCTCATCCGGCAGGGTCGGGTGCTCCAGGCTGGACCGGGCGAGGTGGTGCTGAGCCGCTGCCTGGGCTGCGGGGCCAGAGGGGAGCCGCTGGGCAAGACCGGCAGGTGCGCCCATTGCCGGGCAGGAGGTCTGCGATGAGGTGGCTCGAAGAGGTGGCGCACGCCGCCTTGTCGCTGCTGACCTTCGGGCAGGTCGTCGAAGCAGGCCAGAACTTCGGGCTGGACTTCTTCGACCTGAGCCCCGAGCGGCTCGTCAGCGAGAGGGTGGTGATCTACAAGGCCCGCTACGGCACCTGGGTGGTGGCGTACCGGGGGATTCACGAGGCGGTTCAGACCAGGGAGGAGCTGCTCGCGGCGCTGGGGAGGGCTACGCGGCCTACGGGTTAGGCCACCCGGTGGCAGCACACGCGGATGAGGGTCTCGGCCTCGGCCATCGAAGTCAGGTCGGCCCGCCCGGCCGGCCCATGGGCCGACCATCGCCCCCGTCGCCGCTGGAAGGTCAGAGGGCCAGCGTCGACCCGCTGGCGGGACGCCCCCCAGTCCTCGACCCCCAGGCGCTCGATGAGCACCAGGAGGCCAAGCCGCGTGACGGGCGATCGGGGCAGCGTGACGAGCCCGACAGCCAGGGTCTCGCTCCAGTGGTTGCGGTTCTTCATGGCGACACCTCTTCCTGGTAAGCGGCCTTGATGTGGACCGCGTGGCCGCGCCCCTTGGTCTGGCGACCGTTGGCGCTGTGGTAGTAGTGCAGAGCCTTGCCGGCGATCGGCGTCATCGCGCGCTCGAACTGGCGCTTGGTGATGTGGCGCCCGTCGACCCCTCGCCAGCGGACGAAGTCGTCCCACAGATCTCGGGTCAGCGTCTTGCCGCCGGGCTCGGTGCGCTCGACGAACCACCGCTCGACGAGATCCTGGGGTTCGCCGGGGTCGGTCAGAGCCCTTCGCACCGGGCAGGTGGCGATCGGTCGACGGGTGATCCGCTCGTAGAGGGCCAGCAGCTCGTCGCCCAGGTCTTCGGCCGAGATGCGGCGCAGGCGCCGCAGCGCCTTGAGGCTCTGGAGGGCCACCATCGCCTCGGTGGCCCCGAGCTGCTCGGGCGGGTCCTCGACGTCGAGGCAGGCCGGCGCCTCCCCCCGCCGAAGCGCCGGCAGCACCTCCCTGGCCAGCCAGCGACGGAAGCGCCGGCCGCGCCTGGTGCGGGCCAGCGTGCAGGCCAGGTTGACGCCGGACTCGGTCAGGAGCAGGAGGGAGCGGGTCATGGGGTGGATGGGATTTGCGGTCGGTGAATCACCGACCGCAAACAGCGAGCGAAGCCCGTTCAGATCCTCGCCTTCCGCCTTGAAGAAGTCGATCCCCGCCTCGAACTCCTCCGACCAGTCGCCGTTGATCTTGTCGGTGAAGTATTTGGAGTCGGCGTAACCCAGGCCCACCGCCACCTCCTGAGCCGTCCAGACCTCGCGGCCCTTGAAGCGCAGGACGTGGATGGGGGTGCCCTTGAAGTCGAACTCGATGATGTCGTTCATGACGACCTCCTGATGAGGCGACGGCCCGAGGGGTTGGCCCGAGCCGTCGCAGTCGTTGTCAGACCGTCACGATCTGCATGGGCCAGCGGCCCAGCTTCCGACCCACCACGACGAGCCTCTTCTTGACCTTGGCGGGCGGGAAGCCGTCCCCGAGGCAGTCAGGGCAGACGTGGTCGGTGCCGATGGTCCAGCCCAGGCCCGTGCAGGCGGAGCAGCGGCCCTCGTCCTGGCACCAGTCGAGGTAGAGACCTTCGAGGTGCTCGTCGGTGCGCCCATGGTCGCAGTCGTCGCAGGGGCAGCCGGGGCCGTGGCCCGTGCCGTCGCACCCGGCGCAGGGCTTGACGCCGATGCCGGGAGGGGCGTCGAGAGCGCCGAAGACGCGCCCGCGCCCGTGGCAGTCGGCGCAGATGAGCGGATTGGACAGAGCGATGGCTTTGGGGTACATGGAGGGTGCCTCCTTACAGGATGGTGGGTCCTGTCGACCTTTCGGACTTGGCGGAACGCTGGGTCGACAGGATGTCTTTGTGCTTGGGCTCAACAGCCCATGCGGAAATCATATCTAATGATTGCATGTGATGCAAGCATTTAATGTTGCCATAGGTTGACTGCACTGGGCAGGCACCCTAGCTTGACGAAAGGCATTCAGAGGAGGGCCAGATGGCAGACCTTACCGAGGTCCAGGTTGAAGTTCTCAGTGCGGTGATCGAGCAGACACGTAGCCTGCGTTGCCCACCCACAGCGACCCACGTCAACGACGTGATCGGGAGAGATGTCCGAACGACCCTCAAGGAGTTGAAGTGGATGGGTTACATCGCCCAACCTCTCGCCCGAGGCCCTGTCGTGCCCTTGCGCTCGCCGGATGGAGCGCGCCTCCGCCTGGAGCTCGTCGAGGATGATCCCGACCAGGAGCCCGCCAGACGCGCTGCCTGACCGCCCGTTCACCTTGAATCCCCTGCCCCTGCAATGGCTCAATCCCCCCAGGAGGAAGAGCCATGAAGTCCACCATTGCGCTGCTCATCATTGCGTTGTGCGCCTGCGGCCCTGGGGGCGATGGCGCCCAAGGCTCACCGGGTGAAGCCGGGCCGCAAGGCCCCCAAGGCGAGCCTGGCCCGTCTGGCGCCAGGGGAGAGCCTGGGCCTTCAGGGGCGCAAGGCTTGGCGGGCGAGCCTGGGCCGCAAGGTTCGGCGGGTCCAGCGGGCCTCCTGGGTCCCCAGGGTGAGCGCGGTTTGCCCGGAGAGCCAGGGGTCCAGGGGCCGCAGGGTCCCCCTGGCACTCAAGGCCCCTCGCCTTCAATGGATGAGGTCGTCCAGGCATTGCTTGACGACCCGGCCTTCACCCAGGCGCTGGTGGAGGCCATCAGGGGCGATGATGATCTGCTGGCGAGGATCACGGGGCCGCAGGGATTGCAGGGTGAGACGGGGCCACAAGGCCTGCTCGGGCTACAGGGCGCGCAAGGCCCCCAAGGCGAACAAGGGCCATCGGGTGAACCTGGACCTCAAGGCGAGACTGGGGAGCAAGGGCTCCCGGGTGAGAGCCCGGCGGTATACCGTTTTGTTGGGCTGTCCTCGCAAGAACACTTCTGCGGGGATGGCCTCGAAGCCATGCTTCAAGATTGCGGAACGACTTACGATGGCGGGCGCATCTGTACGACCGAGGAGTACGCCAACACCCCGAACCCCCCCGATGTCGAGCGCGAGGCCCTGATCCTGCCGACTTGGGTTGCCAGCCAGAATCTCTTCCCCGTTGAGCTTTCAGGTCTCACAGGATCCAGTTTTACGCCTCGGGCGCTGACGTGCTTTGGGTGGAGGGATCAAATCAACTCGGGCGAGGGACCCAGGCACCTTATCGTGGAGCCAGGGGGAAGATTCAACGTCTACGTCAAACCCCAGGGGGCGCTCGATACGTTTCCTCTCATGTGCTGCGAGCCTTCGGAGCGATGAGGCCCGAGAGGTTTGCGGTTGTCGACTCGACAACCGCAAACCGAAGATTGGCGTCAGTTCAGGACAGCAGGCGGGACTGCTCGGCGGGAGGCAGTGCGGGGACGACGGGGGTCATACCGAGGGTGTCCATCCAGCGGTTGAAGACCTGGGTCATGGCGCGGTTGAACTCGACCTGCGTGAGCCCCTGCGCCTTGGCCATCTCCAGGATGAAGCGCAACTGGAGCTTGCTCTCCCCGAGGATGAGGCGGCGCAGCTCCACCGACACCACGCCGCCCTCTTCGGCCTGGGCCTGAACGGGGAGGTGGCGGGCGGGATCAAGCTGCGTCGCCTATCGCTCTCCCCAAATCCCCTGAGCCTTGATCCTTTCCCTCGACCATGGCAGATCGGAAGCGGCTCCATGCGGAATCGCCTCACCCAACCGAGGGCGCCATGTCCAACCCTGCTGCTCGGCTTTATGCGCTGTACGAGAGGATCCTCAAGGACCCCAAAAACACGCAGATGCACGCGTACTGGCAGTTGACGCTGCGCATCGACGGCATGAGCGCCCACCAGACCCACGCCGCCGTTGCTGATGGCCTGCGCCTCATCGCCGAAGAGATCGATCGCCTTGAGGAGCTCCTGCGCGACCGGGCGCTCTTGATAGAGTACACGACGGTCTACATCGCCGCCCTGAGGAGCACCATAGACCCTTCCAAGCTTCAGGCCCCAAAGTCAGACAACATCAGCCGCATCAACGCCGACACGCTCAACATGCTTGGAACGCTGGCAGCGTTCCTCGGGCAGGTGGATAGCGAAGTCAGCTCCGATGACATCGAGGCTCTCCACAAGGTGGCCGCCGAAATCCTCGCGGCCGCAAAGCGGCCTGACCTGGGTGAAGACGTCAAGGCCTTCCTCATGAAACAGGCTCGCGTCGTGAAGACCGCAGCGTGGCAATGCGTTGTCGCTGGCCCGAGCGCCTTTGCCGTGGCCGAGGAGCAGATGTGGGCGGGGATGGCGGGCTTTGCGACTCGCGCCAGAGACGAGAACCCAGAAGAAGTAGCCGACCCACCCCTTCCTGTGGACATCTACGAACTCCTCACCAAGGTCTTCAGGCATCTCAATGGCATCAGCCCGAGCCCAATGGTGTGGAAGAAGGGCCAGTGGCTCTCGGGCTCTCTCCTGGCCCTGGACCCTCCCGATCCCTGGCCCCTCCCCCCGTTCCCTGATGACGAGGTCCAGTAAGGGCACTTGCGCATCGACCCGATCGCGTCGACAATTGCAGATGCAGGCCGACCCGAGGAGTTGACCGATGAAGTCTAAGACCCTCTACATCAAAGCCTATCAGGAGAGCCGCACCGCCCGGATGAACATCAAGTACTTCGGGTGGCTCCTGTTCTTTTGGTCCAGCGTCGATCAGGCCTTTCGGTTTATCACCGTCGTGGTGCCTGCCCTGGCCGCCGCCGGGCTCTTCGCCCTCTCCGGCGAGGAAGGCCCAGGCAGCTGGCGGTGGCTGGTTGTAGCCGCCGCTGGCGCAGGCGCGCTGTCCGTTGCGCTTGGTCCCGGCGACAAGATCAAGGCCTACTCCAGCTTGCGCCAGCAATGGGTCCAGGTTCGGCTCGACGCCGAGCGCCTCTTCATGGCGCAGGCGATCAACCTGGACGCAGAGGCCAGCGAAGCCTCACTGGCCGACTTTGAGCGCCTTCGCCATTCCATGGTGTCCATCGCGCGCGATGAGCCAGCGGCGCTACAGTGGCTCCTGAGAAGGGCCCAGGCAGAGGTATCAAGAGAGGAAGGGCTCGACCCTGGCAAGCCCAAAGAGCCTACCCCTGTGGGGGCAGGTTGACGCACTCTTGAGCCTGAGCAGGGAGGAGACGATGCGGGCGGTGATCGTGGCAGTTCTGGTGCTGGCGGGGTGTGGGGATGAGGCATCCCCAGGGGGCTCTGAGGTTCAACCGGAAGCGGAGCCCGAGGAAACATTCGAGGGTTGCGACTTCGGCGAGGCCATCGACTCGCTCAAGGACGCAGGGGTCATCGGCGACATCCCGTGCGTCAGGGACGACGACGGCAACTGCTTCGTGTGCATCGGCAACAACAGCGAAGGCGTTGCCCTGCCGATTTACCAAAGAGTCGCCAAGGGTGTGTGCGAGTGGGTTTTTTACGGCCCCGTGGGCACCAACGACCCCGATGAAGCCCTGGCCCAGTGCGCCTCTGAAGTCGACTAGCTCACCCCCTCACGGGTCAACACCGACCATCCCGCGACCTGAAGCGCTGTCAGGGCAGGCGCATGCGGGTTGCCGTCCACATCGAAAGCCAGTGGCCCGTCCACGTCCCGTGCCTTGATCTGCAATCTCACCAGCCGAAAACCCCCCGATGACCAGCCGTCGTCCTCGATGGTGAAGCCAAAGGGCACTAGGCCATGCCGTCTGGACGCCAACTCGGCTAGCGAGTGCGCGCCGCGCAGGTTGTGATAGGCATTTCGAAGGGCGCCGATCTGCCCGAAGACGAGGTCGGCGGTCGCAGAGAAGGGCTGGCCATCGTCGCGAACTGCGCCCCCCAGCTTCGGCAACAGCGGCCCGATCTCCACCGGCACCTCGGCGCTCGTGCTGACATCACCATCCCACGCGGTGCCGCCCCATGAGGCGATGGCGGCGCGCATGAGGACCTCGATGTTGGCGCCGCTGAGCCCCGCGAGGATCAGCAACCCCTGAAGACGCAAGGTGGTGCGGACGAGCTGCGCGGCGGCTTTGTCCTCGGCGGCGTCGTAGATGCCCACCATGCAGGCGCCGAAGTCCTCCCAGTCCAGGGGCAGGTGACGCACGACGCCGAAGGGCGTGGTTGGTCCCGGTGCTCCGGTCGAGGTCTGGGCGGGGTCGTAGCCCCACAGCGCGTGATGGACGCGGGTGCGGCGTGTCCACTGCTCCCGCTGGCGCATGTAGAGGCCCCTGATGCGCGAGGCGCCAGGCGGCATTCCAGGGCGCAGGGCCGCGGCCATGCTGGTACGGGAGATGGCCGTGCTCTCGACGATGGCCATCGACAAGATGTTGGCCCGCCCGATCTCGGTGACGCGCACGGAGTAGCTGCCGTTTTCGGCCCAATCAGGCCGGCGCGCCGCGGTGTGGGCTTCAAGGTAGTTGGGCCAGACCCAGGCGTCGTCGCTGGCCTCCCAGAGGACAGTGCGCGCCGAAGGGCGCTGGTGACCCTCGGGGTCGTAGGAGCTGGCGGGGTTCTCGTCGAACTCCAACTTCCAGCGCTTGCCCGAGGTGAAGGTGATCCCGGTCAGGCCGCCGACCTTGCTGACGTCCTCGATGACGTGGGTGCCGGCTGAGAAGACCTGGCTTGTCGAGGCTCCCGAGTCGTTGCTGCGCACCAGCAGGACGAGGGCCGCCTGCCCGCCCTGCATTCCCGAGACGTCCGCCTCAAGCTCGAGCGCGTCTGGTGAGCCCACGGGGTTGATGCCGCTGTCGGCCCTCCGCGTGGACAAGCGGCCCGAGAATAGGTCCAGGACGGCAAGGCCGAAGTAGACCGTGGCATCGAAGGTCTCGACAAGCAGGCGCAGCACGAGCGTCCGGCAGCCCGGCGACACGGTCCAGTCGGTCAGGACGTAGCCGACAGTCGTGTGCGCAGCCAGCATGGGCCGCACCTGCTCACCGCCGCCGGTCGTCGAGGATACGGGCCACCACGTCCCGCACCGCCGCAGCCGCCCGTGGTGCGTCGCCTCGACGTTGCTCGCGACGCGATCGAGGAAGGGTGCGTGCAGCGCCTTCTCGCCGGCGTAGGCGCTGTCGTCGAGCTTCTTGAACTCGAAGACCGGGTCGGAACTGGTGAAGGTGTCCAGGGGGCTCTTGTCCTCCAAGACGCGCAGGCTGTAGATCGAGCCGTCTGTGACGTCCTCGCGCTTGACGCTGATCCTGAAGCGCACATCGGTCTCGTTGCCGGCGTCGAGGTTGAGGATGTCCTGAAGACGCCCTGGGCTGCTGATAGCGTCGGTGTCCAGAACGCTGCCGCCCGAGTCGAGCACCTCAACCTGAATGTCCATGTCCTCAATGTCGACGTAGACCGTCACCACGCCGCGGCCCGGCCCCAGCGTAGCGATCGCCTCCCCGATCACCTCATAGGCGCCACCTGATGCCGTCGAGGTGGTGAAGATCGGCGCCTGGGGCGCCTCCTGCCCGTAGGTGGTCAACTGCGTGATGACGGCGCGACCTGCGGCCGTCCATCCCTGGATGCCGTTGTCGGACACCACCTCGGCCTCGTCCTGCTCGTCGGCTGTCTCGCCGCCGCCGATGGGCCGACCTCGCGCGATCTGCCGGTTGCCGAGCAGGTCGTCCTCAAGGCCCAGGATTCTCCAGTCGTCGGGGTTTCGGAAGGCCATGGTTCAGCTCGTGTAAACGTAGGGGAGGCCGGCGTCGACCTGGTTGTTGGTGTCGGCAATGAAGGCCCATCGCGCCCGTTGGCTCGCCGTGGCGTCGGCGTAGGGCGCGGGCGCGATGATGTCGCCCGCGTTCGGGGTCACAGCCAGCCCCGAGATGGTCAGCGTGTTCGGGCCGACGGCGTCGATCGTGGCGAGGCTGTCGCGCACGGCGAGGAACTCGTCGAGAAGCTGGACTTTGTCGGTGGCCTGGAAGGTCGCCGCGTCGGTGGTGAAGGCTGGCCCCAGCGGGGAGGTGAACCTGTTGGCCTCAACCGTGGCCGTCGACGACCCGCCATCCCAGGAGACCACCTCGGCGCCGCCGGCGATGCAGCCGACCTGGCCGTTGCGCTCCAGGAGCTCGCCGACGTAGAGCATCGTGAGTTGGATCGAGTGCCCGCCCTCGTCCATTGCCTCGCGGCGCGCTGTCACGAGACAGACCGCCCCCGAGACGCCGCGCGCCCCGTTGGCGGTCAGGTGGGCGTGGGTGACCGCGGCGGTGTCGCCCGGCCAGTAGTTGGCCGTCGAGAGCACCTCCAGTTGCCACTCCCACAGGGGCTCGTGCCACAGCTCGATGATCCGGGTGGCCATGTTGGCGGCGGCGGCCTCGCTGGTTGTGGCGCGCGCGTCCAGGTCCAGCCCGCCGGAGACGCCCTCGGGCAGGTTGTCCTCCTTGGTGTCGTCGCCCACCGTGACAACGTCCGGCTCCATGCCGGGTCGATCGTTGTACTTCAGCGAGACTTCAGCCAGCGTATCGTCCAGGAGTCGGCGCTGGCCGATCACGGCGATGATGTTGCCCCCCGGCCCATCCGTCAGCGCGTTGGCGCTGCCGCACTGGAGGGCGTCCTCCATCTCGGCGACCGTCAGCAGGCCCGAGGCGCCCTGGATGATCACGGCCCCGCGCGGGGCCAGCAGCCGCCCCTGGACGACCTCCTTGAGGCCCACGGGCTCGGGCTTCTCGTGGCCGATGTGCAGCGCGTCGCAGGGCTCGGCGGCGTGGCGCTCACCGAAGCGCTCGAAGGCGTCCTTGTCCACGAAGCCGCCGGGGATGCCGCCCGCCAGCGCCCTGATGCGGAGGTCGTAATCCGGGTCGTTGGCGCCCCCTCGCGTCGTCAGCATGATCTGAAGGGCGGCCTTGCCGGGGTCCTGCGACAGCGGCAAGGTGTTGTCGCCCGGGCTGGCGCTGTTGGAGGGCTGCTCGGCGACCGAGGAGAAGAACTCTCGGACGGACTTGCCCGCGAGGTCTTCCTCAAGCAGTGGCACATCCCTGAAGGGCTGGTCGATGAAGGCCGCGCCGGTGCGCCCTTCGGTGTCGAGCCTGTAGCTGATCAGCGCCGCGTCCTTGCTGTCGACGATCCCGAGGAACTGGGCCTTGTCCTCGACCGTCGCGCCGACTCCAGCCGCCGGCAGTTCCTCGGAGAGCGTGGAGCGGCTGGAGCGCGTCCCGATCTTGAACTGGAAGAAGCGGCGGTAGATCTCGCCTTGAAGGACGAGCTGGGCGAGGTTGTCGATCTGGAGGCCAAAGGTCGTGGTGTTGTTGCCCGAGCCGATGCGGCGCAGGATGCCGCGCCAGCGCACCGACTCGTCGGCGTACCCCGTCGAGCCGAGCGGCACGCGCAGCAGCTCGACTAGGCGTCCATACAAGGCGGTGGGGTGCATGGACCCGTAGAGTTGCCCGCCGCGTTCGGCGGCGTGGGATTGCGCCTGGGTCTCCAGATGCGCCCTCGACACCGCGTAGGTCTTTGAGGGCGACTCCGATCCGAGCTTGATGACCTCCCGGCCGATGTAAAGCACCTCACCCGACAGTCCTGACGTATCCAGGACGACGCTGGTGTCGGCCGCATCCAGATCCGCAGCCAGTCGCGCCACTCGACCTGGGGTGCCGTTCAGGAGCAGCGCCAGGGCGTTGCCGTTGCGCCGGATGTCGAAGGTCAGCGCGCCGACGCGGGGCTCGAAGCTGCGGAAGTCGGCGGCGGTCGTCAGCTCCTTCGGCCATCGCTGGAACATGCCGCCGTCGCCGTTGAGGTAGAGGCTGTCGGGGTCTGCGGTCGACGGTGCGTCGAACATCGAGCGGCCCCAGCTCCAGCGGTAGAGCTTGTTGGATGCCGTCGCGGCATTGGCGCTGCCGAGCCCCTCGACTCGAAAGGCCCAGAGGTATCGACCCACCTCACACCTCCAGCGCGGTCAACACGATGCCGAGGAGGTAGGGCTGCCTGGATATCTCGACCAGGAAGTCGCCCAGGCCCGCGATCCAGTCGTCTCCCTGGCCTGGCCTCAGATCGTAGAAGGTGGACAGGTCCTCGTGGTCTGGCCACAGCCGGAAGCTGTCGGCGTCGTCGTCGAGGAAGTTGCGGCGCCAGGACTCCAGCGCCATGTTCGGGTCGCCAGCCACCCCGTAGACTTCGTTGGCCCAGACGAGCTGCTCGCTGTAGTGGGGCAGGACGCTGGCCGGCGGCAGATCCTCAAGCTCGATCGTCCACCGGGTCAGGCGCCCACCGGCGTCCCGTGTCACCGAGCCGTCCGGGCTCTCGGTCAGCATCACCGCGTCGCTGGTGGTGGGCTCGATGAGCGCCGCATAGGGGCCACCGTCGATGACGGGACTCGGCAACCACAGGCCGCGGCGCTGCCACAGGCCCACGGCGACGCCACCAGAAACAACGATGGTGTCGAGGTCGAAGCCGAAGAGGGCGCCCGAGAGGCCATCGCGGAACTCGATCGACCCCAGGGTCTTGCCGTCGGTGCGGGTGGCGTTGGTCAGCGTCGGCAGACCCTTGTAGTAGCCGTTGGCCTCGCCCGCATCCCACGTCCCGCCCGTGGGCGCGTCGGCGGCCTCGGCCTGAGCGGCGAGGTAGGCCAGGGCATCAACAGCTTCGTCGGTCGACCGGGCGTTGTACCGGCTCACGCCGCCCGTGATCGACAAATCCTTGGTGGTCAGATCGGTGAAATGCAGGCGCAGCGTGCCGGCGGGCACCGTGACGGGGTAGGCGATCTGAGGGACGTTGCTCACAGCGCCTCCTTACTGCGTGACGAAGTTGCGCAGGCGGTTGCGGCGAGCCAGCCCATCGATGAACTCGACGAGGGGGTCCTCGATCTCGGTGTCGAGGATGACGACCCGGATGTTGGTCACGTTCTGTCGGTCGTCCCGCCGCGGCCTGAGCAACTCGGCGGTCCTCGTCACATCATCAGCCGACGCCCCCGACGCCCTTCCCCGCCCCGCGCCCTTCCGATTCCCGCTGCCCTTCTCGCCGAGCGCGCCACCGAGCACGCCAAGCGCCAGGCCGCCAGCGATCAGGCCCAGCCCTTGTCCCACCCCCCCAGGCATGAACAGCATTGCGGTGCCGGTTGCGACGAAGAACTGCCCGAGCTGGGCTGCGAGGCTCCCGAAGGCGTCGAGGATCGAGTCGCCGAACTCTTTGATCGTCCCCCCGCCGGCTGCGAACTGCCCGAGCGTCGAGGCCACCTCCAGGCCGATACCTTGGGCCGCTTCGATGCCCATGACGGCGACGTCGGAGAGCACGTCGCCCCAGACCTTCGACTCCCAGGAGACGCCCTTGAGCTTCTCAGCCGTGATTGAGAACTGCTCGTTGAGCCTCGCCGCGTCGGCCTCGGCCTGCTGGATCGGCGACAGCTCGCCGCCGAAGAGGGCGCCCTGGCTGAAGGCCTCCTGCATGGCCTCGATGGCGGTGGTCGCGGCCTCCATGTTCGGGACGAACTCCTCGCCCAGGAGCTTGTCGGCGTCGAGGTCGGGTACGCTCAGGCGTGTCAGGGCGGGGTCCATGATCTCGGCAAGAGGGTCCTTCTTCCTGCCGCCACCGCCGCCGCCCTTCTTCTTCTCGCGCTGCCCGATCAGCCCCCCTTCGCGCGTCAATGGCCCCGAGATCTCCACTCCCCCGGGCAGGGTGTGCGCCTGGATGTCGCGCTGGACCTCGAAGGGCAGGGCGCTGTAGATCCCCATCGCCGCGCCGAGGTCCGTCAGGAGCGCCTTTGCGGACTCCACCCCCGCGCCGATACCGCTGGAGAGCGCCGCGCCAAAGTCGCCGGCCGCGTCAGAGGCGACATCGAAGGCCCCGGCGACTGACGTCAGGCCGCCTTCGAGGTCGAGCAGTTCGGCGCGGGCCTGCTCCCCAACGTGGGCCGTGTCGACCAGCACGCCGAGCCAGGGGACCGTCACGCGCGTCGCCGCGCGGAAGGCAACGCCAAGCAGGTCGGACTGGCCGGTCAGGCTCGCCAGGGCGCTGTCTGCGCCATCTGCGGCGCCCCGAACGGTGTCCATCGCCTTCGAGGCGCCCAGCATCAGGTCGCCGGCGTCGACCACATTGCCGGCCAGCTCGACGCTGGAGATCTGGAGCTTCTCGTAGCTCTCGGCCAGGACCTCGGCGCTGGCCGCCCCCCGAACTGTCTCCTTGGTCCACGTATCGAGGGCCTCGGCCCCGGCAGTGAAGGCCCCCGCCACCAGGGATGCCGACACAACCAGGGCACCCAGCGCGAGACCGACAGGGCCTGATGCCAGGACGCCGATCGCTTCGAGCTTGTTGGCTGCCACCTCTCCTGGGCCGTCGAGATCTCTGAGGCTCTTGACCAGCTCGTCGACGCCGCCGGCGGCGTCGGAGGTCGACTTGCCTGCCTTGGCTGCCTTGCCGCTGAGGCCATCGAGCACCTTGCCAGGGCCATCGCCAGCGCCGGGTAGCGCCAGCTTGTCGAGCCCCTTGGTCGAGGCCGAGCTGAGGTCCTTGAGGTCCTTGACCAGGGCCCGAACCTCGGTCCTGGCCGATTCGGAGCCCAGCTTGAGGCGCTCCAGCCCCGCCGACGCGACCTCGCCGAGGGCCTTGTCGAGTGCGCCCGCGCCTTCGACCGCGGGCTTGGCGGCCTTGTCGAAGGCGCGCAGCGCGCTGTTGAGGGATCGAAGGGCCTTGGCGCCAGCGATGGACTTGCTCGCGAGGTCGTCATAGATCCCGAGCCCCTCGACTTCGATCTGGGTGACGATGCGCTCGAACGTGTCTGCCATCACCCTACCTCCCGGAGCGCTGCCGTCGCTTGCGGTCAGCCTCCCTGCACTCCCACTGCGCCGTGCGGATCAGACGCATCGCCGCCAGCTCGCGGGCGGGCATCTCCAGGACGCCGCCGCCACGGCGCCACGGGCGCAGGCTGCCGCTGTCGTCGGCGACGTCGTTGTAGAGGATCAGCATCTGGGCCGCCCAGATGCCCACCCCCTTCTCGCTCATGCGCCGTCCGTGCCCTCGGTGGACGAGCCCGACGGCGCGGAGGAGTTTTTTCGCTCGGTCTCCGAGACCTTCGAGACCGACTGGCAGGCGGCCCTCACGTCACGCACGTCCATCGCTGACAGGTCGCGCAGGAACTCCAGGCGCTTGCCCAGGGCGTCCAGGCTCGCGCTCAGGTCGCGGCGGTTGATGGGCGGGAAGTCGGCCTCAGCGGCCATGTCAGGGCGGTAGAACCGCCAGTTGCCGTGCGCCGAAAGGGTCAGCACGGCGGGCATGAGCAGGGCGATGTCCTGAGCCGATCGCTCGTCCTTCTCGAACTGGGCGCCGATCTGCTGGAGTTCGTTGACCAGGCGCATCGAGACCATGTCGGCGCTGGTCAGCAGCAGGTAGGGCTCCTCTTCAGCGCGGGGCTGTCGCCCGAACTCATCGACAGCCTCCTTGCAGATCGGCAGGTCAAAGCGCCTGCCCAGGGGTCGGGTCTTCACAGGTCATCTCCTGATCACGGTGTTGCGTCGAACACCTGGATGAATGCCAGCGCGCCGTTGGGTGGCGTGATGTTGGTGTCGATGAACAGGCCCAGGTCGTCCGGGGCCGCGGCGCCGGCGGCCCAGGCCTGCGAGGGGCTCGTGCCCGGCGCGGGGTCGTTGTCGGCCACGTCGGCGACCCAGACGAGGTCGGCGGTGCAGACCCATGTGCGGCGGCCGTCGACATCGCCACCGTCCTTGACGTCGGTGAGCTGGCAGTACATGGCGCCGCGGGCCTTGACCAGAGCGTTGCTGGGGCTGGTTCCATCGAAGCCCAGGTAGAGCTTGGTGCCGTTCATCAACAGGGCGAAGGGGTTGAAGTCGTCGTATCCGGTCTGCTCCAGGACGAACTCGACCGTCGGGCTCTCGCTGTTGTCGGGCCTCTGGCGCTTGACGCCGAAGCTGCCGCCGACGGTCTTCTGCTGGGCGATCGAGCGGTTGCCCTTGAACTTGAGCGAGACGAGGTCGACCGTCTGGTCAGGGGTGCCGAGCGTGCCGCCGCCGTAGAGCGTCGGGGCGGCGCCGGGGATGTAGACGCGGATGACATTGGACTCAGCACGCACATCGGCGGCGCTCTGATGGACGTAGCTCGTGTTGAGCGCCGCGCCGCCCTGGCCGAACATCGCGCTCGGGTCCTGCGTCAGCGCGAAGCCGTCGACCAGGTCGAACATCCACGGCTCACCAGCTTCGAAGGAGAACTCGAAGTCGGCCATGGCGCCGAGCAGCTCGGTGGTGTTGTAGGCGTTGGCGCCGTTGTGGGCTCGGTGCTCCTTGATGGTCGCCGTCGTCGAGTCCTTGCGCTGGAGGAAGTAGGTGTGGCTCTTGTCGGTGGCGTTGCCCTGCCACGTCCAGCCCGAGATCCGCGCGGCGAGGTGGAAGGAGGGCACGTCGGTGTCGTCGCCGGCGGTGATGGAGCGCAGCTGCATCGTCTGCTTTGCGCTCCACCCCAGCGTGGTCAGCCCGAGCGAATGGCCCGAGCCGGGCTCGTGGGGCGAGATGATGCGCCGCTTGCGGATCGAGGGGTTGATCGTCCACTCGAACTCCTCCCAGGGCGCGTCATCGTCGCCGATGGTCGGGTCCTCGTCTTCACCCGAGGTGGTCTCGATCTTCGCAACAATGACGGCCTCATTGCCGTCTATGGTTTCCCATGCCATCACTCATCTCCTTGCACGGCCCCGGCGATCGCCTGGGCCATCTGGGCGCCGTCGATGCTCGGCAGCCGGTGCCGTTGCCAATACGCCTGGGGCAGATCGATCGAGACCTCGACGACAGCGCCCGAGGCCCGCACCTCGCGATCTGGCGAGGTGTCGGAGGTCATCGCGTCGAGCAGCTCTCCAGTGTCGACGGGGATCGAGCCTGCCTGCGCCCTCATCTGCCGGACGTACTCGCGCTCGACGACCTGGGCGAGTCCGGGCAGGGTCGAGCGCTTTTGAAGGCGCCTTGCGCGGGCCACCAGGCCCTCGATGCCGACGACGCCGCTCATGCTCTGCTCCACAGGCGGCGCAGGCCGACGTTGATCGCCATCCTCGCCTCGACGGCGATCGCCTCATCGTCGGCGCCCAGATCCATCAGGACGAGCTGGGTCGCCACGCGCTCGACGCCGTCATACCCGGGGGCGGCGCGCAGCGGCACGACGAGGGACCACCAGCAGGCGTCGGCCAGCGCCGAGGCCGCCTGGACCAGATCGCCTTCGCTGTCCACGCCGAGGTTGTCAGCGGTGAGCATCGCGAAGAGGTTGATCGGGATTGTCTGAGCGCCGAGCTTGCCCGCCGAGATCTGCTTGAGCGGCATCTGCCCCACCTCGATCCGGACGCGCGGGGTTGGGCTGTCGGGCAGGTGAACGCCCTGGGCGACGATGACGATGTTGTCGGCGCCGACGACGGGCAGCGCCCACGAGACCCCCTCGTCGGCGAGGTCGTCGTTGATGGCGCTGATCTGCGCGGCGAGGCCTGACTGGAGGGCGGCCAGGGCGGCGCGCATGAGCGTGTCGGGCCTGTTGCGGATGTCGCTCATCACACCCCTATGATGGGCAAGACGACCTGCCGCCGCAGCGCCAGGAACTGCCGCCCGTAGGAGGTCAGGCCGAACCACTCCTGTCCCGTGGAGCCGTCCGAGCCGCCCATGCTCTTGCTCCAGCCGCCCGCGCTCTTGCCTCGGATGCGCCCGGCCTCGCCCTTGCTCTTGCGGGCTTCAAGCTCCAGCGACCACTCGTGCGCGGTCAGCAGCATCGCGGCCTTGGTGCGTCTCGCCGTCGGCGTCCAGACGGAGGGGTGCAGGTCGTCCCAGTGCTCGGAGGCGATGGACGCCAGCGTGGCCCGGTCGTCCGTGCTGGGCGTGGCCAGCCAGGTGAAGCGCGCGGCAAGCTCGGCGTATGTGGGGGCGGAAGCCATGGATGCCTGTTGACCTACTCGTTAGTTCAGGTCGCACAGGACATCATTAATGCGGGCAGGGGGTTGCGGCAACTGGACTGGGGATGGCCCAACAGACAGCCAATGGCGAAGAATTCGCCTCGTGGGTTATCCCTCCTGCCTCCCTGTCTTCGCTGCGAGCGTGCAACCCTTCTCCCGGAAAATCAAAGGTGTTGATCGATTGATCAACGCCATCAACCTTGCAATGGCGTTTCTTTGTGATCAAACCAGAGGCGAAAGGGCAGCAGGTCGTTGCCCTTCGTTATGAACATGAGGTATCAGATGAAAAACAGTCCTTCAGGAGACAGCTTCGAGCGCAAGCTCATCGGGGAGAAGCTCAAAGAGAAGCTCAAGACGGCGAATCGAAGCCAGAACTGGCTTGGCGATGAGGCGGGCTACGACAAGTCGACGATCTCGAAGATCATGAACGACAAGCAGCCGCCCACCCTTGAGCAGATCCACAAGATCTTTGAGGCGATGGGGTTGGATGCCTCCTTCGCCGACGGGACCAACGTCGCAGGCCTCTTCGAGCCGGAGGACTCAGCGGGTAAGGAGGCCCTGCGGGCCGAGAACAACAAGCTCATTCAAGCGTTGGAGGGCGAGCGTTCCAAGGTGATTGAACAGTCTGCCATGCTGGAGCAAAAGGAGGCTGAACTGCGATCAGTTCGTACCATCAAGGACCGATTGGAGGTCGAACTCGCTGAGGCTCACGGTAGGCTTGAACAGGCCGCGCGAATCGCCAGAGGCCAGGAAGGTCGGATCGAACTTCTCCTGGGCCACATCAGCGCCCGCGATGCCCAGATCAAGGAGCAAAAGGAGCAGATCCAGCGCCTGACCAACATCGCAACAGGCGCTGGGCTCGGCGCGCTCGTCGCTGGGATCATCGCCGCTGCCAAGTCTGACGAGAACCAGAAGCTCAAGGAGGAGCAGAAGATTCGCCGTCGGCGGTGAGCGTTCGGGATGTCCTCAAGCGTGGGAGTCGAGCGCCGTCGGGTCTCAAGCGACCCGACGGCGCTCACCATCAGGCGTGGGTGTACCTGCGGATCGCGCAGCCGAGCGGCTGCTTGTACTGGACGGGCGAGACCATGGCGACCCACAGGAGCAGCGAGCCGAAGAGCGTCTCGACGATCTTGAGCTGGCGAGGGGGCATGATCTTCATGCGGACGACGGAGGGGTCAAAGACGTAGGCCGCGATGACGTCCTTGCCGTCCATGGCCTCCTGGAAGCCGAACAGGGGCTTGATCTGGTCCATCGACCGGATGTTGCCCGGGTTGTTCTTGAGGAAGTACTCCAGGGCGGAGATGCCCGTGCTGGCGATGTGCTTCTCGGCCAGCAGGTTGAAGGTTCGCAGCGACAGCGCCAGGCGGTTGGGGCGGTGCAGACCCCTGGACTGGTTGATGACCGCCGAGACGCAGCCGTTGAGCGCGGCGATGTCGTTGTCGGCCGAGGACTCCGACGTGATGGGGTTGGCCAGCTCGGCCGAGCGCGCGCCCTTCTCGCCGCCGCGCAGGAACCCGAAGAGCTTGTGCTCGGGCTTGCCCTGGATGGCGACCTCGTCCACGAAGTGGTCGAGGATCTCGCGGCAGGCCTGCCCGCCCTCGACGGCGAGGTTGATCATGTTGTCGGCGGCGGCGGCCTCCTCCTGGATGTCGAAGGGGAAGCCCACGGCGATCATCCGCACGGCCTCCTTCTCCGGGTCGGTGGCCAGGTCCACGTGCTCGACCTGCTGGGTCTGCCCGGTGACCACGGCCGCCTTGCCGCTGCTGGTGCGCTGGTAGTACTCCAGGAACTTGGTGCCGAGCTTCAGGTCCGTCTCGATGGGCTGGAGATCCAGGCCGTCGAGCGGCTGATGCTGGGTGCGCAGCACCTGGGTCTCGATCTGGGTCAGGTGCTGCTCCAGAAAGAGGGTGGTGTCGCCGTCGAACTGCGAGCTGACCCTCTTGCGGCCCTGGCTGTCGCGCTTGATCTCAAAGAGGGTCCGCGCGCTGCCCAGCGGGCTGCCGGCGGGGTTGGAGGGGTCGATCACGAACTGATGGGTCTTGACGCTCATATCAGGTCTCCTTCTCAGGCTCTGGCGCCGGCGCCGAGGTAGAGGCGGGCGACATTCTCCCCGTCGGGGGAGGTCGTCGCGCCGCTGGTCCAGTAGCAGTTGCTCACCGGCACCGTGTCGGTGCCGTCGGCAGAGTCTCGGAAGGCGCCGATGACCTCGGAGCCCGAGGCGACGCAGCGCAGGTGGACGGCGTTGCTGCCCGGCGTGGGGTCGACCCCGGCGTCGAGCAGGACGACGACCTCGCCCTCCTTGAGCACCTCCAGGGTGTCGCCCGGCCCGTACTGGCTGATGCCGTTGGCGTCGGCCTCGACGAACTGGGAGCGGCAGGCGACGCCGGCGAAGTTGTTGTCCAGCGCGACGGCGGCGTTGACGTTGGCCGTCACGACCGCCTTGACCTGGGCGGCCACGGTCGCGTTGTCCGAAGTCAGGTTGGCGTCGAACTCGACCCCGGCGACCTCGCTCGTCAGCCGCAGCTTGCTGGCGCTGTTGGCCGCCAGGATTGTGCTGGCGGCCATGGCGGCGTTGATGTCTGCGACGAGGCCGTCGACGATCTCGTCGGCGGTGGCCGAGGCGTCGGCCAGGAACTCGAAGTTGTAGTCGGCCTCGGGGATGCCGTCGCCGTCTTCGTCCAGGCTGATGGCCAGCAGGTAGCGGGCGTCGTTGACCGGGTCAGGGGTGATGTCGAGCACCTTGGCCACGGCCGCCGTCGAGGTCCGCGTGGGGTTCTCGACCGCGAGGGGCTCGGCGTCGTCGTGCATGACGCCGACGCCGAAGCGGATGCTGTCGCCGTCGTCGGCCGCCACGGTGTTGGACAGGCTCAGGTTGGCGTCGGACTCGGTGGCCAAGAAGTCGTCCCCCTTGTCCCGGCCCGTGACGGTGAACTTGTCCGAGGCGCTGGAGGCGGCCACGACGCGCCCGGCCACGTCGGCCTCCTGGTTGATGGCGTTGATGAGCTGGTTGCGGATCGAGGTCTTGGTGGCCCCGGCGCCCGAGTTGATGGTGATGTCGTGCATGTCGCCGTCGCTGCCCTCGACCTCCAGGGCGTAGTCGGTGTCGTCGGCGGCGGTGTCGATCGTGTACTCCCAGACCTTGGCCGCCCTGCCCCCCGCGCTGTAGGGGCGGCAGAAGACCGGGCGCAGGCACTTGCCGGCGAAGTAGGGGCGATCGGAGGGGCGTCTGACTGCATTCTGGGGCATGATCGTCTCCTATCAGGCCTTGCCGCCCACGAGGGGCCGCTTGTGGTTGGTGTAGCTGTCGCGGTGGGCCTCGACGGCGTCCTTGTGCGCCTTGGTGGCGTCGTCGCAGTCGTCCTGCCCGCGGGTCGAGGTCTGGCCCTTGAGCCCGGCGCCCAGGAGCTTCTCGACGCCCTTCTTGCCCTCGGCCGCCTCGCGGCGCGCCGCGCCGTACCAGCCGGCCAGCTCCGCGTCGGTGACGGCGTCGAGCTTGGCATCGGGGAACTCGGCCTTGACGACGGCCAGCCGGATGTCCCGCTCGGCCATGCAGGCGACCTCGTCGGCCGTCTTGCCGCCGAGGTAGTCGGCGGCGTCGAGCACGAGGGCCAGGCGCGCCTTGGCGGCCTCGGCGACCTTCTTGTCGATCGCCTCGTCAGAGCGCTCGGCGAGCTTGAGGTCCAGGGCCTTGGCCCGCCCCTCCTGCTGCTCGGCGCTGTCCTTGGCCGCCTTGAGGTCGGCCGTGGCCTTGTCATGGTCCTTGCGGACCTGCGCCAGCTCGCGGGTCAGCTCGTCGCTGGCCTTGATCGCGTCCTGGAGCGCTTGCGCGTCGTCCTTGTGGACGCGCACGGGCTTGCCGCCCATCATGATGGTGATGAACTCCATCACTCCCTCCGAGTCGAGGCGCGCAAGGGCGCCCAGGTTGTGGTGGCCCGAGGAGTCGAGCCGAAGCTGCGCGAGGTGTCCCGCGCGGGCGCGGTCGACCACGGCGAGGTGGTTTGGCAGGTAGGCGGTCAGGCGCGTGTCGAAGGGCTCGCCGTCGGGCGACCGCCCGGGGGTCGCGTCGACCGAGGCCAGGTAGCCCAGCGAGAGCTGGTGGCGGCCCTCCTGAATGTCGTCGATCGTGTCGGCGTCGTGGATGACCGCCCGGACGTGGATCAGCTTGTGGTCGTCGAGCGCCTTGGCCCACAAGACCGAGCCGCGGGCGTGGCGCGCGGCGTCCTTGGCCGTCACCAGCCCCTTCGGGTGCAGGTTCGTCGCCGGCCTGCCCTCGTACAGCGCAAGCGAGGCCTTGACCGCGTCCCAGGGGCGAAACTCCCGGTAGGTCCCCCCGTCCGCCCCGGTGTAGACCTGAACGTTGTCTCCGCGGGCCGCGAAGCCCTCGACGATCAAAAAGCCCTCGGGGGTCAACAGCGGCGGCGCGAGCTGCTCCTTGAGCTCCGCAGGCAGCGCCTCGCTGCCCAGGTCGAGCAGGTCAAAGCGCGCGACCTGCTCGCCGTCGTCGAGGCGCTCCTGGGTCGCTGGGCTGTAGGGTGTCTGGGTCATGCTGGCGATCACTGCACGCAAGATCAGTTCAGTGCAGAGATAGAGCCCTCAGAGGAGGCGCGCAACTTGACAGCGGGCCGTGGCGACAGGAGGAGCCGGACGGCGGGGGATCGAGGGAGCCGCCGGTCAAGTGGCCGTCAAGTGGCCGACGGCCCCAGGGGCAGGCGGATCACCTCTTCGAAGCCCCACAGCTCCACCTCGCCGATGTGCCAGGAGCCGCCAAGCGTCTGCCCTGCAAAGGTGGCGGCCGGGTCGGGGTCGTAGGCCAGCGTCAGGTGGGGCAGCCAGCAATCCGGGGAGACGTCGGCCAGCCCGAAGCCGCCCGCGCGCAGCCGCTCGACGAGCTGCTCGCGCAGCGCGAACAGGCGCCAGGGGGTGAAGCGGACATCCTGGTAGAAGACGCTCTGGCCGCTGCGGTTGACCAGGTGGCACAGCTCCCCGAGGAAGGCCCGGAAGGGGTGATCGGCACCTTCGAAGACGCCGCGCAGGATCTGGAGCAAGAGGGCGCGGCGATCATCGGGCACGGCGCCGACGACGAGGAAGGTGACGTGGGCGGGGCTGTCGTCCTGCTCCAGATCCCCGCGCAGCGAGGCCAGCGCGGGCGGCAGGCGCAAGAAGAGGCCAACGCGGGTGCCGTCGCCGGTCTCGCCGTCGAGCTGTCCGTCGTCGGTCGAGGCCGGCGTCGGGGCGCCCATGAGGGCGCGGGCGTTGAGGTACTCCTCGCGGGCCTTGGGGGTCCAGTCGGGCATCCCGATCAGGCGGCGGAAGAAGTTGGCCTGCTCCTCTTCGAGGTAGAGCGCCTCGGCCAGCAGGCGGCCCTGGCGGACGAGCTCAAGCGCCGGCAGATCCGCGCCCTTGTCGCCGCTGGAGGCCGCAGCCGCCCTGGCCGGCTCGTCGATCTCCAGGACGCCCGATCTGGACAGCGCCGCGGTGCCCTCGCTCACGATGGCCATGCCGGAGCTGATGCGCTGCGCCCAGGTCTCAGTGACGATGCGCTCGGCCTCCGCGCCGAGCTTCTTCGTCTCGACCACCTCCCGCTCCGTCGGCCTCCACAGCGAGCGCGCCTGGACGCGCCAGCCCTCTGGCGCTCGGCCGCCCGTCGGACCCTGACGCGCGCTCATCACGAGGGCTGCGATGACCTCCACGGCCGGCACGACGTCCAGCTCGACGATCTCGGACTCGACGCTGTCGTAGTAGGAACGCAGGAAGAAGTCGCCGTTGTCGCCGAGCCCCCCCTCCCGGTTGCCGTAGAGGATGGCCACGGGGATGCGGGCGGTGGCCGAGACCCGATCCCTGGAGGTGTCGAGCGCCTCGGCGAGCCCGGTCATAGAGGCGTCCTTGTAGCTGAAGTCCTCCCCGTCTTTGTCCAGGATGACGCCGCCGATGACCGACTTGGCCCGCGCGATCAGCCGCATCTTCGTGCGGACCTTGCCCTCGCCGCCGCTGGAGATCAGGTCCTGGAGCCCGGCGAAGCGATAGACGCCGATGTTCTTTTCCATGGCGGTGCGCGGGGCCGCGTCAGCCAGGACCCCGTCGTTGCGAAGCGCCGTGTAGACGAGCTGGAGGATCGGGTCACCCCACCCGTCGTTGCTCGCCCGCTCCGGCCCTGAGACGTCGGCGCCGTCGAAGGTGATCACCCGCGAGGCGTGGATGTCGAAGCGCTCGATCTGGCCGTCTGCCCCCTCGCTGAGGATCTCGAAGATCTCCACGGGGCCGTCGATGCGGCCTCGCCGCTGCGGGCAGATCTCCCAGCGGTTGAGGACCTGGAGGTGATCGACCGTGCGCACCCTCGCCGCCCGAAGGGGCTGGCGCAGGTCGGCGGCGCCGTCGTCGACCCCGAGCAGGATGGCGGCGCCGCCGTACTGGCGCGCGTAGCGCAGCGCCAGGGTGACGGCCGTGCGCGCGCCGCCTCGTCGCAGGCGCCCGGCGGCGTAGACCGGGAGCCTTGTGAGCGCCTCGGCCACCGGCGCGAGCTCTCGCTGCTCGACCTCGTCTGCCGCCAGCAGCTCCACCCACCGTCGGGTCGCGTCGTTGGCCGGACGCTCGACGATGGCGCGGGCCACCCCATTGCCGCGCACGAGGGCCTCAATCTGGCTGCGGCTCAGGCGGGGGTTGGACTTCCAGCTCGTCGCTTCGAGCTTGTCGCGCTCGTCGTCTCCGAACGCCGAGAAGAGGTCGTGCCACCCGTCGTTGCGCGCGACGGACTGGCCGGGGGTTGGGGGCAAAAAGAAGGCCGTGAGGCGCTGGGTCAAGGAGGGCATGTCGGTCACCTCAAGTAGGAGTCGTCAAAGGCGCTGCGGCGCTCCAGCAGGAGCTTGGAGAGGGCTTGCGTGGTGGCGTCGACCTGGTCGTCGCTCTTGGCCGCGGGAAAGTTGAGCAGCTCGGCGAGGTAGTCGCCGAGCCAGGGTGTGCCCTCGGGAGGCAGCAGCACGTCGCCGGCCTCAAAGAGAGGAGCCGTCGCGTGGGCTCTGGCCTGCTTCGACCCGCGCGGGCTGACGGGGATGACGCCCGAGGTGTGCTGGCGCAGGGTGTCGAGGATGGCCGGGCCGTTGGCCTTGTCCTCGATGTAGATGGCGCTGGCCGCGGGCCAGTCCCGGCGCAGGCGCTCGATCTCGGTCAGGGTCCTGGTGAAGGACCACCGGCCTCGGCGCTGGTCGAGCAGGTGCGCCTTCGAGCCGCGCCGCCCCCAGACCTGGAGCACGACGAAGGAGCCATACAGGGTCTCCTTGAAGGTCGCGTCGACGCTGATGGCGACGAGGTCGAAGCGGCCCCCTGCCCCTTCGTGGTGGCGCAGCCAGTCCTTGCGGAAGATGCCGCCGCCCTGGGGGGTTGGGCGCTGCTGGTAGAGGGCGGACCACTTGTAGGCCCCGATGGTGCGCCGGATGGCCTGGAGCTTCGCCAGCGGGTAGCGCTCGGGGTGGAGGGGCTCACCGGCCTTGCGGTGCTCTTCGTCGTCCTCGGCGACGGCGGGAAAGCGGATCACCTCCCACTGCTCTCCCTCGTCGGCCTGGGCGTCGAGCAGCCGGCCGGCGAGGTCGTCGTCGTGCCAGCGGGTGTTGAGCACGAGGACTCCGGCGCCGGGCATCAGGCGCGTGTAGGCGACGGCCTGGTACCAGTCCCAGGCCTTGTCGCGGTAGGCGGCGCTGTCGGCCTGCTCGTAGTCGCGGATGATGTCGTCAAGGATCAGCAGGTGGGCGCCCATGCCTGTCAGCGCGCCGCCGATGCCGACGGCTCGGTAGCCGCCCCCCTGGGCTGTCTCCCAGGACTGGATCAGCTGGCGGTCGCGGTGGAAGGCGAAGTCGGGGAAGGTGGCCTCGAACCAGGGCTCGCGGCAGACGTCCCGGCAGCGCAGCGAGAAGCGATTGGACAGGTCCTGCCCGTAGGAGGCCACGACGATGTTGTGGTCGCCGTGGTGTCCCAGGTGCCACGCCGGCAGCCGCTCGGAGGACAACAGGCTCTTGCCGTGGCGCGGCGGCATCAGGAGCATCAGGCGCGGCGACTGGCCTGCGGCGACGGCCCGGCTGAAGGCCTCCAGGCGGGCGCAGACCTCATGGTGGACCCAGCCGGCCTCGTAGCCCGGCACGCTGGCCCGCACGAACTCCAGCAGATCGCGCCGACGCAGCTCCGCCTCGACCGCCTCAAGATCGGGCAGCGCGAAGGATGCCGGCGAGCTGCCGAAGCTGGTCATCGTCGAGCTTTCCAAGATCCACCCCGGTGTTGAGCGGCGCCCCGCCCGGGCCGCTCATCTCGACCGCCTTGAGCTTGCTCAGGCCCCGGTCGAGGATCGAGTCGCACAGCCGCCGCACCGTCTCGACGTTGCGGTCCTCCTCGTCCTTGGCCATCTCCGCTTCGAGCATGTCCGCCAGCGCCTGGATGGCCTTGAGGGAGGCTCGCTGCGCCACCACCCGCGCCTGGGCGGCCTCCGCAGTCCCGCCCGAGGGGTTGCCGCTGTGACCGACCGCGAAGCGCCCCGACTCGCCCCGCTCGTCGCCGATCTCGCTGGGCGCCTCGGGGCAGTACTCCTTGCGCCAGGCGACCAGCGTCGTCCGTCCGACGCCGTGCTTCCTGGCCGTCGCACGCACCCCGCCAGTGAGCGACTCCAGGGCGACCGCCTTGCGGTGCTCCTCGGTGTGGATCCTTCGGCCCATCAAAACACCTCCTGAACACATGGGTAGCTATTGCGCGCCGCAGTGTCAAACCGCCCCCTCGCCCCGCGCCATCGTTGATAGGTCCGATGCATAAAGCGTCCGTTGATGGTCAATGTGTTCAGCCTTGCATCTCCCTTGCATTGACGAGAGGGGATCAAAATTTTAGCTTCGGCGTGATATGCTCGGTGATGAAGAGAAAGCTCCTTGCGGTCTTGACGTGGCGTTTCGCAACAAAGGGTGAAGTTGATGGAAGATTGGGATAAGTGGCCCACGCTGCGATTCATGTTCGGGCTCAAGCGCGGCAGTTTCCAGGAGACAATCGCAGCAGTGATCGTGCCGCCTACAGCTGGCGAGCGCCCAGAGCGAAGGGCCGTACGGGGGCAATGGATCGTGCCCTGGCTCGACGAGATCGATAAGGTTGCCAGCCCGAGCAAACTTGATGTCTTGGAGCTGCTCAAGGCCTTCGAGGTGGCCTTCAAGGTAGCTGAGGACAGCAGCGAGCCTGGAATGCGCAAAGCCGTTGGGTGTCTGATAGCTTACGTCCTCAGGGATAGAGAAAGCGCCTTGCGTGCCCGCGATATCATTGGGGCGCTCCACGGCCTGAGGATTGAGCATCTGAGGTGCTTCGTCGCCTTGGTGGACCCTGACCCTCACGTCTCCTATGCCGTTCGCCGGATGCCCCAGAAGAGCATCCCCGAGGATCTCAGATATGACCTCATAGCCGCCGGCTTGTTGGACAGTTGCGACGCGCCGTATGGCCGTGGCTGGTGCCTGAAGAAGGCAATGGAGGGGATTGAACCCCGGTGGGATGTCTGACATCGTCACCCCTTTTTCTTCGGCGGCTTGAGTGCGTCCCTGCCGTCCTCGATGGCCTCGATGGCGTCGAGCAACGCCTGCGCCCAGCGGCCAACAGCGGCGATGACTTCGAGAGCGACCCGGCACTTCTTGAACACCGCCTTCACGAGGTCACCTCCACGACGAAGCCAGCCGCTGCCCGGTGGCCGCCGCCGCCGAAGAGGCCTGCGACCTCCGAGACGTCGAAGTCCCCGCGCGAGCGCAGCGACCAGCGGCGCCGGCCCCCGCCGAGGTCCTGGTAGACCGCGGCGAAGGGGGCGTCGTCGTGGAGCTCGCAGAGGCGATGGCCGATCTCGGACTGGTGGATGGGCGAGTTGACGACGGGCACCCGGTGGCCGCCCAGCTCCACCTTCCAGGCGCCGGCGCACAGGCGCTCGACGGTGAGCGAGCGCTGCTGGAGGATGGCCCGACCCAGGGGCGCTACCCCGGACGGAGACGCCAGCGTCTCGGCCAGCGTCGTCCAGACCTCGAAGTCCAGCGGGTGGGCCGAGATCCAGGCGTTGATCGCCTCGCTCTCGGACAGCTTCCACCTCCACAGGTCTCGGTCCTCGACGTAGCGCAGCAGCGTCGGCGGGAAGTCGGCCGGCATGAAGTAGCGCCAGGCCAGCATCGCGCCGCTGCGGCTCAGGTCGAGCACCAACTCCAGGTTGGCAGGCGGATCGGCGAGGAGCCCTGCCAGTGCCTCCACGGCCGTCTTGTGGTGGTCAAGCACCACGACGCGAGACGCCTGGGCGGCCAGACGCCGCAGCGCCTCCTCCGGGTAGCTGAAGTCGACGATGAAGACCTCGTCGCCCTCGTCGATCGGCGGAGGCGCCTGGCCGTAGCTCACCGCCCGGTAGATCGCCGAGTCGCCCATCAGCCTCCAGGCCGCCCAGGCAGCCCCGAAGCCATCGTTGCACCCGGCGTGGTAGAAGACGTGTCGCTGCATCTCTTTGCCTCCCTTCCTGTCTCCAGGGTCCCCGTCAAAGCCCCAGGAGCTTCTGGGGCGCGGTGTTGTTCTGAAGCGCCCACAGGCACAGCCCGCAGGCCCTGGCGTCGTCCAGCGCCCGATGGTGCGTGTCGAGTTGCACGCCCAGCGCCCGGCACAGCTCGTCGAGCTTCGGCCGCTTGAGCCCCACCCGCGCCGCCTCCTTCTGCGTGCAGACCTCCCCGTCGGTCTTCGGCCAGTTCATCCCGAGGCGCACGAACTCCGCGTTCAGCATCCGCCGGTCGAAGGGCAGGTTGTGAGCTGCGACCACCCGGCCTGCGATCCATCGGTGGAGCAGCTCGGCCACCTCTCCGAAGGCCGGCTTGCCCTTGACGTCCCGATCGGACACCCCGGTCAGGCGCGCGACGATCGGCGGGATAGGGCGCCCGGGATCGACCAGTCCCGAGCGCGCGAAGACCTCCCGGCCCTCGTCGAAGGCCACCACCGACCATTCGAAGACCCGGTCCTGCCCGCCGAAGCCTGTGGTCTCCAGGTCCAGCGCGACGAAGCGCGGCCAGGGGAGGGTCGAGGCCGGCGGCGCCTGCGGAGTTTCCTGAGCCTGCACGAGCTCGACGCTCTCGCGCGGCACCGTCCGAAGGCGCTCCTCCCCGTCCAGCCGCACGACCTCCACCGGAGCTCCGCGCTGCCGCTCGCGCTGCCACAGCCTCCTGATGGGGCTGTGCTCGTCAACCGACTCCAAGGGCACGACCACGACGGCGGTGCCCGCCTCGAAGGTCCGGTCGGCGTAGGTGGTCGGGCGAAGAAGGCGACAGGTCATGGCGACACCCTCGGCTCCCAGTAGGAGCGACCGGGCTTGATGTGGCCTGGGTCAGGAGGGTGGGAGTCATGAAGGTGCTCGCTCAACCCCTTGATGCTGAGCATCCCAACGTAGGTCTCGAAGTCCGGGTGCAGTCTCCAGTACCCGCCGAAGATCGCCGTCGACAGCGATCGGTCGAAGAGGGCCTTGGCGTACAGCAGCGCTGCTTCGACCCGATTCCTTGAGGAGATCGCCGTCAATTCCAGGCTCGCCGACTCCCGCTTGCGCTGCTCTCGGGCGGCGTAGTGCTCGGGGGTGTAGCCCATCTCGGCGCACGCCTCCTGCCACCTTCGGCAGCGCCGGTTGTGCTGACGCGCATCCGAACCCTCGCTGGGGATGTAGCTGTAGTCGCAGATGGGGCACGTTACAGGGTTCATCGCGATCTCCAGTGAGATTTATTGTTCAACGGCTCATCCTCGATCGCACTCCCGCACTTCTCCGCACTTTCCAAAAGCGAGAGATTGCATGGTCCGAGCCCGTGGCCGTGGGGGTTGGTTATCTCTATGTAATCTTTACTCACTTTGATTGAGATAGACGTATACACGGGCGCGCCCGCTCGCCCGCGCGCCCGCATACGCGACCGTTGCCCGAACCAAAGTGAGAGAGTGCGTTCTTGAACCCTTTGCGCTGTGGGATCATGAACTTGCGGTGCAATCTTGGCCTCTGGAAGTGCGTGACCAAAGTGCGTTCTTGGCCCCTGAAGTGCGTGGAAGCTCACGGCGCCTCCTGGCTTGGGGTCTTCATGAGGTCGAGGCGATGCCAACGCGCCCTGACCCCAGCCCGGACGCCGTCCTTGCCGCCGTCTCCGATGCCTTGAGCCTTGCACCAGTTCGTGAACTGGCGAGGGCCAGTCCCGGCCTGGGTCATGGCGTCGCAGGCCTTGAGCATCGTCTCGCTGGTGAAGATCACGCCGCTTGGACTCTGGTGGATCTTGTCGTAAGGGCTCGCCGAGGCGCCCGGCACCATCTCGCTCAGACCCACCACGGGCAGCCCTCGGGCGTCTCGGTAGCCATCCTCGCTGGGGAAGCGGGAGGGCTGGGTCTCGAACAGGGTGCGAAGCGACGCCAGGGCTCGGGCGCACGGGTGGCTCTGCTCGCCGCGCTCCTCGAAGATCCTCTCAAGCCCCCACTGGATCGTCTGCGCCACCGGCAGCTGCGGCAGGATGCCTGCGGCCTGCGCCTCTTCGAGCGCGACCTGAACTATGGCCATCTGGCGGGCGATGCGGATGTTCTCTCCAGACGCCCCGGCCTGGCCCCTGCCCACCAGCGCCAGAGACTCGTAGCGCGCGTCGAGGGCTGACCACGCGTCGGGCGTCAGGGTCATCAGATGTTCGATCCAAGCGTCTCCTGCGTGTCCCCACTGGCGCGCCAGGAAGATCTTGATCTCGTCGGCGTGGTCTGAGTCCTGCGCTGCCTCGCCCTTGATGGTGCGAAGATCGATCATCCGCACCGTGTGGCCGCCCTGGAGCATGGCGCCGAGGTATTCAGCCAGGGTGTTCTCGCCGCTGGACAGACAGGACAGGCACCAGGTGTTCTCGGGGATGTTGCCCGTCCCGGTGCGGTTTGAGCGGATGCGACCGAGCCCGGCCGAGAAGCGATGGACAAAGTTGGCGACCTCCTTGGGGCGCATCTTGCTCATCTCATCGAGCACGATGCAGGCGCCGTTGTAGCGATCGAGCTTGTGCTCCATGCCGTTGGAGGTGCTCTCCCAGTGGAGGAACTTGGCCGGCTCCCACCACACCGAGGCACCGAGGAGGGTCACGAGGCTCTTGCCCGATGAGGAGTCGCCAGCGACGTGGAGAATGAAGGGCGGCCTGCCCATGGGCTCAAGAAGGGCTCCGGCGAGGCTGACGCCGAGCGCGAGCACGATCGTGGGCGTCGTGGCGAGCTTCTCGATGCCCGCCTTCCAGGCCGCCAATGACCCCTTGCGCCCGCTGCGCAATGAGTCGCCCATGTAGAGCCAGTCGGCGCCGAAGACCCTGGGGCCGTTGACGTAGACGCGCCTGCCGGCCTGGTCGTGCCATCCCGGCCGCCGCACGATCGAGACCATCGGGGCCTTGCGGGTCGTATCGGCCCATGTGCCCAGCGCGAACGACCAGTCGGCGCCCCGGCGAGGCTTGATGCGCACGCCCTGATCGGCCGCCTCGCGCGCCTCGCTGGCGGCCGATGCGCCGTCGACCCACCCTGCCGCCGGCAGCACCCCGTGGCAGACCCGTCCGTCCTTCGTCCTGTGCCGGTAGCGCATCCCGTGGCGCCCCTCGCCCACCGTCCGCGTCAGCGCCACCGGCCAGCAGTCCGCCGCCAGGGTCGAGTACGTGATCCGGTCGTCGGTCTGGACGATGCGCACGATCCGATCCCCGAAGAGCAGCGTGGCGCCATCATCGACGACAACCCGCGGCTCGACCTCTTCGAGGTGCTGCACAAGCACGTCGATGCCGAGGCGCTCGACGCAGTCGGCAAGATCCGCCTTGCCCCGCGCGTCAAGCGGCAAGTGGCAAGTCGACACCAGCGCCCCTCCGTCGCGCGCCAGCATCGCGCCGGCGATCCGCATCTGCTTCTCGCCGACATCCTGTGACTTCTCCGTAGGCCCCGTGTCCCCCAGGTGGGGCACGACGATCACACGGGCCTCATTGACACCCGCGTCCTTGAGGGCGGCTGCGGCCTCCGCGGCAAGCCGCGGCAGGTTGCCCGCCGTCGGGCTGCCCAGGACCGCCCTCAGGGGGCTTGTGCCCATCAGCGCCAGCGCCGCCGCCGCCCCGAAGTCCGGCTCGCCCTCGACGAGGGCGACGACCCCGCCGGCCTTGGCCGCCTCGACCCAGGCCGGCAGCGAGCCCAGAATCCAGGCGCCCTCGATCGGGCACAGCCCCGAGGCCGCGATCATCGCCTTGGGGTCGAGGGAGGGGGTTGCGTGGGCGCGCCTCATCATCGAGACGGGGGTGCCGTCTGCGCGGCGAAGGACAAAGAGCAGCCGCCGGTCCTTGCGCCGGGCGTGCTCGGCCAGCCGGTCAGCGTCCCGGTTGCCGGTGGGCCTGTCCGGCGCCCATGCGACGTCTGGCAGCCGGCAGAAGTGCTCGACGAGCTCGGCCGGCCACCCCCGATCCAGCGCCCACCGCTCGACCTGGCGCCGGAACCTGAAGGCGCCTTCGAAGAGGGCCGACCACCCCGTCGCCACGTTGATCGGCTCGGCGGGCGGCCGAGCGTCCACCCAAGGTTGCTTGGGAGCGACATCCACCACGCCGCCCTGCTTCGCGGTGTGCTCTATCGATCCGGACTCGCCGCACTTGTAGCAGGTCCAGGCGCCGCACTTCTCGTCGCCAGCGACGTGCATCGACGCCGAGTACTCCCCGACCTTCTTGCCATCGTCGCAGCCGTGCGGACAGCGGATCCTCGCCTCGCCCGGCGAGGACTTCCTGGGATCGAGGCCGAGGCCCTCGGCGGCGGCCCAGGGGTCGCAGGTGATGCCTTCAGCCATGCCGCAGCGCCTCCTGGACGAGGTCGCGCGCGACCCGGACGGCCCAGGCGTGAGCCTCCTTGTTGTCGCCGGTGAACTCCATGCCCTCGTGGCGAGCGGCGCAGTAGGCCAGCGCCGCCGCGCGGTCGAAGCCGTCGTCGTCACCCTCCGAAAGCGCCCGCGACAGCTCCACGGGCAGCTCCGCGAGCAGCTCGGCGCCCTGGCCCGGCTCCATCTGCGACAGGCCCGCGGCCCACATCCTCCCGGCGATCTCCATCGACCGCCCGGTCCCGTCCACAGGGGCTCGAAGCCCCGCCACTTGAGCGCTCATCACGCGACCTCCAGGAGGGTGTTTGCCTCGGCGGGCCATCGGCGGCCGGGGAGGCTGAAGATCAGATCGAGGAAATCCGAGGCGGCGCCGCGGGTCAGGTGCTCGCGGTTGGCCCAGACCCAGCGCAGCAGCTCCAGCACGTCCGTCGGCGCCGAAGCTCGGGCGAGCTTGCCGGCGTGCGCCCCGATGGCGTCGAGCTGCTTCGGCGTCGCGGGCTGGCGGCGCCACGAGCCGGCGGCGACCTGATGACTGCGGCGGATCGCCCCGCAGCCATCCAGCGCCAGCGTCAGCCGCCGCAGCTCGCGCTCCAGAGGGCCGAGGACCTCGGCCTGACCGTGGAAGAAGCGGGCCGGGGCGGTCAGACCCGAGGCGCCCTTGCGCGCCTCGCGCAGCAGATCGAGGACCATCTGCACCGGCGATCGGTCATCGAGGCCGCCGCACAGCGCGGCTTCGACGCTCAGCGAATGGACGCCGAAGAGGTCGCCGGGGTCGAGGATGACGGCGACCTCCTTGCCCTGGCAGGCGCGCAGCACCCGGCCGACGTGCTGGGCGAACCAGACCCTGGAGGAGACCTGTCGCCGCAGGCACAGCCACCGCAGCCAGGGCAGGTTGACCCCCTCTTTGAGGAGCGCGACGTGGACGAGGACCTTGAGCGCGCCGGTCCTGAGCTGCTCGATCCGCGCCGCGACCTCCGACCTGCTCATCCGGCAGTGGACGGCGGCGGCCGGTATGCCCTCGCCGACGAGCCGCGCGGCGAAGCGCTCGGCGTCGATGGTGCCGGCCATCGGGCGGCGCAGCACCTTGTCCCACCCGCCTGCGTCGACGACGCCAGATCCGAGCCCTTCCTCGACCGCCTGCCGGATCATCGCGACGCAAGCGTCGTCCATGTCGACCTGGCCGCCGTCCCACTGGCGCACCTGCCAGGGCACCACGACGCCGTCGGCCAGCGCCTGCCTCGGCCCGTAGCTGTAGAGCAGCTCGTCCCACAGACGGAGCGCGTCGCGCTCGTCGGAGCGGTAGGGCGTCGCCGTCAGCCCCAGGCGCGCGACCCCGTCGAGCAGCACTGCGGCCTCGTGGAGCGTGGCGCACTCGGAGTTGTGCGCCTCGTCGACGATCCACAGCGCCCCCCTCAAGCCCGCGGCGCCAAGATCCCTGACGCACTCGGTCAGCGAGGGGTTGCAGGCCACGATGACCGGACCGTCGAGCCGGCGGCCCTTGGTGTAGTAGCGGCCGACGGGCGCCCCGAGGCGCTCCTCGATCGTCTCGGAGAGCTGGTCGACCAGCGCCACCGTCGGCGTTGAGACGATGATCCGGGCGTCCTCGGCCGGCACCACCGAGCGGCACAGCTCCGCGATCAGCGCGCTCTTGCCCGCGCCCATGACCGCCTGCACCAGCCCGGCCCTCGCCGCCCCGATCGACCCCAGCGCCGCCGGCAGCGCCTCGGACTGCCACGACCGCGGCGGCCACGAGGCGCCTCGCCACCAGGACTCGGCGGGCAGGATCTCGAAGGGGCGGGGGTTCATTGGCGTGGTCTCATTGTTGTTATGCTATCATTTTGAGGTGAGCAAAAAAAGGCCATGAAGACCCGCGACCCTCAACGCACAGGGGATCTACTGCTCGACAGGTCGGCCAGTGGGCAGGCCGCCAGCCCTTAGCGCCGGATAGGGCTCGCCGGCGGGCTTCGTGTGGACGTTGCCCTCCCGATCGGTCCAGACGAACTCGATGGCCTCGCGCTCGATGACCCACTCCTCGATCAACTCCGAGATCACCTGGGCCATTCGAAACGAGCCGCCCTCAAGAGCAGACCGGAATCGATCCGCCAGATCCCTGTCGATCCGCACACCCAACTGCGCAGTCTTGCTCACCATTCACCTCCAGCAGCCCCGAGATGTCAGCCTCGGCGCCCATCACAATGACCCACTCGCGACGCCGCTCTGCGGCCAGGACCGCCCCGGCCGGCAACCCGGTCACATCGACGACCCTGTTGAGGGTCGCCTGGCTGCCGCGACCGCTCTGCGACAGGACGTAGGCCTGGCTGTCGCTGACGCCCAGCCATTTGCCCAACTGGGCATAGGTGGCGCCGATGACCCGGCGCCACGCCTCCAGCGCGGTCACCGGAGCGCTGAAGCGCCGCCTGACCACCCCTTCCATGTCTGTCGTCATCGTCGTCATCGTCTCCACGTCCATTCTTATAAGACAGCTGCCATACCACGCAAGCAAACTTTCTTGGTCACGCCGAAAGAATGCTTGACCTGATGAAATGATAGCATTAAAACATAAGGCGTCAAGGCACTGGAGGGCGTCGATGTGAGTCTCAGGGCGGTCACGACAGCGGTACAGGCGGCGGGCTTCGGTCACGCCACCACCGACATTGACGGCGGTCACCTTGTCAGGACGACCGAGGGCGGACTGAAGATCTCGGTCATCCATGGGCGCCTCACCGCCCAGGACCAGCAGGGCAACGCCCACCCGATCACCTTCGACGATCTGATCCGCATCCTGGCGCGGCTGCGCGTGCTGGTCGACCGAACCGATCGAGTTCTGGAGGAGCCATGGTGAGCCGCGGCGTGCTGGTGATCTTCGACGTTGAGGCGATCGGCGAGGGCGACAGGGCCTTGACGATCATCAGCAAGGGACGCCCGGCGACCATTTTGCCGCGCCGCTCGATGGCTGAGTCAAGCCCGGTGTGCCGCCACCGACAGCGCGGCGAGCTCCACCTCAAGGCCAGCCTGACCCTCACCCGCGATCGGGTCACCCTCAACATCTTCCCCGCGATCGAGGCTGGCCTCGACGTCGAACTTCGGAGGCCATGATGGCGCTCGCCTTGCTCCTCGGCGCGCTTCTGCTGGTGCTCATGGCGGTCATCCCCGTCGCCCCTGCTCCGGCATCCAGGCCGATCCGCGACCATCAACCAGAGGTCGCGCCTGACGCGGCGCCTCGCGTCCCCAGGCCCCGACCGCCCGCAGCGAGACCTCCCAAGCCCGTCGTGGACCTGAGCACCCCCGAGGCCGCCCGCGCCTCCCAGCGCGCCGTCTACTGGTGGCGCCGCCGACACCTGGGCCTGCGAAGGGCCTGGGTGTGGTGGCCGGCCAGATGGGGCACCTACCGCAAAACCGACACCTGACAGTCCGCCACCAGCAACAGCGCGCCGACGGCGCAGGGAGATCGCGATGGAGAGAATATTGGAGCGAGACAGCAAACGCCCCGCGCGGACCAAGGCGCGCAGGCGACACCGCAAGACCTTCTTCTGGATCGACGCTGAAGGTCACCTGGTCGTCTTCAGCAAGCGACGCAAGAAGCTGCCGGTGCTGTACCGCCGCCTCGATGGTTCGCCGGTCCGAAAGAGCCCGACGAGGCAGTACAAGTGAAGACCGCCCGCGCCACCGCCCGCCGCCTCGGCCACGACGCCTCTTCGATCGCAGAGGCCGAGGCGCGCTGGGCCACCAAGGGCTCGGCCTCCATCTCGGAGCTGGGCGACTGGGACAACTGCCCGCTCAAGCACTACCTCGCCCGCGTCGTCCGCCACCAGCCCGAGGTCCCCAGCCACTACCTCGTGCTCGGCATCGCCGTGCACGACGCCCTTCACAAGATCGCCGACGACCACGTCCACGGCCGCGACGTCGACGCAGACCGCATCGATCATCTCTGGGAAGAGGCCGCGGCCGACGCCGGCCTGCTTGAGCACTACCCCGATCTCCTCGGCGAAGGCAGGGCGCTGACCCAGGCCGGCGCCGATCTGCTGGCTGACATCACCCCCGACAACATCCTGGCCCTGGAGGACTGGCTGCCGAGGGGGTTCGCCGTCGGACAGGTGCCCATCGTCGGGCGCCTCGACCTGGCCTACCTCGCCGACGACGGCGCCGTCGTCGTCCTGGACTGGAAGACCTCCAAGCGCCCTCCGGCGCTGCGCCCGGGCAGCCGAAGCGGCGCGGGGCCGGGCATCAACCCGCAGCTCGGCGTCTATGCCTGCGCCGCGCAGCAACTCCAGGCCGATGGCATCTGGCCCGACGGGCCGATCCGGGCCGTCTTCGGGATGCTGCGCCAGGAGAGGGTCATCGGGCTCGACCTCCAGGATGAGGACCCGGCCCGGCTGCGAGCCTGGATCGAGCCGCTCTACGGCGCCATGCGCTCATGCCGCGACCCCCAGCCGACCCCCAACCGCCTGTGCGACTGGTGCGACTTCCAGGTCGCCTGCCCCGCCTTCGTCCCGCTGGAGCCCGACCTCGACGTGCGGCACGTCGTCGAGCAGCTCGAGCTCGCCGGGGTGCCCTGGCCTCGGATCGCCGCCGAGGCGCTGACCGTCAACGAAGAGGGCCTGGCCGCCATCCTCGCCACTGAGCCGTCCGTACGGGACGCCATCTACAATGGAGCACGTCGATGAACTTCGAGTTCAAGCCCGCCACCCGCGAGAACCTCAAGGCGCGCATCGCGCTCGTCGGGCCCTCGGGATCCGGCAAGACCTTCACGGCCCTGGTGCTGGCCCAGGCGCTGGCCCAGGGCGGCACCGTCGGCGTGCTCGACACCGAGCGCCGCTCGGCCAGCAAGTACGCCGGCCGCTTCGCCTTTCACGCGCTCGACCTGCCCGAGCACTCGCCGGCCAACTACGTCAAGGCCATCCAGGCCGCCGAGCGCGCCGGCATCTCAGTGCTGGTGATCGACAGCCTGTCGCACGCCTGGATGGGCAAGGGCGGCGCTCTTGAGCAGGTCGATCAGGCCGCGCGGCGCTCCAAGGGCAACTCGTTTGCCGCATGGAGGGACGTCACCCCCCAGCACAACGCGCTGGTCGAGGCCATCCTCGGCGCCGACTGCCACGTCATCGCCACCATGCGGGCCAAGACCGACTACGCCATGGAGCAGGACGGCAAGGGCCGCACGCAGGTGCGCAAGGTGGGCCTTGCGCCCATCCAACGCGACGGGGTCGAGTACGAGTTCGACATCGTCGCGGACATCGACCCCGACCACAACTTCATGGTCACCAAGAGCCGCTGCGAGGACCTCGACGGCGCGGTCATCAACCGCCCCGGCCCCGAGGTCGGCGCCCGCATCCTGTCCTGGTTGACCGAAGGCACCCCCGCCGCGCCCCGCACCGAGGCCTCCACGCCGCCGACGGCGGCGCCCTCGACCCGCAGGGAGCGCCCTGACCCGATGCCGGGCTCCTTCTCGCCGCCGACCCAGGACACCCCGCAGGGCTTCTCCCAGGACGAGACGTGGAAGGCGGCCAACCGGAGGCTGCGCGCCATCCTGTCGAACAGCGGCCTGACCAAGGACGAGGCCAGCCGCTTCATCGAGGCGACGAAGAAGGCCGTCAAGGTGGCCTCCCTCTCGCACGTCAGCCCCGACACCCTCCAGAAGATCGCCTCGCGCCTCGACGCCCTGACCTCCGAAGGGGTCGACGCCGTCCGCGCCAAGCTCGTCGAGATGGAGGGGGCGCCATGATGACCGCCACCGGCCTGATCGCCTCGCTGGTCCCTCTGCGCGAGCCGCTGCCGGCGGCCCTGCCCTGGCGCAGGTCAAGCGCCGGGTGGGTCGACGAGCATGGCACCGCCCACACCCTCGAAGGCGCAGTCGTCGTCGAGCTCGCCATCCGAGGCCCTGGCCACATGGTGCAGCTCGCCGGCCGTCTGGACTGCACAGCCCGCGAGCTGGTCTCGGCGCTGCGGACCCTGGAGGGGGCCTCGGCCATCACCCGGATCGACGGGGTCGTCGATCTCGCTCACCGATGGAGCCCGCGATGAGGCGCGTCATCGTCGAGTCCCCCTTAGACGGCAGCGCCGCTGAGGTCGCCGTTCACATCGCCTACGCCTGTGCGGCCGTCTCCGACTGCCTGCGCCGCGGCGAGGCGCCGATGGCCAGCCACCTGCTCCACGCCCAGCCGGGCATCCTGAGCGACGCCGACCCGGACGAGCGCCGCCTCGGCATGGAGGCTGGACTTGCGTGGGGCGAGGTGGCCGATTGCACCGTGGCCTATACCGACCTGGGCGTCTCCGAGGAGATGGCCGAGGGCATCAAGCGGGCCATCCTCGCGGGCCGCCCCGTCCTGTGGCGCCGCCTCAACGGGTGGTCTGCGCCGCTGCCAAACAGCGACGAGCTGCCTGCGCCTCCGAAGAAGGCTTCGGCCACGAAGGAGCCCTCCTCGCCGCAGGTCGGTCGGCCTTCGGTGCTGCCGGGCGCATCGACGGCTCAGGAGGCGGTCCTCGATCTGATCGGCCGCCAGCCGGGCTCCACGGTCAGCCAGATCGCCGAGGCCACGGGCGTCAACAGGCGCACCGTGACCAACACCGTCGGGACGCTTCGGCGCGCCGGCCGTCTCATCGTGGACGAGAGCCGCGGGCGGCTCAAGTGGGCTTACCGCCTCGCCGACAAGTCGGAGGAGCCGAGCGAGCCCCCTTCCGCGCCCGAAGGCGACACCTTCGACGGCCGCGTCCTGGCGACCCTCGTGGAGTTCGGCGAGGCGCAAACGTCAAAGCAGATCGCCGAGGCCCTCGGCGTCAATGGCGCTCAGGTCAGCAAGGCGCTGTGGCGGATGGCGGACTGCGGATTGGTTGCCAAGGGCGACAGGCAGGGCAACGCCTATCTGTACAAGGCGACAGGCCATGCCCCCGCCCCGCGCCAGCAGACCGCCCGCGAGGCCATCAAGGAGGTTCTCCAGGGCGCGCCCGAAGGAGGGCTGACCGCCCTTGATGTGAGCCGTCGCCTCCCGGGCGTGCCAGCCAAGACGGTCGCCGGAGCGCTCCAACACATGGTGGACGGCGGCGATCTCGCCTCCAGCGGAACCCGCAAGCTGCGCCGCTACCGGATGACCACGGCGCCGACCCCCAAGAAGGCCTGGCCTGAGACGCCAGCAGCGCTCCCGGCCACCCCTGCGCCTCCGAAGGTGATCGAGGTCGTCGATCACGGGATCTCCATCAAGCTGCTGTCGCACTCGGGGGACCGCCGCCGGTGCGGCTACGAGGTCATCGAGCCCAAGGCGGTCGCTGCGCGGCTTGGCGGCGCGCGGCTGCCCTCCAAAGACGCCGCGCTCTTCGAAGCGCGCAAGGGGGCCTGAGATGCGCGACCTGCTCGACAGGGTCTGGGACATGAGCCGGAGGCTGACGCTCGGCGAGGTGCTGCGCACGGACAACGGCTTGACCCTCGGGCCGCTGACCACGGCCACCGAGGGGATGGAGGGGTGGGTTGCGCTCGACGAGCAGGGGCGGCCCTTCGCCCGCGGCGAGAGCTCCTTCGATCTTGCGCTGTGGGCGGCCCGGGAGGGCTTGCACATCGTCAGCCAGGAGGTGGCGGCGTGACCCATCGAGGCCCATCGAGCCGCAGAGCGGCCTACCACAAGGTGGCTCTGGCCATGCTCGTCGAGCGGTCGCCGCGCACGACCCAGGAGATGGCCGACGCCCTCGGGCTGGACTACCAGCCCATGTACAACAGCCTGCACTGGGCCGCCGGACAAGGCCTGTGCGAGCGGGCCCCAGGAGCGCGCAAGCCGATCCAGTGGCAGATCACCCAGGCCGGCGAGGTAGCGGCCCGCGCGGTGGACCTGGACGACGGCCACCAGGTCGCGATGCTGCTCGGGAGCCTGAGCGAAGACAACGGCGAGCTGGCCCGCGCCGCCGGCGAAGGGCTCCACGTCGATCGCCTCGAAGAGGACATCTTCCGCGTGCGGGTCGGCGCGCTCCCGATCCTGTGCGCGCGTCGAGAGCCTCGCACCTCGACGATGGCCCCCTTCTGGGCCCACGACGACATGCCGGCGCGCGTCCTGCGCCGAACCTTTGCAGATGAGCACGAGCTGCTCCAGGCGGCCCTCGACGGCCTGAACTGGCACCTGACCCGCATGGGCCGAGCGCCCCTGGAGGCCGCATGTTGAGCTTCGTCGTGGAGCACCGTCCGATCGGCAAGGGCCGCCCGCGCTTCGTCAAGACCCGCCAGGGCATGAGGGCCGTCACGCCGAAGCCGACGCGCGACTTCGAAGAGGTCGTCGCCGACGCGGCGCTGGTCGCGCTCAAGGCTGCGGGACTCAAGGCCCCTGCGACCCCCAATGGCCCCGTCTCCATCAGCCTGAGAGCGGTCCACAGGCGCCCCTCTCGCCCCGACGCCGACCACCCATGTCGGCAGACCGACGAGCGCGTCCGAGCGCCGGGCGGCGGGGGGCGACCCGACCTCGACAACGTGATCAAGGCGGTCCTGGACGCGCTCAACGGGGTGCTGTGGAGGGACGACGCGCAGGTGGTCCAGATCATGGCCGAGGGGTGGTTCGCGGCCCGCGGCGAGGACGCCTGTGTCGAGGTCGAGATGGTGGAGGTGCGGCGATGATGCGCTTGCTGCGACGTTTCCTCGCCGACCCCTACGACGCGCGAACGCTCCGTGCCCTGACGGTGCGCCTGTCGATCTCTCCGCTGTCCGGGCTGGCCTGCGCCGTCCAGCGGGCGTGGTGGGCGCGGCGCGGGCTCAGACCCTCGGGGCCGCCCTGGGTTGGCGTCGCCGAGCTGCGCCAGACGCCGGACGGCTCGCTGGGCCGGGCGCTGCTGGAGTGGGCGGGCCGCCACGGCATCGACCTGGAGGACACGGCGGATCTTCTGGAGACGGTCGAGCGCCTGGGTCGTGGTGAGCTGGTCCGGTTGATCGTCGCCCACGACCTGACCCACGCGCTGCTGGACGCGGACACGGGGCGCTTCGGTGAGCTGCGCGTCATCGGGGCGCAGCTCGGCGCCGGGAGCCCGGACGTGCTGGCCTGGTTCTGGGCGCTGATGTTGCCGCTGATGGCCGCCCGCTCGGGCGACCCGCTTGATGCCCTGGCCGCCTTCGCGTGGGGCGCCGTCGAGGGGCGCCAAATGCCGGCGTTGGCGACGCTGGCGGTTGAAGATCTGACCCGAGAAGAGGGAGGGAGACGATGAAGATCCAGGCAAAACAGGCCGCCTTTGCCGCAGCGCTCGCGGCGGTCCAGGGAGTCACGAGCCACAAGAGCACCCTGGCGATCTTGAGCAATGTGTTGCTGGAGGCCAGCGGCGATCAGGTGGTTTTGCGCGCCACCAACCTCGACGTGACGATCGCCACCGCCTGCCCGTGCGAGGTGATCGAGGCTGGCGCTGCGGCGCTGGACGCACGCCGACTGCTGGCGCTGGTCAAGAACTCCAAGGCCGCTTCGGTGGACCTGTCCACCGAGGCCAACCACTTCGGGCGGATCGCGACCGGCAAGGCCAGGACCCTGCTGCCGGGGGCAGACCCTGGCATGTTGTCGATCCGCAAGGTGGACGCGGCTGGCTTGTTTCCGATCGGCACGGCCCGGTTGCTGGACATGATCGAGAAGACGCTCTTCTCGGCCTCGACCGACGAGGGCAGGCCCAGCCTCAACGGGGCCTTCTTCCGAGTCTCGGCCGACGGCACCTTCGCGATGATCTCCACCGACGGCCACCGCCTGTCGCGCATCGCGCTGGCGCCGACGTCTTCAAGCGCGGCGACGAGCTGGCCAGCGGAGCTTGGGCGGGGGGTCATCATCCCCACCAAGGGTCTCGTGGAGCTCAAGCGCAACCTCGACCCCTCCGAGCCCGATACCCTCTTCGGCCTCCAGGACAACGACGTCATCTTCAGGCACGGCCCCACCTCGCTGTCGATCCGTTTGATCGACGGCACCTTCCCCGACGTGGACTCGGTCCTGCCGCGCGAGGGAGACGTCAAAGCGATCATCCGTCGCGCCGACCTGATCCACGCGCTCAAGTACGTCGGCGTCGTGGCCCCGCCCAAGACCGGCAACGTGCGCATCACCCTCAAGCCAGGGATTTGCGAGCTCCACACCCAGGAGGCCGACGCCGGCGACTGCACCTTCGAGGTTGAGGCCCAGTACGAGGGCAAGGCGGTGCAGGCCGGCTACAACTTCCACTACCTGCTCGACGTGCTCGGCGTCATCGACGGCGACGAGATCACGATGGAGATCATCGACACGATCTCGCCCACCATGATCCGCGACACCAGCCGCGACGACCTGCTCTTCGTCGTCATGCCGATGAGGGTGTGACGATGGACAGCGCGACGATCAAGCCGGACGGTGTCGAGATCCCAGAAGGAGTCTCGGTGGAGACCGTGACGCGCTCGTGGGTGCGTTGGACTTGCGACGCTTGCGGTCGAAACCGCAGCGAGAAGGCCGACGGCCTCTGGCGGGTCTGCCGATGGCTCCATGTGCTCGGCCGCACCAGGCGCTGTGTGGAGTGCGCCCGCGGCGAGGTGGCCATGAGCGCCGTTCAGGGCGAGCTCTTCGAGGGGGTGCCGTGAGGGATCACCTCGACCGCTACTACACGAAGCCCTGGATGACCCGCGCCCTGTTGCGCTACGTCGATGTCGGCGGGAAGGTCCTGGAGCCCTGCGCCGGGCGCGGGTGGATCGCGTCTGTCCTGCGCGAGCACGGCTGCGAGGTCACCACAGGCGACCTGGACCCGGATGTCGAGGTCGACCACCAATGGGACTTCCCCGAGGCGTACGCCCTGGGGAGGGTGCCGGGCGGCTTCGACTGGATCATCACCAACCCGCCCTTCAACTGCGCCTCGCAGGTCGTGCGAGCGGCCCTGGAGTCGGCGCCGCGGGTGGCGATGCTGCTCAAGCACCGCTGGTCCGAGCCCTGCCTTGAGCGCGCTGGCATCCACGCGCTTCACCCTGAGTCCATGATCATCACCCTGCCGCGCGACGGCTTCCCCGGCCCCACAAACACTGGGCGGGGCACCGACAACGGCTCCGTCGCGTGGTTCGTGTGGGATGGTCGCAAGAGCGAGACGCGGCACATCCGAGTGCTCCACGCCGAGGCCGACGAGCTGCGCGGTCAACTTGATCTGACGAAGCTGGCCGACGGCCATCCGCGCGAGGCGGAGGGCATCGAAGCCCAGGGGGTGCTGCTGTGATCGAGACCAACGGACCAACGGTCCTGTCGCTCTTCTGCGGTATCGGCGGCCAGACGCTCGGATTCTTGCGGGCCGGCTTCACCTCCGTCGGCGCTGTCGACTGCGACGCCCAGGCCATTGAGGACTTTGAGGCGCTGACGGGCTCGACGGGGACTGTGGGCGACCTGGAGTTGATGTCGCCCGACGAGCTGCGGGCGCTGGCTGGCCCTCGCCGCCCAGACGTCGTGGTCCTGTCGCCGCCGTGCAAGGGCTTCTCGGGCTGCCTCCCCCGCGCGCACGCCGCCCGCGAGAAGTACCAGCGGCTCAACGCCTTGACGCTGCGGGGGATCTGGCTGGCGCTGTTGGCCTGGGAGAGCCAGCCGCCCCCCTTGCTGATCATGGAGAACGTGCCGCGCATCCAGTCGGCTGGTCGCCAGTGGCTCGACCGGATCAAGGCCCTGTTGGGATCCTACGGCTACGCGAGCCGGGAGACCACCTACGATTGCGGGGAGTTCGGCGCCCTGGCCCAGAGCCGTCGGCGCTTCATGCTCGTGGCGCGCCATCGGGCGCAGATCCCCGACGCCTGCCCTCTCTTCGTGCCGGTCTCGGTGCCGCTCAGGGGGATGGGAGAGGTGTTGTCCATGCTGCCCGTGCCGACCTACACGGCCGAGGGTATGCACCGCCTGCCGAAGCTCTCGGCGCTCAACCACCTGCGCTTGGCGGCCATCCCCGCCGGCAAGGACTGGCGGGCGCTTCCCGCTCAGATCTCGATGGCCTGCGCGCCGAGGCGCTCGGTGATGGGCGTTGCGCCCTGGGATGACCCGCTGGGCGTCGTGACCGGATCTGCGAGGGTCGACAACGGAGCATTTGCCACTGCCGACCCGCGGGTGACGTGCTCGCGCCGCGAAGGGTCGATGGGGGTCAAGGCGTGGCAAGAACCGTCGACGGCGATCATCGGCCACTGCGCGATCCAGAACCACCCCTGCGCAGTGGCCGATCCCCGCCTCGGTCACGATCCGCGCGGTGGCTCCTTTGAAGTCCAGCGGTGGGATGAGTCGAGCAAGACGGTCATCGGAGACTACCGGATCTGCAAGGGAGCTGCGGTGGCCGATCCCCGCCTGCCTGACAGCAGCCACCGCCACAGCGGCAAGTACGGCGTCGAAGACTGGCAAGGGCCGGCGCACACGATCATCGGAGAGGCCAGGACGGGCAAGGCGTGGGCAGGGGTCTCAGACCCCCGCCTGCCCGAGCGGGCAGGTCGGCAGAACGGCCAGCTCGGCGTCAACGAATGGAGCACCTCGGCTCACACCGTCGTTGGCCATGCGACACCGAAGGCGACTTGGTCGAGCGTCAATGACCCGAGAGGGGAGCATGCGGCTACGCACGAGCTCGTGCAGACCAGCGAAGGTCTCGTGCTCTTTGGCCCCGGCCTCGACCTGGAGTCGCGCACGCCAGCCCCGCTGGTGATCCGCGCGCCCGACGGCACATGGCACCGGCCGCTGACCACCCTGGAGCTCTTCGCGCTCCAGGGGTTCGAGACGCACGGACGCAGCGGCACCGAGGTGCTCCTGGCAGGCAAGAGCCAGTCCCGATGGCGCATGGCGATCGGCAATGCGGTGCCGCCGCCAGCGGCCGAGGCGATCGCCCGGTCGATGATGCGCACGCTGCGAGCCGCAAGCGGCGGCCTGCTTCTCGGCTGCGACCCGATCTGGGTGGAGCAGCCCGGCACCGAATGGAGGGCGCTGCAATAGGCAACGCATTACCCCCCGCGCACAGCCTTCTACGACGATGGCGCGGGGATCGCCCGAGGATGAACAGGGCAAGGGATTGCCCGAGGAGGAAGCCGTGATCGACGATAAACTCTCTGGAGACGACCCCAGAGACCTGTGGCGGCGCGAGTGCGTGCGCGCCCTTGAGGGTGTGCTGGACACCTACCTCGTTGACCCTGCCGGGGTCGGTGAGATGGCCATCGAGGCCGCCGAGCGGCTCCTGGCGATCGCGCACCACATCAAGGGCGTCGCCTGCCCTCGGTGTGGTGGGCTTGGGCAGCGCACCTATCCCAGCACATCCCTTTGGAGTGGCGGGGTGGGAGGGATGCAAATGACGAACGGCCCCTGTGACAAGTGCTGGGGCACGGGCCGAACGGACAAGACAGGCGTGGACCTGCGCAAGCTGGCGCGCCAGGGAGGCGGCCGTGCAGATCCTTTGTGACGTGGACGGGGTCCTGGCCGACTTCACGGGCCACCTGCTCGACCGAGCCGAGGTCAAGAGCCTGGCGCGCGAGGACGTGACCCAGTGGGACTTGTTCGCGTTGATGTCCCCGGCGGACAAGGTGCGGGCGCTGTCCGTCTTGACCGACCCCGACTTCTGGCGCTCGCAGCCGCTGATCCCAGACGCCCGCGAGGGCGTTGAGCACCTACGGGCGCGAGGCGAGGTCTACTTTGTGACGGCACCCTGGTGGCCGTGCCGGGAGTGGGCCGACGTGCGGGCGGGATGGCTGCGCGAGCACTTCGGGGCGACCCACAAGGAGATCGTCGTCACCGAGGCCAAGCACCTCATCGCAGGAGACATCCTCCTCGACGATCGCCCCGAGACCGTTCGGACCTGGGGTCGCCGATGGCCCGAGGGCCGGGCGCTGCTCTTCGACGCCACCTACAACCAGGGACAGGTGGGCGCGGGGCTGGAGCGGTCCTCGTGGTCTGTGCTCGCGCCCTTTCGGGAGCGCCTGCCGCGGACGCCCGGTCGTGACAGGCACCTTGAGGGGCTCGGTGGCTCCGCAAGCAGGGCCTGCCTCGCGGCCCTCTACCTGTCCGACGGGCGCTACTTGCCCGACGAAGCGAAAAGGAACGGGGTCGCCTTCGGCTACTGCAACGCTGAGGGGTGGCTGTGCCCAAGGACCACAGCGACCCATGTGGGATGGACCGTGCTCGGTCAGGAGGTGTGAGATGAAGATGCTGGTGGGGATCGCCGGTCGCAAGCGCGCTGGCAAGGACACTGCCGCTGACGCCCTCGTCTGGGGCCTCGACTTCGAGCGCATGGCGCTGGCCGATCCGCTCAAGGCAGCGGCGAGAGAGATCTTCGGGCTCTCCTGGGAGCAGACCGACGGAGGCCTCAAAGAGACCGTGGACCCGCGATGGGCCGCGACGCCTCGACAGATCCTCCAGCGCCTCGGGACTGAGGGAGTTCGCGAGGGCTTCGGTGGCGCGATGGTGAAGGCTGGGCAGTGGTCTCCCGAGGACGCGGCGCAGACCTGGGTTCGAGCGCTGATGGTGCGCGCCGAGGGTCACCCGCGCGTCGTCGTGCCGGATGTGCGCTTCGCCAACGAAGCCGAGGCGATCCTGTCGCGCGGAGGGCTGCTCCTGGTCGTCCATCGCCCTGGCCTGCTGGACGCCGACGACCACCCCAGCGAGCGGGAGATGGAGGCGGCTCGGCCAGACCTGGAGCGGCGCTTCCCCGGCCAGATCGACCGTCTGCTCAATGCTGGATCTGTCGAGGGTCTTCACCGCCTGGCGGTGTCGGCAGTTGAGCGCTGGCAGGGCGAACCGGAGGAGCGCCAAGCGCAGATCGACCTGCTTGGAGGTGGATGATGGACCTCGCTGAGATCCGAGGCGGCGTGTTCGAAGCCAGCCAAGGGGGCGACTGGCTCCCTCTGGCCCGCGCTCTGCTCCAGCGCGAGATCCGCGGCGATGTGGCGCCGCTCTACCTGCTCGACCACCTGCCCAGCGATCACCCGTTGGCGGGTATCTGCCGGGGAGCCCTCGAGATGTCGTGGAAGCCCCATGTCGAGCTGCTCAAGATCGCCGAGAGGGCCGCGCGGCCCGAGTTCGAAGTAGCTGCGTATCGCGGGCGCCTCACACTCAAGGCACCGACGTGGCTGCTTCAGTGGAAGCCGGGGCTGCGAGCCGACACCCAGGAGCGCAGCGATCGCAAGCTCAAGGGGCGAGGGTGGTGGGGGAGTCGCGCTGCCTTGACCCGCGCGCAGGTCGACGCCCTCGGCGACCTCAACCACGAGACGGGCGGTCTTCTCGCTGCGGACCTGTCCTGGGGGACAATCTGCCCCTGGGAGTTCCGAGGGCAGTTCCGCGACGACCTGGGGGTAGATCTCGCCGCTCGGGGGAGGTGGTGATGAGCCCCTACCTGACCACCTCCGAGGTCGCCGCGCGGGTCAAGGTGTCGCCGCGCGCCGTGCGCGGCTGGGTGGTCAAGGGGTGGATGGCGCCAGCGGGGCAGGCGGGTCCGCGCGGCAGCTACCTCTTCGAGGAGGGCGAGGTTGTCGCATTCCTGAAACGTTGCCAGGCGGCCACCAACGGATCTACCCTGACACCGTCGCAAGGGTCAGGGGCTCCAACGGGAGACTTCCATGACCAAGAAGAAACGCGCCCGTCAGGCAGCGGGGGTCGAAACCCTGCCCGACGGGGGATACAAGATCCTGGCGACCTACAAGCCGCCAGGGCAAAAGCAGATGCGTCGAAAGGCCACCCTACCCCCAGGATCGACGTTGGCACAAGCGCTCCTTCTCAGGGAGCAGCTCGTCGCACAGATGCAGGGCGTGATCGCACCGCCCGCCGCCTCGCCGCAGCTCGCGACCTACACAAGGTCGTGGCTGGCGCACAAGGCCGCCTTGCTCAAGCCGAAGACGGCTGAGACCTACGCCGCCTCGCTCGCCCCGCTGGTCGCAGATCTGGGCCACCTCCAGATCGACCAGCTCGCGCGCCACCACGTCAGCTGGTGGCGCGACCAACTCCAGGCAGAGGTCGGCCCCCTGTCGATCGCCACGGTGCAACGCCGCTGGCGCTACGGGGTGGCGGTCATCCGGGACGCCCTGGCCGAGCACGAGCTGCGAGACGTCACCAGCCGCATCAGGCCGCCCGTGGGCAAGACGTCCCCGAGGCGAGAGACCCGAACCCTGAGCCGGGCGCAACTCGACCGCCTGGCCGAGGCGACCGGGGGCAAGTACGGCTCCTTGTGCCGCTTCCTCATCCGAACCGGGTGCAGGTTTGGCGAGGCCGCGGGGCTGCGGTGGTGCGACCTGGACATGGAGGGCCGCACCGCGCGGCTGCGACAGAGCGCCTCCGAGATCACGGGGGGCTTCCAGATCGCCGCCCTCAAGGCCGACGAGGGCCGCGTCGTCGGCCTCTCCGAGGACATGGTCCTGGCCCTGGCGCAACACAGGGCCGCGTACCCTGGGGTTGCAGGGGCGATGGTCTGGGCCACGAAGACGGGGCAGCCCGCCAAGAAGATCTACTGCTATCGAGCGCTGGACGCCGCTTCGGCGCGTGCCCAGATCCCGGTGCACGTTCGGCCCCAGGTTCTCCGGAGGTCGATCGTGTCGCTGGGCTTGGAGATGGGGCTCGACCGCCTCCTGCTCCAGAAGATCATCGGCCACGCCGACGATGAGATGACGAGGTTGTACCACGGGCTGCGGCCTGAAACGGCGGCTGCCCTGGCGGTCCAGATCTGGGGGTAGGAGATGCCCGTGTGTCCCGAGCGTGTGACCCTTCGAGGGGGGTGCCGAGCTTCGATGTCGCTCTCATCGGCGTCGAGCAGGCGACAGCCACCAGCTTCCCAAGCTGGATGTCGCCGGTTCGAATCCGGTATCCCGCTTCCCTTCAACAGACCATCAAACCCCTGACACAGGGGATACCTGCACGGGGCGCCACGAACCGGCCGCCGACCCCCGATCTGGGCCAGACGCCAACGCGAAAGCGTGCAGGATCCGAGATCTGCTGAAGACAGCAATAAACGACGCTATCGCCGTAAAACGGTGCGCACAAGTCGAAAGCCGATGTCTGGCTCGCTGGAGGTGTACCAGGCCTTGTGGCGGGACGCTGATCGGCACTTGTGGGCCGGATCGCCGTAGCTCCCTCCGCGGACGGTGTGAAACTCGACGACCTCGTCCATGAAGACCGGGTCGTCAGGGCCCCTGGCAGCGTCGGAGGCGAAGGTGTCGTAGGTCCACTCCCTCACATTGCCGTGCATGTCGTACAGGCCAAAGAGGTTGGGAGCGAAGCGGCGACCTTGTTCGTGGTGGCCGTCATCCGCGTTGGCGCAATACCACCCCGCCCGATCCAGCGCGAGGCTGGCCGTGGGGCAATCCTGCGCCTCCTCCAACGAACCGCTGTGGAAGGCCGTCACGGTCCGACCTCGCGCGCCCCACTCCCACTCCGCCTCGCTCGGCAGCCGGTAGCCCTCACAATCGCTCGGGTGTCCTGTGGCCGAGGTGATCTCGACCGTGTCGCAGCCGAAGATCGAGCCGGAGACGAAGTCGCCGCTGCAGTCCGACAGCAGGTAGCACGGATCGAGGCCTTCGGCCATCGAGAGGCCGTTGGCGTAGTAGAGCGCCGCCACCCAGGTGACGCTGTCGGCCGGACACCGAGAGCATTGATCGTTGGCGTCGCCAAAGGGCCTGTCGCTCAACATGCCTTCCCATCTGTACTGATCGACCTCGACGGACTGAAAGAGCAGCTCGCGCGTGATCGTCACCTCCTGCTGGAACTCCAGATCGTCGTCGCGGCCCGGCTCACCCTCTGGAGAGCCCATCGTGAAGGTCCCCGGTGGAACCCTCACAAAGTCCTCCGGCAAGGCCTCACACGCCCCCTCGAAGCAGTATTGACCGCCCGCACACGCCGAAGCGCTCAGACAGCGCCCGAAACCATCGCAGATACCCCCCATGCAACCGACCACCTCCCCACAAGCCACCCCGGCCTCGCTGAAGATCTCGGCACACCGCCCCTCAGAGCAGACGGCGACCATGCACGGCCTCGACGCCTCGCCGCAGTCGTTGTCCCGCTCACAAGATCCAGGCTCCCTGACCTCCGGCTCCGGCTCCGGCACTGGCCCTGGCTCCGATTCCGGCCCAGGATCGGGTTCAGACGCTGACTCAGGCTCCGACTCAGGCTCCGACTCAGGCTCCGACTCAGGCCCCGACTCAGGCCCAGGATCGGGTTCAGGCGCTGGATCAGGCGCTGGATCAGGCTCCGCGAACGTCCCCTCGGCGTCTCTTGCGTCGTCGGCCTCCGATCGCTCATCCAGGACACAGAAACCCTCGACGCAGCGGCGATCTGGCGCACAACTCCGGTCGCCTTCGCAGCGATAACCCCCCAGCGGGCCCAAATCGGGCGCGCAGGCCGCCATCGTGACCGCCAGGGCGAAGGTCATCCAACAAGGCTCTCTCATCGTCTCCACTCCAGGCCAAGGCCCGCCTGACCCGGTGAGAGCCAGGGAACAACACGCAAGGAAGCCCTGCTCCCATCGGCCCCATCCGGCTCCACGAACACCAGCGCGCTCCCAAGCGCCAACGCCGCGCTTCCCACCCCAAAGGTGACCCACTGACCCACCTGGAGGCGCTCGCCCTTCGTCTCCAGGCGCGAGGCCTCTCGCGCCGACGAGACATCTCGAAGCCCCCCCGCGGCAAGCTCTCGAATCTCCTCGTCATTGATGCCCTGAGCCACCGCCAGCCCGACCCCGGTCAGGGTCAACGCACCGCCCGCCATCAGACTCCACAGACCCGCAGCGCTCCACACCCCCCAAGAATCGACCTCGACGAGAGGCTCCTCCTCCTTCACGGCCTCGGTCGACTCCTCGACGGGCTCCAGGACCTGCGCCGTCGGCGCGTCGAGACGGACCTCGATCGCACGGCGACCGACCACCTCGATGTCCCTGACGATCTCCGCCGACCCCACAAGCCCGACCACGCGGTGAGGCCCCGGACTCAGCGCGGCGCGCTGACCACAACTCTGGAGTTCACCGTCCACCCGGACAACCATCGAGGGCGTCGGGCACACGATCACCACCTCCCCCTTGCACAGCGTCGCCATGTCGCTCAGGTATCGCTCGATCACCTCGCCCAGCTCTTTGGGCGCGGTGTAGGGCGCCGAGGCGGCGGGGGCCGACAGAGCGTCCTTGAAGACCTCTTCAGCCCCATCGCAGTCCCCCGCGCGCTGAAGCGTACGCCCCAGACCCGCGTGGATGATGTTGATCGAGCCCAGCTCGAGCGCAGCGCGATACTTCTCTTCAGCGCGGGTCAGATCTCCCTCGCGGGTGGCCTCGACAGCCTCCACGATCAAGGCGTCCTGGGCCTTTGAGACCTCCACCGTCTGAGCCAGAGCCGCCGTCGAGGCGCTCAACATGAACCCCACCAGGATCGAGATGACCTGTTCGATACGCATGATCCCCCTCCTCCCACTGTCTCCTATCGGCATCAAGGGGCAGACAGGTTGAGGCGCGCTCAAGACCGGGCCAGTGTTTCCGATGAACCTGAGGGGAGGTTCCACCACCATGAAGGCACGCGAGCAACTCAAAGAGACCCTCGAAAGGACCCATCCAGGCTTCGAGACCCTGGCTCCGGGCGGGCTCCTGGCCGAGCGCTACAGGATCATCGAGCTCATCGGCGAAGGAGGCTTTGCGATGGTCTTCGAGGCCTTCGACGAGCTCCTGGCCAGGCCCGTGGCGATCAAGGTCCTCGACCAGTACGCGCGCGCCCGACCGGACCAGCGCGACGAGTGCCTGAGCCGATTTCGCTCCGAAGCGCGGATCTCGGCCCGCATCGAACACCCCAACGTGGTGACGATCCACGACATGGGCGTCGTCTCGCCGGGCGGAGTGCCCTTCCTCGTCATGGAGAGGCTCCGAGGCCATGACGTCGAGACCGAGATCAAGACCCACGGGCCGATCTCGCCAAGACGGGCCCTTCAGATCGCGGTTCAGTCACTGAGCGCCTTGCACGCCGCACACAAGATGGGGATCGTTCATCGGGACTTGAAGCCCTCCAACCTCTTCCTGACTCGACCCGGCACCTCGGTAGAGTCGGTCAAGGTGCTGGACTTCGGCATCGCCCGGCTGATGGACGCGACCGACAACCTCACCCGAAGCGGGCAGATGATCGGCACCGCCCGCTTCATGACGCCAGAGTACGTCAACCGACAAGAGGTCAGCCCCAGGACGGACATCTATCAGATGGGCCTCGTGCTGGGCGAGATGCTCACCGGCCAACCGGCCATCGAGGCCCACTCCTTCGCCTTGGCGCTGATGCACGTCAGCGCAGGCTCGATCAAGCTCCCCGAGGCGCTCAAGGGCAAACCCATCGGCGATGTGATCGCCACCGCCACGATGTTGGAGCCAGAGGATCGCTACGAGAACGCCGAGCGCTTTCAACAGGCGCTCATGGCGCTCGACGCAAGCGACACCTGCCTGCCCATCCAGGCCTCCCGCCCGCCATCTCCGGTGATCTCCCCGACTCTGGACTCACCGCCCCCGATCTTGCTGCGACAGCAAGACCCACCCATCAAGGCCGCTGCGCCTCGCGACCCCTCGATGACCCACGAGCAGGGAGCCAGGCCCGCCGCCAGCGCGCGCGCTGGCGCAGCCGCGCTCGCGGCGGTCGCGCTGCTGGCGGTCAGCGCCGCGGCAGGCAGCGCCATCGGGCGGGGGCCGAAAGCCACCACGACGCTCAACGAGCCCGCGAGCGCCGCGGGCCCGCTCACCCCTGCGGCGCCTGCCAGGGCGCTCGCCAAGCCCTTCGAAGAGCAGGCGTCCAAGCACCGCTATCTACCCGAGAACACAGAGATCGCGGCGACTCCGGATTTCGCAAAGGCGCCACCGACCACCCTGGACAGCCCCAAGCAGGACGAGCCCTCCCCACGCCAGGTCTCCAGCAGAAATCCCGCCCCCGGCAACCCCAGCAAGGTGCGCAGGGAGGGCTCGGCAATGGCAAAAGGCACGGCGCGAAAGAGCGACCCCATACCCTCCACCGACAAGAAGAGCGAAGCTCCCGAGCCTGACTTCATGCGCAAGCGCCTTCCTGATTGAGCCGCGCCACCACACATCGAGCGATGGCGCGCCTCGGCAAAGTGTCATGGCGCGACGCACGGCTGCCACGGGGCTTGCCCTGGCCTCACCCGCCCACTCAGCTTCCACGGGGCTTGTTCCGGCCTCATCACCCCACCTTTCAGGCCAGCCTGGAACCTGTCTGTCGATAAAATGATGTTTGCATGAAACAACTTACCGGGGTTGGACATGGAAGGACTGGGGCCGCGCCCCGTCCGACTGATACGGAACCACGCTCAAGCCACTTCCATTTTAGGCCACCAGGATGCCCGAGATGACAGTGCTTCAAACGCGGTTCCGTATGAGCCCAAGCCGCAGGTGGCCCTTTTCGAGCCCCACAACGACGGCCTGGAGTCTCCAGATGGCCTCTCGACAGAGATGAACTGATGAGGTCGGGGGCGCCGGCGAGGAGGGCTCGGATGTCCATCTCGCTGAGCCTGGATCCCTGAACAGCGGATCAACCCCAACCCCGCCGCCCTTCTCTGGTATTCATGGTGCGCCGAGGCCACCCCCCCACCGACGGAGGCACACATGTGCGGGATCGCTGGCGCCCTTGACCTCACCTGGAGCGGACGCCCCTTCGACCCCCGAAGGCTCGACGCCATGTGCCGCGCCCTGCACCACCGAGGTCCCGACGATCGCGGCTCCTTCTTCAGGCCCGGCCTCGCCATCGGCGTCCAGCGCCTCGCCCTCATGGACCCCGAAGGCGGCGCGCAGCCCATGACCCGCCACAACCTCACCGTCGCCGTCAACGGAGAGCGCTTCGACGTCCAACACCAACGCGCCCACCTCACCCAGCGCGGACACACCTTCACCACCCGCTGCGACACCGAGATCTGGGCCTTCGCATGGCTCGAACACGGCCTCGACGCCCTCCTCCTCTCCAACGCCCAGTTCGCCGCCGCCTTCTGGGATGAACACCGATCTCAACTCACCCTCGCCCGAGACCGCTACGGCATCTGCCCCCTCTACACCGCCACCGTCGACGGCTGGCTCCTTTGGGCCTCCGAGCCCAAGGCCCTCCTCGCCTCCGGCCTCATCTCCCCGGAGATCGATCCCCACGCCGTCGATCACATGCTCGTCCACATGTGCCAGAGCCCCTTTCACAGCTCCTTCAAGCACATCAAGCCCCTCCGCCCCGGTCACCTCATCCAAGCCTCACCCGACCAAAAACCCGAACAAAAAAGATGGTTTAGCGTTGACCTGGCCGCGCCGCCATCCCCACCCGCCGCCACGCCTGGCGACCTCATCGACGCCCTCGACGCGCACCTCTCCACGGCCGTCCAGACCCGCATGACCGCCGACGCCCCCGTCGCCACCTACCTCAGCGGCGGCGTCGACTCCGCCCTCATCACCGCCCTCGCCGCAAGGCATAGCCCCGAGCCCGTCACCGCCTTCACCCTCAAGCTCGACGGCGTCGGCACCAACGAGCAGCCGCTCGCCCTCCAGAGCGCCCAGGCCCTCGGCGTCCACCTCATCACCGAGACCATCACCCCAGCCCACCTCACCGACCTCTTCGTCCAGGCCGTTCAAGCCGCCGAGGCCCCCATCCTCGATCACGCCAACGTCTGCCTCCTGGCCCTCTCCAAGCGCGTCGCCCAGCATGGCTTCAAGGCCGTGCTCACCGGCGAAGGCGCCGACGAGGCCTTCGCCGGATACCCCTGGTTCAAGCTCTGCGCCCTCCCCCCCGCGGCCCGCCGCCTCTCCAACTCCGCGCTGGCCCCCCTCAAGCACCTCGTCGGCGGCCCCCGCGCTGAACTCCAGGGCTGGGCCTCCGACCCCTCGCTGGCTCAATACCCCATCTTCTCGCTCCTGGCCCGAGCCCGCGACTCGCTCTACTCCGAGGCCATGTGGGGCGCGCTCAAAGACGACCCGCACCGCTTCACGCCGCCCTGGGACCCCGACACCCGACAAGACCTCCCCCCCTTGAGCCGCGCGCAGCGCGTCGACTTCCACCTCTTGCTCCCAGAGCACCTCCTGGCGGACAAAGGCGACCGCATGGCCATGGCCTCCAGCGTGGAGCCCAGGTTCCCCTACCTCGACAACGCCGTCATGTCCCTGGCCGCCCAGGCCCCGCCCGAGGTCAAACTCAAAGGCCTCCAGGAAAAATGGCTGCTCCGATCCGTCGCCCAGCGCCACCTCCCCCACAGCGCAGCCTGGCGCCCCAAGCACATGCTCCGCGCCACCCCGCTGATCCACGGACCCCACCGCCCCGCCTGGGTCAACGAGCTGCTCAGCCCCGATGCGCTGCGCAAGACCGGCCTCTTTGATCCACACCGCGTCGCCGCCCTCATGAGCGCGCGCGACAGCCGCCTCCCCTCCTTCAAAGCGTGGCTCCTCGAATCCCACCTCACAGGCGTGGTCAGCACCCAGCTGCTCCACCACCTCTTTTGCGGCGCCTCCCTCTGCGATCTCCCCCCCTGGACCGCCTGACCTAAACCTCTCCCGCGCCGACAACGACGCGGAGCGCCGCTCAACCCGATCTCAGCGACGCGGAGCGCCGCTCAGCCCGATCTCACCGGCATCCCCGGCTTGTCCCGGCGCGCCAGGGAGCGTCAAGGTATCTCACCGACAGACCCGGCTCGTCCCGGCGCACCAGGGAGAGTCATACGGAACCACGCTCAAGCCACTTACATTTTAGGCCACCAGGATGCCCAAGATGAAAGTGCTTCAAACGTGGTTCCGTATCAGGGTATCTCACCGGCAGACACGGCCTGTCCCAACGCGCCAGGGAGCGTCAGGGAGCGTCAGGGTCGCAGACCCAGATGACCCAGCGCCCA
>SYOX01000299.1 GCA_005804885.1 Pseudomonadota bacterium
ACATCGTCATGGGCGACGCCAACGGAGCGGGCGAGGACAACCGGAACGTGGCGCGGATGGGCGCGCTGCTGGCGGGCTTGCCGCACGAGGTCACGGGGGTGACGGTCAACCGGCTGTGCGCCTCGGGGCTGGAGGCCTTCAACCAGGCCGTGCGCGCCATCCGGGTCGGCGACGGCGACCTCTTCATCGCCGGCGGGGTCGAGTCCATGACCCGCGCGCCGCTCTCGATGCCGAAGCCGGATGCCGCCTTCCCGTTGGGCAACATGACCGTCTACGACACCACCCTGGGCTGGCGCTACCCCAACGAGAAGATGGCGGCCATGTTTCCGCTCGAGGCCATGGGCGCGACGGCCGAGAACATCGCCGAGCGCTGGGGCATCGACCGCGCCGATCAGGACGCCTTCGCGCTGGCCTCCCACCAGAAGGCGGTGGCGGCCTGGGAGGCAGGGCGCTTCGCGGACGAGATCGTCCCCGTCAGCGTCCCCCAGAGCAAGGGCGACCCGGTCATCGTCGATCGCGACGAGGGGCCGCGGGCCGACACCAGCGCCGCAGGGCTCGCGCGCCTCAAGCCGGTCTTCCGCGCGGGCGGCTCGGTGACGGCGGGCAACAGCTCCACGCTCAACGACGGCGCCTGCGCGCTGCTGGTGGCCAGCGAGGCGCGCGCCGCGGAGCTGGGCCTTGAGCCCCTGGCCCGCTTCGTCGCCTGCGGGCAGGCCGGCGTCGATCCCCGGATCATGGGCATCGGCCCCGTCCCGGCGACCCTCAAGGCCCTCCAGCGGGCCGGCCTGTCCATCGGCGACATCGGCCTGGCCGAGCTCAACGAGGCCTTCGCCGTCCAGTCGCTGGCCTGCGTCCGGGATCTGGGCCTGGACCCCTCGATCGTCAACGTCAACGGCGGCGCCATAGCCCTGGGACACCCCCTGGGCTGCTCCGGCGCCCGGATCCTGACCACCCTCGTCCACGAGCTGCGCCGCCGCCCCGAGGCGCGCTACGGGCTGGCCTCCCTGTGCATCGGCGTCGGCCAGGGCGTCGCCACGATCATCGAGGCCCCCTGACCCCTCAGCCGCCCTCCGAGGCGAGCTGCTTGAAGCGCTCCTCGCCGATCTTCACATAGAGCCCCTCCCCCTCGACGAGGACCTCCCCGGTCGGCCCCACGAGCCTCCCCGCGACATAGACCCGGCGCCCCTCGACCCTGTCGACCTCGGCCTCGACCCGCGCCACGATCCCCAGCGGGACCAGCTTCCGGTAGTCGATCGTGAGCCGCGCGGCCACCACCGCGTGCCCCGCGTTCCACGCCACCAGCCCCATGATCTCGTCCAGGATCGCCGCCGAGCTGCCCCCGTGCGCGTGCCCCGGCGGCCCGATGGCCCCAGGGCCGAACCACGCCATGGCCACCAGGCGGCCGTCCTCGGTCAGGTAGTACTGCATCCTGATCCGATCCCCCTCGGGCTCCCCCGAGACGAAGGAGCCCCGCTTCATCGGCTTGACGGCCTTCCAGCCCGGCTCCCCCGACAGATCCGGCGCCGCCTCCCCCCCCTCGCTCATGTCGACCTCCCTCGTGTGACGCTCATAAAAATCAAATCTGAATTTTTGTTCAAGGTTGCGCGGTTGATGATCGCGGCCTATCTTCTCCAGGAGCGGCCGGGCAGCGGACACCAGGGGCGCCGCCATCATTCGGGCCTCATCGCCCGAACACCGCTTTCCAGAACCGCCGGGAGGACGTCCATCTGTCGCACACCGCCCCCTCAGGTATTGCGCACAGCACGTTGGCCGCGCGCGGTTCTCAATCTTTGGCGCGGCTGACCCCAAGGCGGGTCAGCCGCGCTCCTATTTCATCCTGTATCTTCCTGTAGGTCCACGCCGCCCCCTTGGCGTCGTTGAACAAGATCGAGAAGGCGATCGGTCGGCCGTCGCGCGCGCGGGTCACGCCCGTCAGCGTGATGACCTGCGCCAGCGTCCCCGTCTTGCCCCGCAGCACCCTGTGGGCCCCCGTGCCCCTCATCCTGCGCCCCAGCGTCCCGTCGACCCCGGCCACCGCGAAGGAGGTCTCGAAGTCCGGCCACAGATCATGGCGCCCGTACATGTAGGCCATCAACCTCGTGAACTGCGCGGCGCTGAGCGCGTTGGCGTCGTAGAGCCCCGAGCCGTTCGTCAGCGTGTAGCTGCCCTCGGCCAGCCCCGCCCCGGCCAGGAAGCGCCGCGTGTGGCCCTGCGCCCCCGCCCAGGTCGCCGGCGACTCCCCGATGTCCAGCGCCTTGAAGAGCGACTCGGCCATGAAGTTGTTCGACCACTTCTGCATCGACAGCACCAGGTAGGTCATCGTCGGCGACTGGTGCCTCGCCAGCAGCCGAAGCCCCTCGGGCAGCTCGCCGCGCCTGACCTTGCCCTCGACCTCGATCCCGACAGCGCGCAGCGCCTCCTTCATCGTGTGGCCCGCGTAGACCGAGGGGCCGTCGACCCGCTTGCGCAGCGAGGCGCCCTTGTGGGTCTTGCCCCGCAGCACCACGCGGGTCCGCTCGCCCTCCTTGACCAGCTTGACCGAGAGCGGCTCTCGGGCGGCCTCCTTGGCCGTGGACACCGTCGTGGCCTTGTTGTCCACGATCGCGTAGGTGCTCGGCGGCTCGAAGCTCACCGAGGGCGCCTGCCCCTCCTTGCCCGGCATGATGATGATCGTCATCGCGCTGAACTCGACCGACACCCCCCCGACCGGCGCCCTGTACGCGGCCTCCTCACTCTTCTGATCGTAGGCCGGCGGCATGAACTGGTCGTCAAAGACCGCGTCGACCACGACCAGATCGCCCTTGACCACCTTGATGCCCTTGCGCCTGGCGCGGTCGGCCATCTCCAGCAGATCGCCCCAGAGCAGGAAGGGGTCGCCGCCCCCGACCAGCGCCACGTCCCCCTCCAGGACACCCGCCGCGGGCTTCCCGCCCCACAACTCGGTCTTGAAGGTGTGGCTCGGCCCGAAGCGATCCAGCGCCGCCGCCGCCGTGATGATCTTGGCGTTGCTGGCCGGGTTGAGCTTCGCGTCGGGCTTGCGCCCGTAGAGCGCCTTGCCCGTGGCCAGATCCAGCACGTGGACCCCCACCCGGACGTCCTTGAGCGCCTTGTTCGACAGGAGCCCGTCCAGATCGGCCGCCAGCGACGCGACCTCGGCCTCGGACAGCTCCGCGGGCTTGAGCTGGGCCTGCGCGGGCCCCGCCAGCAGCGACAGCGCGAGGGCGCAAGAGGAGACGAAGGCGGTGCGCATGGTAGACGTTGACTCCTTGTATCGTCGCCCTGACCCGACCTCCCTGGTCGGGCCGGCGCGCAGGAAAACCCCGCGCGCGCTGGCTTTCTTTCGCTCAGAGGTGGTGGAAGGTCTGGCCGTCCCCCCACACGAGGATCTCCAGCTCGACCCTGGCCTTGCCCCTCCGGATCATGTCCAGATCGTCCGCCGCGGCCCGCGACAGATCGATGATCCGACCCTTGTGATAGGGGCCCCGATCGTTGATCCGCACCACGACGGACTTGCGCGACCTGGGGTCGGTGACCCGCACCACGGTGTTGAAGGGCAAGGTCCGGTGCGCCGCCGTGAAGTCGTCCATGTCAAAGCGCTCCCCGTTGGCCGTCGTCCGACCGTGGTGCCTCTCCCCGTACCAGGAGGCCTCGCCGATCAGCTCGTCCTCGTCCACCGGCCGGTCGGGCCTCAGGTTGCCATTGCGGTCCCGGAGATCGTCGACCCTGGGCGTCTGGATCGCGGCCCCGCAGCCCACCCCGACGAAAACCACGACAAGCGCCGCAAACCACAACCCGACCCATGAACCTGGCCCCGTGCTGCTGACCATCACCTCGCCTCCCACACCCACGGCGCACGGCCGTTGACCTGCCGCATGGTAGGACAGCGGCCCACATGGCCAACTTTTTTGACCGAGGAAGGCCAGCCGATAGACTCGCGTTGTATCTCCCGAGGAGTTTGTCCACGCCGAGCACGGACGCGAAGGCGACGTCGACCCTCAAAGCCGCGGAACCCGAGCCATGAACTGGATCCGAAGGTCGTTGATGACGCACCTTGTCGCCAGCATCGTTGTTTTGATGGTCTTTATCGGGTGCGCCCAGGCCAAGCCCGACGCGAGCGGCGAGATCGCGCCCGAAGGCCAGCGCGAGGGCGTGCGGACCCTCCAACGAGAGCCTGTCCAGCGCATCGAGGCCGACGAGCGCTTCTTCGCCCCCTTCATGCTGGCCGCCGACGCCCCCGGCGACCTCAAGGAGGCCTACAAGGCCTTCGCCTCGGGGAGGACCCAGGAGGCGCGAAAGGGCCTGGAGGCCTTCCTGGCGCGAGCGCCCAACCACGCCCTTACCCCGCGCGCTTCCTTCCTGCTGGCCCACGTCGACCACGACAGCAAGCGCCACAAGGAGGCCGCCGCCCGCTTCGAGGCCGTCGCCAGGAGCTACCCGCTGCTGGCCGACCACGCCAGTTATTACGGAGCCCGCTCGGCGGCCGACACGGGGGACCACGACAAGGCCATTGAGCTGTCCAGGAAGGTCGACGTCGCCAGCCCCTTCTTCCCGCGCAGCCGCCTCCTGCGCGCGCGCTCGCTGGCGGCCACCGGCCAGCGCGCCGAGGCCATGTCGCTGCTCGACGGCCTCCACAAGGAGTTCCCCACGGCCAGCTTCGCCGGGCAGGTCAAGTACGAGCTGGCCTCGGTCATGGAGGCCGAGGGCCACTACGCCAACGCGGCCCGCCTCTACCACGAGGTGCGCACGCGATACCCCGGCAGCCGCCTCGAAGCCGAGGCCGAGCAGTCCATCCGCAGGGTGCGCCCAAGGCTGTCGAGGCAGCAGATCGAGGCCCTCCTGACCCTCTCGCCGGGCGACAGAGTGCTGCGCGCCTCGGCGCTCAACGACGTCCACCGCTCCGAGCAGGTCGTCGAAGAGATGACGGCGCTGCTGGCCGAGGAGGCCAGCGGCCTCAAGGTCGGCGACGCGGTGTGGTGCGAGGCGAACAACCTCCAGGCCACCGCGTGGCGAAAGCTGCGAAAGCACGCCGAGGCCGCCGAGTCCTTCGGCCGCTTCATCGACGCCTGCCCCGGCGGCGACATCATGGTCCAGGCCCTCTACAACGCCGGCCGCAGCCTGTGGACGGTCGATCGCGATGAGGAGGCCGTGGCGCGCTTCGAGAAGATCTGGGCCGACTACCCCTCCCACTCCTACGCCGACGACGCGGTGCTCTACGCCGCACAGATCCGCCAGAGCCAGAACAAGGGCACCAAGGCCAACGCGCTGCTCGACTTCCAGGTCAAGACCTTCCCCACCGGCGACATGCTCGGCACCGCCCACTGGATGCGCTTCGTCGAGGATTACCGCGCCGGCCGCTTCGAAGAGGCCATCGACTACGTCGACGGGATCGGAGAGCGGACCGGCGAGTCGGACATCTACACCCGAGGCCGCCTGCGCTACTTCCGAGCCCGCGCGCTGGAGCAGCGCGGCCAGACCTCGCGCGCCGCGGCGGGCTTCGCCGAGGTGGTCCGCTCGGTCCCCATGAGCTACTACGCGCTCTTGTCCCTCAACAAGCTCCTGGAGATCGACAAGGACGCCTTCGAGGCCCTCGTCAAGCAGATCGCCGACGCCGACGCAGGCACCCCCACCTGGACCATCGAGCCGCCCCAGCTCGTCGAGGACTCCCGCTTCAAGCGCGGCGTCGAGCTGCTGCGCCTCGGGCTCTTCTCCGACGCGAGCCTCGAATTCGACCAGCTCCGACAAGGCCACCAGGGCCACGAGAAGGTGCTCTGGACCCTCACCCTCCTCTTTGACCGCGCCGGCGCCCACCACCTGAGCCACAACATCCCACGCCGGGAGATCGACACCTTCGGCACCTCCTACCCCGTCGGCCCCGACAAGGGCGCCTTCATGCTGGCCTACCCCCAGCCCTACCTCGAGAGCGCCAGCGCCTGGGCCGGCAAGCGCGAGATCCCCACCGCCCTCGTCTACGCCATCATGCGCGAGGAGTCCGGCTTCAACCCCCGCATCGAATCCTGGGCCAACGCCTACGGCCTGATGCAGCTCATCCTCCCGACCGCCAAGGACATGGCCGTCGCCGACGGCCTCAAGCGCCCCGCGCCCTCCAAGCTGCGCGGCCGGGACCTCCTGGACCCCGAGACCAACATCCAGCTCGGCACCCGCTTCCTGGCCTCCCTCCACCAGACCTACAGCAAGCACCTGGCCATCACCATCTCCGGCTACAACGGCGGCTTCGGCAATGTCGACCGCTGGCTCAAGGAGCGCGGCGCACAACCCCTCGACCTGTGGATCGAGGACATGCCCTTCGGCCAGACCCGCAACTACACCAAGCGCGTGCTGACCAGCCTCTGGATCTACCACTGGCTCTACGAGCTGCCCGAGGGCGACGTCGACGCCACCGACAGGATCGTCCAACTCCCCATGAAGCTGCCCGTCCCCAGCAAGTGATCCCCGCCCCGACCTCCACCCTGCTCCTGCGGCGCCCCCTCGCCCTCCCCGACGTAAATTGCTAGACTCCCCCTCAGCTGTAATTGCGAAAAATTTCCTGTGGGGGGAGCCGTGTCAAGGCATCTGGAATCGTTGAAGGTCTGGGGGACCCTGGCCGCGCTTGTCGCGCTTGGGGCGTGCAGCGATCCGCCCGTCGAAGAGGCCGACAACCTCCCCTGCGCGGGGGCCTGTCCGGCCGAACGGTGCGTCTTCAACATCTGCACGGATCCCGACAACGAACCCGACGGCGACGTCGGCGTTGAAGACGAGCCCGAGGGGCAGCAGGACGCCGACGATCAACCTGACGTCGAGCAGCCCGACGCCGACGATCAACCCGACGTCGACGAACCCGACACCCCCGAGGGCGACGACTGCCAGCAGAGCGCCGATTGCGGCCCCGGTCAGATCTGCGTCGGAGCGCCGAAGCGCTGCGTCGACGGCTGCGAAGCCCCCGAGGGCTGCCCTTCAGGACAGCGCTGCGATCTGGAGGCGCGAATCTGCACCGAGGGCTGCGACGAGGATGCAGACTGCGGCGACGACGAGAGCCTGCAAGGCTGCGATCTCGACGCGAACGTCTGCGTGCCGGTCGCCTGCCGCAACGACAACCAGTGCTCCAGCAACACTTTTTGCGATCTCGACGCCAACCCGAGGGCCTGCACCGAGGGCTGCAGAGTCGGCGGCTGCCCGCCGGGAGAGTTCTGCGACGTCGAGACGAGGGACTGCGTCTTCGGCTGTCTTCAGGACGAGGCCTGCGCGACGGGGCAGTACTGCGATCCGGGCGGCCGAGAGTGCCTGGAGGGCTGCCGCGCAGACTCCGAGTGCGCGCCCGGCGATCGCTGCCAGGAGATCGAGGTCGAGGAGGGCCTCCGGCGGCGGTGCGCCCCGCCGAGCTGCCAGGGCGACGGCGACTGCCCGCAGGGCGCCTTCTGCGGCGACGATCCCGACTCCAATCGCTCGATCTGCCGCGTCGGCTGCCGCCTGTCGCCGGACAGCTGCCCCGAGGGCGCGCTCTGCGATCCCGAGGCGCGCCGATGCGTGCTGGGCTGCGCCGAGGACGAGGACTGCCCGCAAGGGACGATCTGCGATCTGGAGGGCCAGGGCGGCCCCTCGTGCGCGCCCGGCTGCAACGTCGACGCGCAGTGCGCCGAGGGCCAGCTTTGCATCGTCGAGGCCCACCAATGCTCCTGCGTCGACAACGCGGACTGCTTCGGCGACGAGGTCTGCGAGGGCGGGATCTGCGTCGAGGCGTGTTCAGGCGACGGCGACTGCGCCCCGGGCGAGGTCTGCGAGCCCGACCGCCGCGTCTGCGTCGCCGGCTGCATCTCGGACGACGAGTGTGATGAAGGCGAGATCTGCGATCTCAACCGCCTGATCTGCGCCGAGCCTCCCTGCTTCTCGGACGACGAGTGCCCCGAGGACAAGTTCTGCAACCTCGACCTCAACCCGCCGGTCTGTCGCGCCGGATGCAGGGCCAACGGCTTGGACTGCCCCGAGGGCCAGTTCTGCGACGTCGGGCGCCGGGAGTGCGTCAGCGGCTGCGTCTTTGACGCCGACTGCGAGCCTGACGACTACTGCGATCCCGAGGCAGGTTGCGTGGCGGGGTGTCGGGGCAGCGAGGCGTGCTTCGTGGACCAGGTCTGCGATCTGGTCCAGGTCCAGGAGGGCGTGCGCTTCCGCTGCGTCCGGCCCGTCTGCAACGGCGACGAGGACTGCCTCGCCGAGGAGTTCTGCGGCCAGGACGAGCGCCTCGGGCGCGACATCTGTCAACTCGGCTGTCGGACGAATCCGGACTCCTGCGAGGGCGAGGAGCTTTGCAACCCCATCACGCGGCAATGCACCGAAGGCCCCTGCGCCGACGACAGCGAGTGCCAGGAGGGGCAGCGCTGCGTCGAGGTCGACGGGCAGCCCCTCTGCCGCGCGGCCTGCCTCGACGACGGCCAGTGCGCGCCGAACCAGACCTGCGACGAGGGCGCGCTCAAGTGCACCTGCGATGTCTCGGCCGAGTGCACCGGCGCTCAAGTCTGTGACGACGGCCTGTGCAGCGACCCATGCCGAAGCGCGGCGGACTGCGATCTGGGCGAGGTCTGCGAGCCCGACAGCCGCCTCTGCGTTCCGGAGTGCTTCGGCGACGAGGATTGCGGCCCAGGCCAGCAATGCGACCTCGGCACGCGAGCCTGCGCGGGCGTCCGCTGCGCCAACAACAACGACTGTGAGGAGGCGCAGTTCTGTGACCTCACGAGCCAGACGCCCCAATGTCGCCAGGGCTGCCGGGTGGGCTTCTGCCCCAGAGGCGCCTTCTGCGACGTCGGGACGAGGCTCTGCCGCGAGGGCTGCCTCGAAGACGCCGGCTGCGATCCAGGCTCCTACTGCGATCTGGACGATCAGGTCTGCCTTGAAGGTTGCCGCGGCGACGAGGAGTGCGACATCGATCAGGTCTGCGATGAGGTGCGGATCAATGAGGGCGATCGCCAGCTCTGCGTCGCGCCCGGCTGCGAGGCCAACGTCGATTGCCAGTTTGACGAGTTCTGCAGCCTCAACATCGACCTCCAGCGCAGGGAGTGTGCGCTCGGCTGCCGCAGCTCGCCGGACAGCTGCGGCGAGGGCTTCGCCTGCAACGTCCAGCTGCGCGAGTGCGTCAGCACGACCTGCACACAGGACAGCGACTGCGGCCTGGGGCGCATCTGCGAAAACAACGGGATCATCAACGCCTGCGTGACGGGCTGCCGGCAGGACAGCCAGTGCGGGCAAGGACGGACCTGCGACACGATCAACAGAGTCTGCGCCTGCGGCTTCAACGAGGACTGCCCCTCCGGCCAGATCTGCAACGGCGGCTCCTGCCGCCCGCCCTGCGGCTCCGACGATGAGTGCGAACCCGGCCAGGTCTGCAACGAGATCAGCGGCCTGTGCGAGCGAGGATGCGTCAACGACGACCAGTGCGGCGGCCGCGACCTCGGCTTCTTCTGCGACGGCTTGACGCGGACCTGCCAACGGCTGACCTGCGTCCGCGACGTCGACTGCCCCGGCTTCCAGTTCTGCGACCGCGACCAGCGGCCCTCGCGCTGCGCCGACGGCTGCCGCCCCGAGAGCTGCTTCCTGGGGCAGTTCTGCGACCTGGGCTCGCGCCAGTGCCTTGAGGGTTGCGAGCAGGACAACAACTGCTTCCCCGGCTTCTTCTGCGATCGAGACCGGTCGACCTGCGTCGCGGGCTGCCGCGCGGACCTCGACTGCGAGGACAACCAGCTCGAGCTGGTCTGCGACACCCAGAGCCACACCTGCGTCGGCGCGCCCTGCCGCGCGGACGCGGACTGCGGTGATTCCCAGTTCTGCGACCCGCGCGGGTCGCAGTGCGTTCAGGGATGTCGCGAAGACGGCTGCCCCATCGGGACGATCTGCGATCTGGAGGGGCGCCAGTGCGTGGAGGGGTGCCGGCAGGACGACGAGTGCCCCGATGACGAGTTCTGCGACACGGACGTCAACAACTGCCGGCTGGGCTGCCGCAATGACGCGCAGTGCGATCCCGGTCAGGTTTGCGCGCCGATCCTCGTCGAGGGTCAGCTGGAGCGCATCTGCTCGATCCCGACCTGTCAGAACGACGCCGAATGCCCCGAGGCCGAGTTCTGCGCCTTCGACGAGCTGGCCCAGCAGCGCTTCTGTCGGCCTGGATGCCGGACGGAGCCCGACAGCTGCCTCGAAGGCCAGGTGTGCAGCCCGCTGACGCGCCTGTGCCTTGAAGGCTCGGGCTGTCGGGTCGATGAGGACTGCGACCCCGGCCGGATCTGCGTCGTGGATGACTTTGGGACCTTCTGCGCCTCGGGCTGTCGACAGGACAGCCAGTGCCGGGACGGCCAGCTGTGCTTCGACGGCGTCTTCGCCTGCTCCTGCGGGAGCAACGCGGATTGCTTCGGAGGGCAGTCCTGCGATCAAGGCGTCTGCGCCGAGTCCTGCCTCGACGACAACCAGTGTCCCGAGGGCTTCTCCTGCGATCTGGAGTCGGGGACGTGCTTCGAGGGCACCTGCCGAGATGACCTCTTTGAGCCCAACAACAACTCTGTCCGGGCTCCTCCTGCCCCCCCTGGCCTGATGGATGGCCTTCGGATGTGCTTCGAGGAGGAGCCGGCCCTGGCCTCGCGCGACTGCTTCTCGATGCAGGTCTTCATCCCCGGCACGCTGCGGGCCACGGCGACCTTCATCCACGCCGACGGGGATCTCGACCTCCAGCTCTTCGACAGCGGCGTCGTCCTGCTTGAGGAGGCGACCTCCCAGGATGACGACGAGGTCATCACGCGCCAGCTCGACTTCGGCGGCGAGTACGTCGTCTGCGTGATTCCTTCCGGCCCGGCTCCCTTCCAGACCGATTACAGCCTCTTGATCGAGCTGCTTGAGTAGCCGTTGATCCCCACGGATGTCGTCGCCGACGGTATCCATGGGGCCTCTTCGGGTCGCATGGGGGCGCGGGCCGATTTTTTGAATATTTTTTTGAATGGTCTGGTGAACGCCTCGTCCATAGGCCCCGAGTGAAAAGGCGCCCCACCGTCAGGCCTGGGGGCGAGAAGTCAGGGTTGGCCTCAACGAAGGCTGAAACGATAAAGGAGAAAGGGCATGACTGAGATGCTTGGCAAGGTCGACGCGGTGAAGGGGCGCAAGTTTGGCAAGAAGCACCTGCTGGCCTTTGGGGTCGGCGGCGTGTCGCTGTTGGCGCTCGGTTGCATCGAGGGCCCGCTCGGGCTGCTGCTCTCTCTGTTGATGGTCTTCATGGGCGCCACCCCGGCGCCTGACTTCGGCCAGAGCGGCCAGGTCGAGTTCAACATGCTGACCCAGAACGAGCTCGACGATCCGCTGGCCGAAGAGAGCGGGGAGCCTTCCGAGGAGGACGGCCAGGTCGCGGACGTCGAGTACATCATCGAGGTCGACGATCCCGCCGGCACCGAGGCCAAGATCATCGGCGTGGACATCAAGGAGGCCAAGGAGCAGGGGACCTTTGCGATCCTGCTGGACTCCTCCGGCTCGATGGAGCTCTCCTTCGCCGACGTGTGCCCGACCTGCCCGCACGACCCCGAGCGCAAGCGCGTCGAGGCCGCTCAGGTGCTCGGCAAGGAGATCATGGCGCGGACGCCCGAGAGCCGTATGGCCATCTTTGACTGGGGCACCGACGAGGACGAGAGCTACGACGGCATCAACACCCTGGTGGACTTCACCAGCGACTCGGATCTGCTGATCACCGGCGCCAAGAAGACCGGCTCGCTGGGCGCCACCTTCATCTACGACTCGCTGCTGGACATGCTCGAGCTGATGAGCAGCGACATCGCCCGTAACTTCCAGACCAAGCCCATCACCAAGGGCATCATCATCATGACCGACGGTCAGGACACCGCCAGCCGCGCCACGCTCGAAGAGGTCATCGAGAAGGCCCAGAACCTGGAGATCCCCATCCACGTCGTCGGCCTCGGCCCCGCCAACGAGAAGTTCAACGAGCTCTTCCAGGGCACCGAGGACAACTCTGAGTCCATCAAGGATCTGCGCCTCCTGGCTGGCTCGACGGGCGGCTTCTACGCCTCGGTGGACCGCGCCGAGGACATGACCGAGCTTGCCGAGTTCATCGCCCTGGGCCTGACCGGCGGCTACACCTCGACGCAGGTCGTCATGGACCCCATCCCGCCGAGCGGCACCATCGTCCGCGGCACCATCTTCGTCCGGGACCCCGACACCGGCAAGAAGGTTGAGCCCGGCGAGCCCTGGGAGTTCGTCGCCCCCTGACGCTGAAGGGCGTCTAGAGTCAAGAGAGGCCCCGTGGGATATCCCGCGGGGCCTCTCGCTTTTCTTGGGCCTGGTTGGCTGCGGGACTGAGCGAGGCGGTCGGCTTGTCGGGCAGGGGAGATCGCCCTATGATCCCCGCTGGACTCAAGATTTTATCGAGGTGGGCGATGAGGCAGTGCGGCAGGGCGAGGGGGGAGGGTCTGGCGAGGGCGGCGGTGGTTGCGGGGTTGATGGTGTCCAGCGCGGCCAGCGCGGAGATCGGGGACAACGCGGCGGGCGTCAACGTCCATGTGCCCTTTGGGGCCGAGCACTTGCTGGACAAGGCGCGCTCGCTGGGGGTGGGCTGGGTGCGGGTCGACGGCAACTGGGAGCTCTTCGAGGGGCAGCGCGACGTGGCCGACGTCCCGGTCGAGCGGCGGTCCCCGCAGGCCCCCTTCAACGAGGACGAGTACACCTGGGGGGTGATGGACAGGGTGGTCTGCGAGGCCTCGGCGCGGGAACTGTCGGTCTTCATGACGCTGGCCTACACGCCCTGCTGGGCGGTCGAGGGCGGCGGCGTCGACTGCTCGGCGCCGAACCGGCCCTATGTGGGCTTCCGGAAGCCGATCCGGGGGAAGTACGAGGCCTTCGTCTTTGCCGCCGTGCGCCATTACAGCGCCGGGATCGACTGCGGGGGAGGGCGGCGGGCCAGCGTGACCCACTTCGGGATGTGGAACGAGGCCAACCTTGAGCAGTTCTATGAGCGCGGCGACGTGGTCGACTACGCCAACCGGGTGCTGGTGCCGGGGGCCAGGGCCGTCAAGGCGGCGTGCCCGACGTGCAAGGTGCTGGGGCCTGATCTGGCCAACGTCGGGGAGGTCGACGTGAAGCTGGAGGCGGTGCTGTGCGACCCGGCCGCGCGGCAGGCCATCGACATCCTGACCCACCACAGCTACCAGAGCTTCCCGGAGCTGGGCCTCTTCATCTGGGACGGCGACAGCTACGACAATGTGCTCGACGAGCAGCGCTTCGTCTTCACCCGTCGCTCGGTGCGGCAGATCATGGAGGCCTGTCAGGCGACCGACAAGGAGGTCTGGATGACGGAGACGGGACGGAGGGCGCCTGGCTCGGGGCCGTCGAACAACCCGACCTTCGCGGAGGGGGTGCTGGAGGAGCAGGCGACCTATGTGGAGCTGGTGCTGCGGGCGCAGGCGCGGCGGCCGTGGGTGACGAACACCTTCATCTACGAGATCGCCGATGACACCTTGAGCGACATCGACGGTTACGGGCTCTGGCGTTGCGATCAGGCGATGGGCTTGAGGGAGCCCTGCTTTGAGAAGCCGGCCGCGCGGTCGATCCGGGCCTTCATCGACGCGCACCCCGAGTTCAGCCAGGAGGGGTCTCCGCCGACGCCCGCGTGCGCCAACGGCCAGGACGACGATGAGGACGGGCTGGTGGACTTCCCGGCCGATCCGGGTTGCGCTTCGGCGACGGACGGCGACGAGTTCAACCCGGCGCCGCCGAGGACGCTGGAGGTCTTCGAGGCCGGGGTGCTGCAGGTCGACGGGGTGGATGACGAGTACGGGCAGGAGGGGGCGGTGTTGTTGTCGGTGAGGGACTTCGAGGCCGCCGACGCGCCGTCGCAGGCGCCTGGGCCGGGGGATCTGAGCGCGTCGATCCGGGTGCGGCTGGTCGGCGACCGGGTGGGGATCTTCGTGGACGTGAGCGACGACGTTCATGACAACGACCGAGCGCCGGGCGATCTCTGGCAGGGCGACAGCCTGCAGATCGCCGTCGATCCTGAGCGAGACGGCGGGGAGGGCTATTCGGGGCGAGATCTGGAGCTGGGCTTCGCGCTGATCGGCGGTCAGGTGCGGTCGACGGCCTTCTTCGGGGCGATGCCGCAGGTGGAGGGGCCGGTCATCAGGCGCAGCGGCAACTTGACGCGCTATGAGCTGTCGCTGCCGGCGGAGGTGGTCTTCGGGCGTCGGGGTGTGGGGCCTGGGGACGAGGCGGCTGTCTCGTTCTTGATCAACGAGGCCGATCGGCAGGGGAGGGAGGGGTGGCTGGCCTTCGGCGGCGGGATCGGGCGCTTCAAGCGGCCGGCGGACTTCGCGCGGCTGCGGGTGGTGGACCGCGTCGATGAGCCGGAGCCTGAGCCGGAACCTGAGCCGGAGCCTGAAGCCGAGGCTGACCCTGAGGCGACCCCGGAGCCCGAGGCGGAGCCGGAGGCGTCGCCGGAGGCGTCGCCCGAGGCGTCGCCTGAGGCGGAGGCCGAGGGGAGCCCCGACGCGGGCGAGCCCGACGCGGGCGAGCCTGATGGGGGCGAGCCCAATCCGGGCGAGCCGGAAGGAGAGGGGGAGGGCGGCGAGCCGGAGGGGGCGGGCGGCCCGGTCGGCGGCGGTCAGGCCGAGGGCTGTCAGACGGGCGCGGGCCGCGCGTCGCCGGGGTGGCTCTTGTGGTCGTTGGCGGGGGCGCTGGCGTGGCGTCGGCGGCGGAGAGTGGGCGGCGGCGAGCGTTGCAAGGCGCCGCAGAATTCGTCAAGTGTGCGTGATTACAGGTGAAGTTGGGGTGTGGCGGCGAGGCTCGGGCGGCGATCTGGCGAGGGGGGCTGGCCGTGGGATCGCCCCGGTTGGGGTGGGCGCTTATTCGAGGGCGCCGGGGCCCTGGGTGATGAGCCAGTCGTGGAAGCGGTATTCGATGTGGTGAGCGCCCTGGGTGTCGGGCGTGGGCATCTGTCGCTCGGCGCCGAGGGTCTCGTTGCGCCAGAAGCCGTCCTGGAGGAAGACGATGATCTGGCCCCCCTGGGGTCGCTGGGTGCGGCGGGCGACGTCGGTGAGGGTGCCGTCGGGCAGCTCGGCCTGGAGGAAGGGGGTGCCGAAGGTGGCGCGGACGCGGCGCATGGTGGGGATGGCGTCGGCGACGCCCTCGGGGCAGGCGACGCCGGTGGGGTAGGTGTGGCCGGACATGCGCAGGCCGGCGAGGTCGAGGGTGTCGGACAGGATGGGGAACTCGGTCTCGGAGAGGACGGTCTCGATGTGGTCGGCGCTGGCGGGCAGGTTGGCGGCGGTCAGCGGCCCCTGGAGGCCGTCGACGGAGAACTCGGGGACAAGCTCCTGGATGAGCTGGACGGAGCCCTGGCGGGCGCGGGTGAGGTCGGTCAGGATGACGAGGGGCTTGTCGGCGTCGAGGTGGGCCTTGATGCGGTCGAGATCGCCGGCCGAGAAGGTGTGGCTCGGATCGGTGAAGACGAGCGCGTCGTAGTCCTTGTCGAAGTCGAGGATGCCGCGGGCGGTGATCCGGGGTTGTCGGTTGAAGTTGATGAAGAAGGGGAAGTAGCCGGCGCAGAAGTTGATGCCGATGTTCCAGTCGGACTGCTCAAGGGGGAGGCCGACGGTGAAGGTGTCATCGAGGGTGGTGTCGCGCAGGGGCGTGGGGGTGTTTTCGTTGTCGGCGAGCCATTCGAAGGTGTTCAGGGCCAGCTCGAGGTTGTGGGCGACGAGGAGCCACTCGTCGCCGAAGATGTTCTGGTCGCCGACGACGGCGACGCGGCCCTGGCCGAAGGGTGCGGCGGCGACGACGGGCAGGGGCCCCTGGGGTTCGCCGGGGTCGCGGCTCCAGTTGCCGTAGAAGCCGGGGTCGTTGGGGTTCTCCTGCCAGAAGTCGCCGAAGCCGTCGGGGGAGAGGAAGGCGACGCCGTGGTCGGTTTCGAAGGGGCCGCCGGTCTGGAAGGAGGCGATCTTGATGCCCTCGGAGATGGGGTGAGCGCGATCCCAGTTCTTGATCTTGAGCCAGGCGCCGCCGGCGATGGAGAACTCCGGGGCGCGGTCCAGGGCGGTGTGAAAGGTGACCTTGATGCCCATGGGTTCGAGGATGGGGTTGATGCGCTGGGCGTGGTAGTAGACGTTGGTGTGGTCGGCGATGATGAAGAGGCCGCCGCCGGCGCGGACCCACTCGGTGACGTCGGCGATCTCGGCGGCGGTGAAGTCGGGCCGGTCGGAGGAGACGAGGTTGATGAAGAGGACCTTGAAGCCGTCGAGGACGGCGCGGGTCAGGCGCTCGTCGGACTGGGTGTAGGAGAGCTGGCTGTAGGGGTAGCCCCTGGCCTCCAGGTGCTTGAAGAGCCTGTGGTAGCCGTGCATGCCCTGGTAGGCGTAGTTGTCGCGTTCGAGCTTGAGGTCCAGGTTCTGCTTGGAGGTGTGGATCTGGTCGACGAGGATCCAGTTGCCCTCGGGGTCGGGCAGGACGAAGGTCTGCTCGCCGTCGTCGGGCAGGGGGGTGTCGGGGTCGCCGCAGGCGGTCATCGTCGCGGCGAGGGCGAGCAAGGAGGCCAGGCCGGATCTATGGATTGTGTTGATGGTCATCGTCGATCTCTATCGGCATGATTGATGGTTCAAGGCGCGTCGTGATCAAGTCAAGCGGCGCCGCTCGACAGTCTATCGAGGGTCGGGCGGCGTGTCAGGTCTCCCTCGAATTTCTGAGGCCCACGGGCTTGTCAGCGTCGGTCGTTGCGGGGTTCCCGGTCCTCGCCGGGCGTCGCGGTGGGATGGAAGCAGGGGTTGTGCCAGGCCTGGGAGGGTCAGGGGTGAGGGCGGATGGACTTCCATGAGCGGGTGTTGTCGCTGCGGCGGTCGCGGCGACGGTTTGCGATCTGTACGGTGGTGGAGACGAGCGGCTCGTCGCCGCGCAAGAGCGGCGCGAAGATGATCGTGCTCTTCGAAGGCGGGCAGGTGGGGACGATAGGCGGCGGGGCCATCGAGTACGAGGTGGTGGCGCAGGCGCGGCAGGCCCTGGAGGCAGGGGAGAGCCGGCTGGTCAGGCGACACCTGACGCACGAGCTGGCGATGTGCTGCGGAGGGGGGATGAGCGTGTTCGTGGAGGTGCAGTCCTATGATCCGAGGCTCTACCTGTTCGGGTGTGGTCACGTGGGGTTGGCGCTGGGGCGGATGGCGGCGGGCTGCGGCTTCGAGGTCAAGGCGATCGATCCGCGGCCTGAGTATGCGGAGGCTGGGCGCTTCGAGGGGGTGTCGGGGTCCTTGGAGGTGATCTGCGACGATCCTCTGGAGGTGATCGAGGGGCTGGCCTTTGAGGCGGAGGGGACCTACGCGGTGGTGGCGACGCACGATCATGGGCTGGACGAGGCGATCGTGGCGAGGCTGCTGGGTCGGGAGCTGCGCTACCTGGGGTGCATCGGCTCGGAGCGCAAGGGGTTGAAGTTCCGCCAGCGGCTGGAGGCCAGGGGGTTTTCGGCCGAGGCGGTGTCGAGGATGCGCACGCCGATGGGGTTGCCGATAGGGGCTTTGACGCCGGAGGAGATCGCGGTGAGCGTGCTCGCGGAGCTGATCGCGGAGCGGCGAGGTGGCGGGCGGCTTGAGTCGCGGTGAGGATCGAGGTCGGTTTGGCGTGGGTGAGGGGGTGGGGATGAGGTCGGGCGCAGGTCGGGTGACGGCGGTGATCCTGGCGGCGGGGCGGTCGTCGAGGATGAGGGGGGCGGTCAAGGCGCTGTTGCCGCTCAGGGCGCCGTGGGGCGAGCCGGAGGGGGAGGTGGCGATCGCGCGTCAGGTGCGGCTGTTGAGGGCCGCTGGCGTGGGTCGGATCGTGGTGGTGCTTGGGCATCATGGGGACGTGATCGGGGCGCAGGTGGGTCGGTGGGCGAGCCTGGCGGTCAACGCGGCGCCGGATCGGGGGATGTTCTCGTCGGTGTGCGTGGGGCTGCGGGTGGCGCTGGAGATCACGGCGGCGCCGAGCGGCGTGCTGGTCTGGCCGGTGGACGTGCCGCTGGTGGCTTCGGAGACGCTGTCGGCGCTGCTGGAGGGCGAGCCGGGGCTGGATGATCCGGAGGGCGTGTGGGTGTCGATGCTGACGCTGTCCGGGTCGCCGGAGTTGACGGGGCACCCGGTGTTGATGTCCAGGGCGGCGGCGCGGTCAGCGCTCGGGTGCGGCGCGGATCGGCTGGATGAGGCGCTTGAGCAGGTCGGCGGGGTGGTGCGTCGGGCGGCGGTCAGAGACAGGATGATCCTGGTGGATCTGGACACGCCGGAAGGGGCTCGGGGCTTCGTGCTGGAGGGCGTGGGCGAGGCCAAGAAATTGTATTGACAGCGTTCAGGGTGTTGGCTATGTTGCCCCTCGCTGCTCGTCGGGGCGCATAGCTCAGCGGGAGAGCGTCGGCCTTACAAGCCGAGGGTCACAGGTTCAATCCCTGTTGCGCCCATCAAGTCAAGGGGTGGTAGTTAAGTTGGTTATAACGCCGGCCTGACACGCCGGAGGCCGCGGGTTCGAGTCCCGTCCACCCCGCTTCCTTTCTCCATTCTTCGCGTCATGTTCTGGCGAGGTCGAGGGAGGGCCCTGAGAAGGGCAAGTCCTGGTTCTCATTTTTTCAAGGGGTGGTAGTTAAGTTGGTTATAACGCCGGCCTGTCACGCCGGA